>JADFUW010000028.1 GCA_015222205.1 Chloroflexota bacterium
ACCCTCCAACAAATAACCTAGTGGGATTATGTGGCCAGCAATCATACCTAAACCATAAAAACCATTGTGTAGTACGACACCTAGAATAAAGGCTCCTGCCGTTAGCCACAACAGTAGCAAGAAATGCTTAGGCGAATACTTCTCCGGTATTTCAAGCCTGGCAAGAGCAATTCTGGCCCTCGGTATAGCTACTACAACAAAGAAAGTAGCCATAATGATAGGGAAAGGCAAGAGGAACCAAGGCAGGCCATAAAATAATCTAAGGCCATCATCCATCGAGAGCAAAAAGGGAATGACAATAAGGGCTATGGTTGATATATACAGCAGTAGGAAAGACTGCTTGGGCGAAAGGCTTTTTGTCATTTCTCACCTCCAAAGAGCAAACTGGGTACTGGGTATAACTATTGGGCTGGCCCACATAGCTACTGCTTCCTTTGGCTTAGCTTTAGCCCCCCTGTGTAAATAAAAAGGCTAAGCCAACAGAAATTGCCGCAATACCAATCCCCAGCAAAATGTATAAGGTGCGGCGCCGTTTATACTGTGGATTTGCCCAGTCGGGAACGTCTCCGAATTTTTCCATATTAAGTCTTTACTCTCCTCTGTTTGTTTTCGCTCTTTTTGTATAACGACTTACTCAGCTTTAGCCCCCCTGTGTAAATAAAAAGGCTAAGCCAACAGAAATTGCCGCAATACCAATCCCCAACAGGATATATAGGGTGCGGCGCCGTCGCTTATCATTAGTTCCCAATTCCCTCTCCCTCAAATCTTTGTGCTTGTTACTTATGGAAACGCTAGCGCGGTGCTCTTGCCCATTCATTATTGGCCCTTCACTTTCTTCTGCTTATTTTCACTCTTACTATATAACGAACTTTTAAACCTTTTGATAGCCCGGCCTGACTTAAATCTATTCAGGTTGACAAAGCCCTTGGTTCGATTCATCGGCTATCTGCCTCCTCGCCTCGTGTTTCAGCATTCCCTTCTGGCAGTTTCTCAGAGGGAGTCCTACTGGTAAGTTCCAGTTTGTCCTCAAACCTGGCTAGTTTTCGGCTTGCCTCATCATATTTATTAGCTGCGTTTCGAATGTGGGTACCAATTACCCGGTAATCATCCTGAAAATCCACAAGGTCACCCTGCAGACGCTCCAGATGTCCAAGGATTTCATGGGCCGTCTGCTCAATGTGTAGCCCCTTTAATCCTTGGACAATAACCTGCAAATAGGCATAAAAGCTATTTGGCGATACCGGGATAACCCTCTTTTGGAGGGAGTAGGAATATATCTCCCCTTCTTCAGCCTGACCGCGAAGTATTGTCTCATAATAGACATTTTCTGCCGGAATATACATTAGGGCAAAGTCAAATGTGTTTTCATCAGGCAGTATATATTTGGTCACATTATCAATATGATTCTTAATCGTACGCGTAAATTGTCGTCGTAAGGCTTTCTGCTCTTCCTCAGGTTCTGCCTTGAGTATTCGCTCAAAATCTTCCAAGGGGAACTTAGAATCAATAGGGACTAGATGCCCGCCAATATGAATGATTGCATCTATAGTTTCACCATTCTTAAATTTATACTGGAGGGAGTAATTATCTCGGGGCAAAATATCGGCTAATAATCTCTCCAGCAGAAGTTCTCCAAAACCACCTCTAAATTTTGGTGCTCGTAGGAGCTCTTGCAGATTGGAGATATTCTTACCAACTTCCTCAACAATTTTTGTTCTTTGGGTTAGGGCTCCTAATCCCTCTTTCACCTCACCAAAGACCTTAATCTTCTCATCAAGTCTTTCGCCCATCATCTGTAGTAGAGCATCACCTTGCTCTTTCTGCCTCTGCCGCTCTCGGAGCCTATCCCAGAGAGAGACACCAACTAAAGCCGCTAGGATAATAATTATTACGGTTTCCATCGTTTTCCCTAAGTACTTTAAACAGGCTTACTGTCAGTAGCTACTTAGTCTCATTATACATCAAGGACAGATAAATAAATATAAATAATCAGTTAGAGAGAAGCTGGGATAGGATAGTCATAGGGGCTGTGGATTATTAACGCTACAAAGACTGAGCTATTAAGTCCATCATATAAGACTAATAAGACTAAAGGTAAGGGTAAAAGTTCTGTCTACTGTACGCGTTGGCCCACCATGTCAGCAGTTTACATAATGGTGAGCTGGCGTTAGTGGTTCCTTTTTGTATATCTCTAGTAGATAATCTTAACTTCCGGTACCTTATTCTAAATATGCCCTAAGCTTGAAGTGCTAAATAACGCCGAACGATGCTTGAATGTTACCTTTGCTGTCTTCGCTCAGATGTTAAAGAAGGCTTGACAACTGCCGGTTAAAAATGGTTAAATAAAGATTGAAAGGTCGCGTAGGACCCGAATGAATTTTACTTCAGGAGGTGTGCTATGAGCCTTCATAAGATCTACGAGGTGTGGCAAGTTGACAATTGGTGCCCCGCCGTATGACGGGGCAGGCAAAACTCGAACCTGACTCGAGTTAGTGAAATGGGCAGTATCTTAAGAAGAGATGCCCGGTGCGGCGGAGGTAACCGCAAGTGAGTTGGGGACGAGGGTATGATGGGTAATGAAGTTAGGGTGGATTAGAAAGTGGAGGGTGCTTGAGAGAGTGCCCTCCACTTTTTGTGGAATATGACTAACCTGAGGATGCAAAAAGGCTTTCTCTTCAATAATTTGGGTACAGCTATTCGCAGGTGGTTGTATGTTGGTCGTCTTCTGATTTAGCCTTGTAGTCTCTGAGCCAGCGTCCAATATCATCCAGTGCTGGTGGAGACACATAAAATACCTGTATATCTTGCGGGAATTGAATCTGATGTCCCTCTCTCATAAACAGTATGCCAATTTCATCCGTCTTGAGTGTCTCATCTATCTGCCGGGTAATATATTCATTTCTCTTTTTGCTTACTTCCGTGTAGGACTCATAAATCTGGGTAAGTACTTTTTGGTTTTGTAAACCTGTGGCTAAGCATCTACCCCAGTCCATTAGTTCTGTCATCAGTTCACCCTCTTCAATGGCTTCAAGTTGTGCCCCTTTGTCTAATCTGTCCTTGACAATTTCATAGCTTTTATCGTTAAGCTCTTTTATTGTCTTGACTCCGTCTTCACCACTCACCGGGATTAGTTCATGGTATATTTTATCTATCTTACCCAGCTTTAGCTCCAAAGCACTCATTTGATTTTCGACCTGGTTCCAATACTGATTAAATTTCTCAAGATACTCTTCTGGAGACTCTATCCCGCGGTAAATAAGGGGAATAAAATATAGCTTTCTTCCCTCCTTAAACTCTGAAGTCTCTGGCTTTTCAATTTTTCCGAGCTTCTCAGACATCTAATCCTCCGGTAGATAAATATTGCTGGCTTCATGTACTTGGCTAGCCCAGATGCCGGTGTTCTCCTTGATATTTCACCGACCTTTTGGCTAACCAGCTTCGTCAGCTCTTAGACAGGACTCGCCTGGCAATCCTGTGTGGTCAAGAGTGACTATACGATTGGTAACCTGTTTGCCTTCTTCAATTCTGATGTTGCTGCCAATAATACACCCTTTAAGGCTGGCACCGGCACCAATGCTAATTCCCTGCCACAGCATAGCCTTCTCTATGCTTGTGTCCTCTCCGACATAGCAATCTTCGCCAATAATTACCGGTCCCTCAATACGTGCTCTTTGGTCTATCTGGCATCGGCTGCCGATTACTGCTGGCCCCATTATTTTGGCAGAAGGGTGGACAGTAGCATCCTTCTCACAACAAACGCTGTTCTGGCCCAACCCCGGAGTAAGGGGGCTACTCATCTTTGCCAATAAAAGGTCGCAGTTCAGGCATAAGTATTTCTCCGGTGTTCCCATATCAAGCCAGTAGCCCCTGAAGGGATAGCCGTAAACCGGTTCGTTTAGCTTGAGGAGTAGGGGGAAAAGCCCCCTCTCAAACATGTAGTAGCTACTTACTGGTATATGCCTTAGGATTTCCGGTTCAAGGATGTAAATGCCAGCATTTATCCAGTGGGTAGTAACTTTATTAGTGTTTGGCTTTTCGGTAAAGCGTCTCACCCTGTCCTCACTATCGGTTTCCACTACCCCAAAGGCGCAGGGGTTATCTACCCAGGTTAGGGCTATGGTCACCTTTGCCTTTTTATGCTGATGAAAGGCAAGCATATCAGCGATATTAAGGTCGGTGAAGATGTCGCCGTTTAAGACAGCAAAGGTGCTATCCAGATATCGGTTGGCATTCTTTACTGCCCCGGCGGTGCCTAGTGGACTATCCTCCACTGTATAGTGAAGCTGTACTCCTAGGTTGCTACCGTCACCCAGATGGCTCCGGATAAGCTCGGGGAGATAGCTCAGCGCCAGGGTGATGTCGGTAACCTTGAATTTAGCAAGATAAGCGATGATGTGTTCCAAGAAGGGGCGGTTCAGTAATGGCATCATGGGCTTGGGCATGTAATATGAGAGTGGCTGGAGTCGCACTCCATGACCGCCAACGAGGATAACTGCCTTGGTCAGCGTGCTTGAACTTGGCACCAGTTTAGCTTTCCTTCCGACTAGCCCTCAGGTCCAAGAGCTTATGTTTAATGCCGGCTTCATCCAGCCTCTTGATAAGCATCGGTATTTCTTCGTCATTGCAAACTATTGCCGGGGACAGCCCACTACTGGCGGCTTCAATTACTGCTTCCCTGGCTCCATAGCTGTAGTCAGGCTGGATGCCTACCCGTTTTAGGGTGGTGAGTGCCTCAACACCCACAGCAGCGATTGGTTTTTTGTCCCGGATGACCCTCTGTAACCTGTTTAGGTTGACATTTTTTGAGCCACCTTTTTGCATATTGGGTACTGCTATAACGGTGACTTTGCCTATCTCTAGACTTATTATTCCTTGGACATTGATAATACCGACATCATTACCGCTAGCGGCGTCGGAAATGGCTACGCCTGTTGCTCTGGTGCTGAGGTCGGGAGTAGCCACCAGTAGACCTTCCCTCATTATTAGTCCTACCGTTTGCCCTCGTGATAAATCGCCACTGGCAATAGCGCCCGTGACCTTAATATCACTTACTGTTTTCTCCACCGACTTTAAGTACCCCTGAATCTCCTTCAGCTGTTTTAGTATCCAGTCGACACCTTCGTTAGTGACTTTGTATCGGGAACGCCCATCAGTGGTGAGCAATCTCTCTCTTAATAGCTGTTTTATATAGTCGGATACTGCCTGGGGGGTAATGTTGAGCGTCTTAGCAATATGCCTCTGCTGGATATTGGGCTGCTTGGCGGCTATCTCAACCAGTATCTGAAATCTTGTTGTCATATTCTTGTTTCGTAGTATTTCTACCATGACTTCAGCCCATCTACAAAATAATCAAGTAAACCTTTACTTTACTAGTATTATAACAACTTTTGTCTTGAAAAGTAATGGTTGGCCTAAGACTAGATGGGGTAGGGTAGTGCATTACTAAGAAGTTGAAGGCAGGATAAGAAATCGGTCGTGAGGCTAAGGGTCTCAGTATTTTGGTAGAACCGGTCTTCGGTTTCGGGGAGGGATTTAGTCTAGTGGAGTGAACAAAAACTTAAAGTGATCTGAAATAACAAGACTTATGGTCAACACTATATCCTGGGGTCTTACCAAATATAGGATCTAAGTAGCAATGACCAGCCCGATGTCTCCGTAACTACTCTTGTCCTTTTACAAATCTTTCTATCTTGCTATATAACCTCCATCGGCTACAAATTCTGAGCCGGTAACCCATCTGGATTCATCGGAAGCAAGATACAGACTCACATAAGCGATGTCAATTGGTTCACCGATGTGGCCGATTGGATGCATTTTCCCTACTTTTTCAAGATACTGCTCTGTTGGCAATCCTGAATCTTGAGCCTCCTTTTCGGTAAGCTCGGTGTGAATATAGCCGGGGTGTACGGAGTTGACCCGAATATTATACCCTTCAGCTGCACAATGGAGTGCTGCTGATTTAGTAAGAGACCTTACCGCACCCTTAGAGGCACAATATGCGGCTAACTCTGGTTCGCCTATCATCGCGTCGACAGATGAGATATTTACTATTGAACAGGGCTCGCCATTTTTCTTCATGGCCCCAATCGCACATTTACAACCCAAGAAAACCCCGGTTGAGTTTATACCCATTAAGAAATTCCATTCATCAAGGGTAGTCTCTTCTATTGTTTTCCCTAACGAGATGCCAGCATTATTCACGAGGATGTTCAGCTTACCATATTTCTTAATTACTTCGTTGGTTACCTCTTTCCATCTACCTTCCTGTGATACATCAAGCTGGATAAAAGTAGCTTCTCCCCCCTCCTTTTTGATACTTTCAGCCAATGCTGTTCCTTCAGCCACCTTCTTCCGTGTCGTAATGATAACCTTAGCTCCTTCCTTAGCAAACAGCTGGGCATGTGCCTTGCCGATACCAGTAGCCCCTCCAGTTACCATCGCAACCTTACCCTCTAGTCTTCCCATTTTTACACCCCTTTCTATTTTTACTCTTTAGTTACTAACACTAAGTACCCATTTCCTACCTATATTTTCCAGTGTGTTGACTTACCCCCATTTTTAGTACCGTATGTTCTTCCGTGGTGGAATCAGTTTCTTGATTGATGTCTCAGGCGAGACGGGTTTTGCCCTTGTCTCTGCTTTTACAGGGACTTAACGGCGAGAACACTAAATTTTGGGGTCAAGTTGCTACCCAGCGCTTGAAACGCACCTTACTTATATCATGGATACATCTTAAAGTAGATATTAAAGCACCTGAATATATACTACGCTAAGTAGGATAGTTAAGCACATAGAGGAGAGAAAGACAGCAAGTAGAATTACGAAACCATGTTCTACATTCGGGAAAAGCTGACAGCTTAGTGTTTGGTCATCAACTCTGTGACATCTAGCAGTTAGACACCGAAGTATGTTTTGCTAATGTATTCCTCGCCCCTTAATTCTTCAGGGGTGCCTCCCATCGTTAACTGTCCCCTCTCCAAGAGATAGAGCCTTTCCGCATGTGTCATAGTGAAAGTTACGTTCTGCTCAGCGATGACAATAGTAATGCCTGTCTTTTTCAAATTCTCCAATACATCGGCTATTCTAGAAATTACAATAGGGGCAAGGCCTAAGGTTGGCTCATCTAGTAGCAGTAGCTTGGGGTCTGTCATAAAGGCTCTCCCCAAAGATAGCATTTGTCGCTCCCCTCCGCTTAGTGTCTCAGCTTGCTGCTTTTGGCGTTCTTCAAGGCGAGGGAGCATTTCAAATACCTCTCCGAGGTTTTCATCTATCTTTTCCCGTGCCAAGTAGGCTCCGACTAGTAGGTTGTCTTTCACGTCCATATAGGTGAAGAGGTTTCCCCTCTCCGGGGCATAGCCGATTCCTAGCTTAACTATTGCCCTCGGGGTTAGCCGATGCAGGTCAACACCATTAAAGATAATTTGACCTCGCCAATCTGTTAACCCGATGATGGAATCTAGCAGTGTTGATTTCCCGGCACCGTTGGGGCCAATTATGCCTATACATCCTCCCTTTTCAACATTAAATGAAACGCTCTTTAAAGCTTGAGCCTTACCATAGTAGGCTTCAAGGTCTTTAACCTCTAGAAAAGCCATTGTCACCTCCCCTCTATTACCTTGAGACAGGGTATGATATTTTAATTATCCAAAATATGCTGCTTTAACCCTCTCGTCGTTAACGATTTTGTCGAAAGGTCCCTCAGCAATAAACTCGCCAAAGTGAATAACCACGACTCTATCTACTAAAGGAGCTAGGGCCTTTAAATCGTGACTGACAACGATGAAGTTCAGGCCTTTCTTTCTTCTCTGTTGAAGTAGTGTATCTAATTCACCAATCTCTGCCACCGTTAACCCAGCGAAGATCTCATCTAGCAAGACGATTTTGGGGTTAGTAGCTAATGCCTTGGCTAACTCCACCCGTCGAAGGTCTCCCATAGTTAGCTCACGGGGGTACATTGAAAGGTGCTCCTTAAGCCCAACATCCTCTCCAATTTTCGCTACCTTTTCAAGAGGCATTGCTCTTCCCCTGAAACTCCCCATTATAGAATCTGGTATAGTGCTCATTTGGATGTCTTCAATGACCGGCAATTCCTGGAACGGCCTCGGTACCTGGTATGTCCGAGCAATACCTGCCTTTACCCTTTGGTAGGTTGGATAGTTAGTAATGTCTTTTCCTTCAAAGATGATTTCCCCTGAGTCTGGCTTTAAGTCTCCCATAACTAGGTTAAAAACGGTGGTTTTGCCAGAGCCGTTGGGCCCCATAAGACCCAGGGCCTCTCCCTTCTCTACATGAAAGCTGAAATCGTTAACTGCGACTAGGCCGCCGAATTTTTTGGTAAGCCCCTTTATCTCAATTAACTTAGTAGCCATATTGTGCACTCCTTCTCTTTCTTGTCTGGAACCAGCTAGCTACATCCTGGGCTATACCGTAAAATCCCTTGGGTTTATAAATAACCATAAATATTGCCACCAGGGCATAAGCAAGCAGCCTCCACTGCCCGAAGAGATAGGGACGCAAGTACTCTAGGATAAAGGTCAGGAAGTAGCCGCCAAACATCGGCCCGACAATGGTGCCCATACCGCCAATCACTGCCGAGATTATTATATCAAGGAGCAAGATGGCGCTGAAAGCCCGTCGCGGGTTTATCGATGCCAGATAGTGGGTGTAGAAGACTCCTCCGAGTCCTGCTGTCACTGCGCTCAGAAGGAAGGCGAACCTCTTAAACCGGTAGGTGCTGATGCCACTGGCTTCTACCACATCCTCATCCATGCGTATTGCCTTTAGAACGTTCCCCACATTAGACCTTGACACATACCACAAGCCGATGGCGGTGGCAAACATGAGGCCAAGGGAAAGATAATAGTTGGGAATTGCTCCCATAACTACTGATGGTAGGTTAGGCAGCCCTCTATCCCCACCGGTGAACTCCGGGCGTACGGCTATTATCAAGCGGTGCAATATCTCCATGAAGGCGAGGCTGACCAGGGCAAAGTAGGGACCTCTTACCCTCATGCTGGGGAAGAAGAAGAGCATTCCCCCTCCCACCGCCGCTGCTACACCTAGAGGCAAAGTTACAGCAAGTGGCAGGACAATATGTGGCGGCTGGAAGCCTTCCTGGTGAGATAAAAACGCGGTAACATAGCCGGCCAAGCCAATTAGGAAGGGATGCCCGAAACTGATATAGCCGGTATGCCCTGACATCATATCCCAGCTCATGGCAAAAATCGCCAGGTAGCTACCCATGACAAGAAGCCTGATGACACTAACAGGAAAGCCAAGGGGGACGAAGAGCGGTAGGACACACATCACCGCTATAGCAATTAGCCACCAGCGTAATCTTCTAATCAAGGTTATCCTCTCGCTTTAAAGTATTTTTACCCATTATTTACCTGCCAAACAAACCCTTAGGCCGGGCAAGTAGCACAATAATCATAATCACCAAGCCGGGCACGCTCCTCAATTTATCGTTAATCGCCAGGACGGTGGCAGTTTCCATAAAGCCGACTATATGAGCTGCGGCAAGGGTGCCCTCAATACTGCCCAGCCCTCCTATTACCACTATGGCAAAGGACATTATCAGTGGTAACACCCATAGCGACGGTACCAGAAAAGTATAGCTACCCCAGAATACCCCAGCGACCCCAGCTAGTGCCCCGGATATAGCCCAGGTTGTCAGATTCACCATATCAGGGTTTATCCCCGAGATTATCGCCCCTCTCCTGTCCATAGCCAGGGCACGCATAGCCCTCCCCATGTGAGTCTTTCTCACAAAAAATAATACCGCTCCTATACATGCCCAACTTGCAATCACTGCCGCAACGAGGTTATTGGAAACAGGACATCCCATAACCTGGGTCATTCCTACCACGATGGGCGGGACGTTTATGTTTTCCCTGAAGAAGGCAAGGGTCATAACATGCTCCAGTATTAAAGCGAAGATGAAGGTGGAGACAAAAACTATGGTGGGGTCGTTCAGGAACCGTCTCACCCAACCCAGATAGGTGCCCACAGCAAGTCCGGTGCTAACAGCGATGGCGATGGCGAAACCTGCAACTATGGGTAACCCCATCATGTATGTTGCCCAGAAGTAAGAATAACCGGCAACCATAACATACCCGGCATGAGCTAAATTGAGCACCCTTCCCACACCAAATATCATGGTGAAGCCCATGGCTATTAGGGCATATAGTCCACTGAGGAGAGCGCCTTGAATGAGTATTTGCTCCATGCTGCTAATTTGTCCTTATTTAGAAAATCTACTCCCCTATTAAGGGGGGGGGTGGAGGTTTTTCCACCCCCCCTAACCTCCCCTCCAAGGGGAAGGTTGTCTCAAGCCTTTGTCGAATGCTGAGAATCAGGGCGTTACTTCTGGATCCTCTTCTCCTCTGGAATCCAGGGTACGAAGACGAACTCCGTGTTGCGCCATCTCTCTGGATGGATGATGCCGACCGTCGCCTCTAGCGGATCCTGCTTCTCCAGCTTCCACTGCATGACCATACCGCCGGGGCGTCCATGCTCACCGGTCTGGTCTAGCACGCAGGAGTGGGTGTAGTCATGGTCCGGTCCGTAGTACATGTAGTACTGCCACTTTATATCCTGTCCGGTGGGTGACAGGTCGTCACGGCGCTCATGTCCACCATACCTCCAGAGGATCTGATCTGTCTTCTCCATCTCCTTGACCCATTTATCTAGAGGTTCAAATCCGCCGGCACGCTCGGCTGCCTCCACCATGTGGTATATGCCCTGGTAGGCATTGAACCCGTTAAAGTGGGGGAAGATGGGGCGATCGGTCCACCTTGCCTTATACTTGTCGATGAGGGCCTGGCTGACCGGATCCCACTCCAGTCCAATAGTTGGTGGTGGCATGGTGGCGTTAAAGCCTCCTGCCATGCCTCCCATGTCATCCCAGAACTCGGCACTGCAAGCGGCTACGTTTACTCCGAAGATGGGTATCGGAATTTCCATCTCTACATAGGCAGCGCTGGGTGGCACGCAGTTAACCGAGCAGATGTGGAAGATGAAATCGGGGTCATACGCTACTATCTTGGAATACACCGGAGTAAAGTCAAACGTACCTATATCGTAACAAACTTCTCCTAGAGTCTCTATACCGGCACCGGGTCCTATCTCATCTCTAACCCATTCAGCAACCCCGCAGCCGTAGGCGGTATCCTCATAGTAGAGAACCATGGTATCCCAGCCCATCTCGGCAGCGAGGAGATCGTTGGCAAAGGCGACATACTCGGCGCCCTGGTCATAGTCGTTCATGTGGGGCATGAAGTAGGCCTTGCCGCCGGCTTCATAGTCATCATGAACAATCTCGATACACCTGATTGCCGAGGTCCAGGTATCCAGCGTGGGGATCTTGTATTCTAGTAAGCGGGGCATCCAGCCCAGGCTGACATCATCTATACACCCGGAGACTATGAAGTCGACTTTGTGATGCTCCGCAAGGTATTCGTATGCCTTTACCCCTTCTAAGGGCTCTTCTGTGGAATCAGCTTCTACGTACTCTATTTGGCGTCCCAGGAGCCCGCCAGCGGCGTTTATCTCATCTATGGCGATTTGGGTTGTCCTCTGGCTACTCCGACCAACATCAGTAGCCAGGGCGCCAATATAGCCGCATTTCCATGGCTCTTCCGGTGCCGGGGCTCCGGCAGTACAGCCACCCGCTAGGGGAAGGACTATCGCCAATGCTAGCACCACCGAGATAAGCACACCTAGTTTTTGTAATCCTTTCTTCTTCATCTAAAACCTCCTTTAGAATTTCTGTTGCTAATATTATGCATCACACGACAACACCTCCTATTTATATTTTATAGATGGGTTCTTTTTGAGGATAAAATCCTTAGAAGATTATTAGACTATTCCTTCCCATATCTCTATATTTATAGTTTATGGTAACGCATAGAATTGGTTCATGCACCAGCAAATATAATGCACCGAATTGTGAATGTCAATAGGTTGGTAGTTGAGTGGTAGCACATGGAATTGGTTCATATGCGGTAAGTATAATTCGTCAGATGACGAATGTCAATAGGTTAACGAGTTTTTCGATTTTTGTAATTCTGCATAGCCCGAATCGGTAGTGCGCCCCTGTTAAACACGAAAGGGTGGGGTGAGTGGAGGGATTCGAACCCTCGATCTCCAGGGCCACAACCTGGCGCCTTATCCACTGGGCGACACTCACCACAAAAGTATAAATATTATAGCTAAAAATCCTTGTCCCTGCAATGTGTTGAGGGACGGTTGTCAATCTATCGTTAACATGCTCACGGTTCTTAGGTCAGTTCTACTATCGTAACCCCGCTGCCTCCCTCCCCGTAACCACCGGGTCGGTATGATTTGACCAGGGGATGGCTGGCAAGGTGCTGTCTAGCTGCTTGGCGTATGGTCCCGGTCCCCTTGCCGTGAATTACCCTGACCTGATATAAACCAGCCATAAAGGCATCGTTCAGGTATTTATCTAGCTTTAGTATAGCCTCATCTACAGTAAGCTGGCGAAGGTGTACCTCGTCTGTTACCGATGTTATATGTTTACCCTTGTACATTGTGACTAATACTCCTAGGCTAATTTTAACACTGTGACTTACGGGAGGGCAATGTATTGTTCTCCGCTATAGATACCCGTGTGCTATGGGAAGTCTACTTCAGGCTATCTATCAGGTCTTGGCGGTTGGTCATTACGGTAACCCTGTTGAGGAAGTCCTTCAGTGAGCTGCTTTGCTCTCTCAGCTGCTTTAACTCAACCCCTATCGGGCTAATCGAGGTTGGGCTATCAGCATAGGTACCATGAAAAGCGAAATAGGCTTGATTCAGCTTTCTGATATGATAGCCATTTGAGGCTAGGTATTGCCGTTTCTGTTCCATGAATTCTTCCGCCTGCTTGATTTTCCCTTGAGCCAAGTATTCATCAACCGCCCGCCTTATGTCTCTCATCTCCTGGTTAAAGTCAAAACCTGATTCGTCCGCTTGGCTTTGGTTGTTACTACTTTCATATTGAGAGTAGTATTTTTGGCAGACAGTGCTGCCAATTTCCTTGCTGACCATACTGGCTACGGTCTCATTCATGGTGGCAATTTCATAATTTCGGGATACACCGGTTAAATCTAGCGTGTATAGAATTCCCAACGGCTTGAAGAACAGATATTGATGTACCCATTCTTCTGTGGCAGCATCAATGGTAAACCGCAGGCTTGCCTTATTAGTAACAAAGCTGGGATAGAGTGCAGCTAGGCCACCGAGCTCTACCACCACCGAAGAAACCCCTAATTTGTCAACCTCATCCTCAATAGCCTCCATCTCCTCTAGACTAATGTTCTGATTTAGGGTAACCTCCCTTATGCTATCTATTCTGTCTCGGGGCGAAACCACCAGTAAATGCGGTGGCTTCTCCAGTCTAAAATTTAGCGGTGGCAGGTTGATTTTTAATCCTATATAGTTATCCAGGGGATTATAGATATCCTGTTCGGCCAGTACTGTCTTTATTTGCTTTTCTAGTATCCTCTCTGTGGCATTCGCTAAAGCCAGTTTTCTCTCTTGTAGCGTGTGTAATTCGGCTTCAAGTGTGGCTAGGTCACCCTGTCCAGGATTGTTGGTAGCTTGAATTTGAGACTTCAGGATTTTTATTTGCTCGGCGGCGGAAAAATACTCGGTAACCGTATAAATCTCGTCATCAATCTTTTTCCATTGGCTGGAAACCAACTGATTCATCTCATGGGGTATAGTTTTGGACTCCCATAACGCGGTACTGAAGCCGTATGGCTTTACTATTGTGCTCAGACGCTTATCAAAGTCCTGAGCTGTGGCACAACCAGCACTGCTTACCCCAAGCATCAATAAAATCAGGCTAACAATAATAAACAGCTTTATTTTCAATCTTTATCCTTAATTAATGATTCATCCTAGCTGTGGAGGCCAGAAATGCCAGCTACTGCTTTTTAGAAGTCTGGTAATGCCAATCTCAGTGCTGTGATAAACGGTCAGTTTTTATTTTAAGGATAAGCTAAAAGTGTTGGCTTGGCAAACACTCTCTATATAATAAGCCCAATCAGACTTAAAGCAATGGGTATGGTAAAGGACAAAAAGTCTGGCGACCTTTATTTACATGTGAGGGTTAAGAAGTAGTTACTGTTAGGGATTAGGCTTAGCTTTAGATGTCTAGTCTACCCTCGCCGCAATCTTGGCTAGTTCCCAGGAGTACTCATAGAGGTGCATGCCCTTACTCATGGCGATAATCTCACCATCGCTAACCCCTATCTCTCCTGCCATATATTCTTTTAAGAGCTGAATTGCTGCCAGGTTGGAGGGAAAGCCAGCCCACAGGTCCCACGACCGAAAATAGACAACGAAATTGAGCTGACTGTCACGGATTCTAGTATCTATGGCTCTTAGGCACGGGGGGTCTGAGAGAAAAATAGACTGGGCATCACCGACGGCCATAAAGGCCTGGTTGGTATTGTAGCCATCTTCCTTATACATTTTGATTACCTCGTCTATCTGCTTCTCCAGATACTGGCCGTAGGTATACTGCTCTCCCTTAGCTCTATGGGCAGTCATAAGATAGGGGAGATAGCTTTCGATATACTCCATAGTGGTTGGTGGGGGCACACCCTGGGGTACATCTGGAGCCAGAGGTCTTGTTCCGGGACACCTGATGTTGACAACAACAAAGTCAAGCTCTTTCCGACGCTGGCCGGCATAGCTGCCACGGTCAATTTTGTATTCATAGCCTTCAGCCAGGGTCTGACGCAGACATAGAAACCAGGCTTCCGAAAGGTCTCTGGCCATAATTTTTGAAATTTCCATAATACCAACTGGTTAAGTGGTCCTCCTCATCTCCTCCAGCTCTTTATCTACCTCTGCTATCTTTCGTTGATAAATGATTACCGTTTTTTCTGGAAAAGGGTAAAGAATCTGTCCTCGTAGTCCCCAAACAGGTCCCAGCGGTCAAGCTCATCTTTTAGCTCGCGGGGTTCAACCTCACCCGTAGTAGCCTTTCTAAAGAGTTCCTCAATCTTAACCCTAGCATCAACTGGGACACCCTTGGAGTCCATACTTAGAAGCCCTCTAGCCCCCATTTGCCGCAGGTTATTGTATACTGAGCTTTCGGTTATTTCGGCGATAAACTTCATTAATGACACATCCCAAAGCTCATCCTCGCCCTTAATTATAGAGGTTAATGGGTCACCACGCTTATCAATCTGAGTATTTAGTTTTTCTACCACCGAGAGTAGACTATTAGACACAATGTTGAGTTCTTTAGGCTCATTCCGATAGCTATAAAACAGCCCAGCAATATTAGAGCCGTGCTTCTCAATTAGCATCTCAAAATATCTTCTAGCCTCGGTGCTAAATCCTTCAAGCCGGGAAAGATAATAGGGGGTTACCACCTTGGGTCTCTCGGCAATGACTCTGCCTTCTCTAATCACGGTCTCAGTCGTGTCCTTTACCAGTTCCGTGTAAGCTGGTTTGGTAACCAGATAGTAGTAGATATTTGTCGTGCCGAAGGTGGCCAAACTCTGCTTCGGTGGCCTCAATATCTCAGTATGCCTGACGGCATCTCTAATCCTTTTGTCATCGGTATCCATATTCATTACACACCTCTAAGGTATAGCGGCTAACTCCTGCTTATATTCATCTAAAAGCTTAAGGTATGTTGCATCTAGCTGAGTCTGTCTGCGTCGCCACTCCGCTTGGAACTGGGGCTGCTTTTCCACATCTATTTTAATTCCCATAGATGAGCCTAGCTGCTGCTCCAGTGACTGCCTTACCTGCGCTTCGGATTCAGCCTTTAGTGACGCATAAGCCTGCTTTCTCTGTTGCTTACCCTCTCCAGAATAATGGTCAAAGATATGTCTCATCTTGCTGTAGACATTCTCCAGACGTACTTGCTCACTCTTTACAATCTTTAAGCCATCCATGGCCCGTTTATTATTTCTTTTGGCTGAATCGCTATCGGGGAGGCTAATATTCCTGATTAGTACCTGAGAGACCCCGGCTATGACATAATTTCTCATGTTCTCATTATACTGACCCAGTTCAACCAATAAATTACTATCTTCCTTAAGATATCTGGCGGCTAGCTTTTCTCCCTCGGGGGTATATTCCCATCTTAGACGCTCTTCGTCAGTCACCTCGCCTAGCTTGTCCACTTTCTCAATCGCTATCTCACGAGCGCTCTTTATCTCACCCATCTGAGTCTCCAAATCTTATACAGTTATACTTGAATTATATCAAATCCACGGGAAAGCTTAAACTCCTCCCAAATGTAGGATTGATTATGGGCCTCTCGGTTAGAGGTTTTTAGTAGAGGGAGTTTAGAGGGGCGCTAGCCCCTCTTCTCAAAACGTCCCCCTTCACCTTATTAAGGGGGGATACAGGGGATAGGGTTTACAGATATTCTATAGTTTATGTTCACTTTAACAGATGATATAATAGATGATATAATTTATTCTATAGATTCGAGCTTATTAAATGGGTGGAATGTTCTTGGAGAAGGATTTTGAGTTCATAGACCATACCGCTGATGTTGGCATTGTTGCCTATGGTGGTAGTATAAGCCAGGCTTTTAGCAATGCCGCGAGAGCCTTGTTTAGCTTGATAACCGAGCTTGATTCGGTTAAGGAGGTTCTGTACCGAGATATAGAACTAACCGCCTCTGATGAAGAAAATCTGCTGGTAGAGTGGTTAAATGAGCTTATTTATCTATTTGATACTGAGTATATTGTCTTTAAGCGGTTTGATGTTAGCGTGCTTAACAATTCACGGCTTAGAGCAAGAAGCTACGGCGAGAAGGTAGATAGCTCCCGCCACCAGCTAAAGACAGGGGTTAAGGCAGCTACTTACCATATGCTGGGGGTTAGTAAGGGTAATGGCTACCGGGTTCAGGTAATATTTGATATCTAAGAAGGGAGATGGGTAATGGCAGTACCCTGGCAGGAAGTAGTAAACAGGATAGATGACTATCGCTGGGAAATCCCGTCTAGCTATAAGCCGGGCATGCGGGTGCCGGGTCTAATCTATGCCAGCGAATCTATGCTTGGGCATATCTTCCAGGAGCAGGTTTTCCAGCAGGTAGCTAACGTAGCCTTCCTGCCGGGTATTGTCGGCTACTCACTGGCTATGCCTGATATTCACTGGGGCTATGGCTTTCCTATAGGTGGTGTAGCTGCTACCAGGATAAGAGACGGGGTCATATCGCCCGGGGGCGTTGGTTTTGATATTAATTGTGGCGTCAGGCTGCTTAGAACCAATCTTACCCTGGAAGAGGTAAAGCCTAAGATTGAACGGTTAATCAATGAACTTTTTGTTAATATCCCCTCGGGACTTGGTTCTGAGGGTAAGATAAGGGTGAATGAGAAAGAGCTGAACCAAGTCTTGTTAAGGGGTAGTCGGTGGGCGTTAGATAAGGGTTTCGGTAATACCGAAGATATTCTAGTTACTGAAGAGTCAGGCTGCATGAAAGGGGCTAACCCGGATAAGGTGAGTAGCAAGGCTAAAAAACGGGGCATCCCGCAACTGGGGACCCTGGGTTCCGGTAATCACTTTCTGGAAGTAGAAGTGGTGGATGCAATCTATGACTATAAGTCAGCCCGGGCTATGGGTATCGCTGAAGTGGGGCAAGTACTGGTCCTGATTCACACCGGTTCCCGGGGCTTTGGGCACGAGGTCTGTGGCGACTATGTAAGACTGCTGGGAGAAGCGGTAAAGAGATATGGCATCAACCTACCAGACCGTCAGCTTGCCTGTGCTCCTTTAGACTCGCCGGAGGGACGAGACTACCTGGCGGCTATGTCGTGTGCTGCTAACTACGCCTGGACTAACCGACAATGCATTACTCATTGGGCGAGAGAGTCTTTCGTTAAGGTCTTAGGCAAAAGCCAGATGGAAATAGGTCTGGAACAGATATACGATGTGTGCCACAATATTGCCAAGATAGAGGAGCATACTATTAACGGCAAAAAACGAACCCTTTGTGTTCACCGCAAGGGGGCAACTAGGGCTTTCCCAGCAGGACATCCCGATGTTCCCGATATTTACCGTGATGTAGGTCAGCCGGTTCTCATCCCCGGTGATATGGGACGTTGCTCCTATATCGCTGTAGGTACCGAAGGAGCTATGAAAGAGTCCTTTGGTTCTACCTGCCATGGTGCTGGCCGGGTGCAGAGTCGGGCGGCGGCTAAGCGTAGCCTTAAAGGAGCTGAGGTGGCTAGGGAACTAGCCGACAGGGGGATTACCGTTAAAACGGGTAGTATGGGTTCACTGGCGGAAGAGGCCTCCCAAGCCTATAAAGATGTGAACGAGGTAGTTGACATAACCGATAAAGTCGGCATCTCCCGTAAGGTAGCCAGGGCAGTACCTATAGGTGTGATTAAGGGGTGAGGTCGGAATAATATTCTTCCATGCCTTCTTTACCCTTGGTAAACCTCACTGCATTCCCGCCTCTTTCAGCGCTGAAAGCAACGATTCTTTACTGGGACAGACCCCCATTGTCCTAACCAGCTCTCCGATAACTAACGCCGGTGCTGCGGTCAGGTTATATTTCTCAAATAGCTCATGGCGTCCCTTGTAGGTTATCACCTCTACTCTATTGCCAAATTCCTCCTGGATTTCCTGTAGCAGTCTCGATAGATTGACTCCGCCGGCACTTTGAACTCTGCTTGAATTAGTTCCATTTCATAAGATGCGGCGGACGAATTCGAATTTATTGTGGTGGAAATCCTTAGCCTCTCCGGTGGTACCTAACCGGAAAATAACTGGTGAAGTAGTAGCACCAGTCAAAACTGGCAAGGGGGCAAAGTGCTTGACCTCTTTGTTGATATAGATAACGACACCTCGTGGGACGTAGAATAGTTCGCCGTTAAAGTAGGGTCGCGACTCGGCGGCAGACATATCTACTTGCAGGATCGTTGGTTTATCAGGAACAAGGACCTCTTCTGTATTACGATGAAAGTCTTCAATGTAGACAGAGAAAGGCCTATTCTTCATAACAATCCGCCCGGCTTCCCAAACGCCCTCAGTTCCTATTCTCAGACCTGTGATCTGTCCGTTAACATAGAATACTGGTGCCGAGTTCAATCTGAAAAATTCTGCCACCTCCTCATCTGGTAGTTCGAGTATCACTCCATACTTCTTGAATCTTGGAGATGCCCCCGACCAGATTCTTATGGGATTTAGTGCAAGTGGCGATCCCGAGGTAATAACGGACCTATACTTATCCTGAGCGATCTTCAGTCTGCTGACACCATCGGTGAAAGGTACATAGCTTTTCGTTACTGGAGTTATGGGCATAAACTCTCTGAGTGAAGCACCAGTGCACACCGAGTCCATGGTTTCCTTTAATCCGGCAGTGCCTTTCTCAGCAAGGGAGCTGTCGTCTCTGATGATATTGGCGAGCAGGAGCTCATACGTCGTTAACCATGCGCTAAACCGACTGCGTCTGAGACCGGTCTCCGGAATATTAATGATTTTTTCCAGTGCTTCATCAACGATTTTGATTAGATCCTGCTTCGCCTCGAAAAGAGAACTGAGTTCTTCTGGCTCCTCCAAGACTTTTTCCGTTTCGTAGATGAGTTTGGTGTGATCAAATTTTCCCATACCTGAGTCTTCTACCATAACCTTGTCCATAGTCCACCCTCCCTTAGTGCGTTGTCTAGAGTAGTTCGACTGGGGCATATACCTTCGATTCTAATCTTCTCATTAATGACCACCGCCGGCACACAACCAAGCTTATATTCCTCAAATTTGGTCATCGCCTCCTCTCCAACCAGCTTAATTACCTCTAGTTTGCCCTTATATTTCTTGGCAAACTCATCGGCAAGTGCCAACACAGCCACGCATCCAGGGCAGGGTGGGTCGCCACTGAATACCTCCATCCTTACTTTCATGATTAGACCTCCAGTTCTTTTTTAATCGCTTTGTCTATTTCGTCCTCAGGAATAACCTTCCCCACTGCCACCACCTTATCATTTACTACTACCGTTGGTGTTAGCATCACGCCGTATTTGTCCCCTTCCTCAGAGAGAGCATCAAACTTAGCTACCTCTACCTTACCAGGATATTTTTTGGCGACATTATTGGCTCTCCTCTCTACCTCTTTGCACTTAGCACAGGGTGGGGTAGAACCGAAGATTTTTATCCTTATCATAATTGCCTCCGGCTTATTTATGTTACCAGTCCGAACACATACCCTGTAATGGTGGCCATGGCTACTACCAGGGCAATATAGGTCAGGGTCTTCTTGTTACCTATAATACTTCTAATGGCCAGCATATTGGGTATCGATAATGCTGGGCCAGCCAGAAGCAGTGCCAGCGCCGGTCCATTGCCCATACCAAGGTCCATGAAGGTCTTGATGATAGGGACCTCAGTTAGGGTAGCAAAGTACATCAGTGCCCCCATGAAAGAGGCAATAAAGTTAGCCAGTATGCTGTTTCCTCCGACGTAGCTACTAATGACGGATTCTGGAACAGCCACCCCTAGGATTCCAGCGATAAAGACGCCGACCAGGAGCCAGGGTACGATGAGACGTACGAATCTAAGTGTCTCCTTCATCCATTGCTTTAGCTCAGGACGGGTAAACCAGCTTTGCAGGGTAATGCCTAGAACAGCCAGCAGGATGCCGGCGGCAATCCAGTTCTTTGTGGCGGCGGTAATGAGAATGCCTACCAGCGTGCCGAAGAATACTATATACTGCCATGGTTTCTTGCTGCTTGAGTCATCTTCCGGTATGGCAAAGGCTTGAGCCGTCTTTTGTATCTCCTCTTTCCTGAAGATGAAAGCCATGATGAGGCCGATGCCCGCAGCAAAGGTAATGGCACCAATAGCTCGGGCTGCTCCCAGGTCATAGCCTAGGAGCCTGGCGGTGTAGACAATGGCGAGTATGTTGATAGCGGGTCCGGAGTATAAGAAGGCAATTGCTGGGCCCAGTCCGGCCCCCCTCTTATAGATACCGCCGAAGAGGGGTAGCACAGTGCAGGAACATACTGCCAGAATAGCCCCTGAGACTGAAGCTACGCTATAAGAAAGTACTTTCTTTGTCTGAGGGCCGAAGTATCTGAGTACTGCTGCCTGTGAAGCAAGCGCCGAAATAGCCCCAGCGATAAAGAGGGCGGGTACCAGGCAGGCGAGTACGTGTAAGGATAGGTATTCGGTTAAGCCGTTAAGCCCACCGTGCAGGAGTTCTATTGCTGTCATATTCCTGAGTATCCTTCCCTATATACGCACTTACGCATCATAGTAAGATAAAAAAATTAGCTTTACTATCTCAGTTGCCGGACATGGCTAGGGCCGACACGCTCAGCCTTCATAAGGCGTTTCTTGTCCTGAGTGACTACTTTATTGCCCTTCAGTGCCTTTCTCACTGCCTCAACTAGAGTGGGGGAATAATATTCTTCCATGCCTTCTTTATCTATCGAGTACAGTGACCACAGCCCATCTTTCCTGAGCTTGAGAAAGCCAGCCTCGTACAGGATGCTTAGATTACGGGAAGCCCGCGTCTGGGAGATATTGAGTGCCTGCATGACTTCACACACGCAGCACTCCCTCTCCAGAAGCAGGTTCAGTATCCTAAGCCTGGTCTCATCAGATAGGGCTTTTAGTGCCTTTATCAGGTCGTGCATTTATAGTCTCCAATATGCGTATATACGCTTATAGTGTAAGTCATTTCTGGGATTTTGTCAAGGGATATCTCGGAAATACCAGAGAGAATGCATTATGCTTGCTTGACCGAATCTGCTTGGTGCTTTGGGTTCTTTGTCTTCTCGGATGTTGTTGACTGAATTGGTCAGCTTAGTCTAGAATATGCACATTGACAATTAGGAGGTTATGGACTATATTTTTGCTCTCCAGTATTTACCGAGGCCGTGGAAGTGATGGGCACGGATATGAAAGCTCTTGGCAGTGAGCTTGATGCTCTAAAAACAGCTACGGGTATGGGAAACAAAGCTTATGATTACTGTAAAAAACAGGATGGTGGCTGAATAAATGAAAGTAAGGGGTATGGGAATATGCTGAAGATTAAGAATCTAGCTGTAGCCGTGGGGGACAAGGAAATCCTGCATGATGTGAGCTTGACAATAAGGAGGGGTGAAACCCATGTCCTTTTCGGCCCTAACGGCAGTGGCAAAACTACATTGCTGGCGACAATAATGGGTTTTCCCAAGTACCGAGTAATCAGGGGTAGTATTAGCTTTAAGGGTAAGGATATAACTGGGCTGTCGCTGGACGAGAGAGCCCGCTTTGGCATTGGTATGTCTTTTCAGCGACCGCCAGTGGTTCGGGGGGTAGAGACACGCGATATGGTTGCCGCTTGTCTTAAGGAGCCAGAAAGCGAGGAAACTATCAATAAACTGGCTAGCAGAACTAATCTGGCTGACTTTCTGCATAGGGAGATAAACTATGGGTTTTCCGGCGGGGAGATAAAGCGTTCTGAGATGATGCAGCTTATGGCACAAAAACCAGAGCTGGCCTTGTTGGATGAACCAGAGTCTGGGGTTGACCTGGAAAATATAGCCCTGATTGGTAAGCTGATAAACGAGTTACTGGAGAAGGATTGTCTCATAGTTAATCGAAAATGCATGGGGCTTATCATTACTCATACCGGTCATATTCTGGACTATGTCAATGCCCGCACCGGCTATGTTATGTGTGATGGCGTAATAGGCTGTGAGGGGGACCCCCACGAGATTCTGGCGGTCGTTAGAGAGAAGGGATATGAAGAATGTATCAGGTGTCTCATGAAGAGAAGGGGTATGATGAGTAGGCCTGAGGTTAATAAGGAGGTTCCCTGATGCGTGATGTGAAAACTTCTAAGACGTATAAGGATAGAGCTAAAGTAGCTGCTAACAAACCAGCTGCCTTGGGTGAGGATATTGATTTAAGTACTTATGTTAGCTCTGCCGAGGAACAGCCATATCAGGCTGACCCGTCACAGCTTCCAGCCGAGGCTAAAGAGCAGATGCTGGGGGCAGGAATCATTTTGGATGATGTAGACCGGCGGTCGGGGACCTTTATCCAGATGGATAACGTATCAGTTCACAGTTCCACTAGACAAGAGGGCATAGAAGTAATGCCGGTGGGCCAGGCTCTGGAGAAGTATGACTGGATGGCGGACTACTGGTGGCGGGCGGTAGCTGTGGATACCGATAAGTACACCGCCAACGTAGAACTGAGCCAGCACGATGGTTATTTCATTAGGGCTCTTCCTGGCTATAAGACTATTCTACCGGTTCAGGCTTGCCTTTATCTGTCAAAAGTGCGGCTGGCTCAAAATGTACATAATATCATCATTGCTGAAGAAAACTCGGAAATGCATATCATTACCGGATGTACCACTGCCTCCCGGGAGGAACCCGGTTTGCACCTAGGGGTTTCAGAGTTTTACATAAAGAGAGGAGCCAAGGTTACCTTTACTATGATACATAGCTGGAACCCGGAGGTGGCGGTTCGCCCCCGTACTGTTGCCATTGTGGAGGAGAATGGTCTGTTGCTTAGTAACTATGTGCTTATGAAGCCGGTTCACTCCTTGCAGATGTACCCTGCCGCTAGGTGCGTGGGGGAGAATGCTAAGGTCAGGTATAACAGTATTCTGATGGCTGCCAAGGGGTCATCACTTGATGTTGGTTCTCGAGTAATCCTGGGTGCTAAGGGTGCCGGGGCAGAAATCGTATCGCGGGCTATAACTACTGGCGGTAACATTATTGCCCGGGGTTACATAGAAGGCAGTGCTCCTGAGGTAAAGGGGCACCTGGAGTGTCGGGGGCTGATTTTGCACGGCAAAGGTACGATTCATGCTATACCTGAACTTAAGGGTAATCTGGCTGGCGTTGACCTGTCCCACGAGGCGGCGGTAGGTAAGATTGCTGAAGAGGAGGTAGAGTATCTGATGGCGCGAGGGCTTAGCCGAACTGAGGCTACAGCTACCATAGTCAGGGGCTTTCTCCGGGTAGATATTGAAGGGTTGCCTCCGATGCTCAGTGCTGAACTACAGCGGGCGGTGGAAGCCAGCGAAAAAGACCTCATGTAAATAAATATAAAGGGATGTTAATTAGTGAACCCTTGCCTAAGACTGCCTCTATCAAAGCCTAAAGACTGCCTCTGTCAATCAGAGGGCTGTTCGGCGAGCTTGAACCGATGTCGCATGCGAACCAGCAAGGCAATAGATATGGCTAGTACCACTATGGAGATGAGCTGAGCCTGGCTTAGACCAAGGGACGTAAACTGTATATTGGTGCGCAGGTAACCGACAGCTATACGCCATGCTGAGTAGATAATAAGATAGACTAGAAACAGTGAGCCTTCTAAAGGCTTGAACCTTTTTCTTAGTTTAAGCAATACGGCGAAACCAATCAGGCAGAATATAATTTCGTAGGGCTGTGTGGGATAAAGAGCTGTGCCTAGAGGGGCACAGCTGTTGGCATAGCTGTTAGGGTGAGTATAAACTATGCTCCAGGGGAGCCAGTCTGGGGCTGGCTTACCGCAGCAGCATCCATTTATGGTGCAGCCTATCCTGCCTATAGCTTGAGCTAATATAATACCCGGTGTTACCAGGTCAATGAAGAAGCCGAAATGCTTAAGTGATTTGTCTTGGTGAGTGAGCTTAAGATAAATCCATATACCCAGGGTGGCACCGAGAACACCACCGTATATCGCTAAGCCACCAGGGTTGAAAATCTCCGCTGGATTTTGGATATAGTTGTTCCACCTCTCCAGAACATGGACTAATTTAGCGCCGATTATTCCAGATATAATACCAACGGGTGCTATCACGATGTCAGGAAAGGCAGGCAGCTTCCCTTTTATTCTTAATGGTTCTATCTGTCGGTATCCCCACAGGACAACGGTTCCTACTGCTATGGCGATAAGGATGCCATACCATCTGATTTCATGTGAGCCTATGGTAAAGGCTACCGGGTCTATGCTTATAGTAATCATCTTTCTCTTAGCAGCCCTTCAAGCAGAAACTGGGCGGCTTGTTTATCCAGAGGCTTATTGTTATTGCCGCACTTGGGTGACTGAATACAGCTGGGGCAGCCTTCCTGGCAAGGGCACTCTTTAATAGCTTTCAGTGTAGTCTGCCATAATTCTCTAATCAAGTCAAAGCCCTTCTCGGCAATGCCAATGCCGCCGGGATAAGCATCATAGATAAATATCTGGGCTCTTCCGGTGTCGGGGTGGATGGGGGTAGATACACCACCGATGTCATTACGGTCACAAAGGGCAAATAGGGGAAGGATGCTAATAGCAGCGTGCTCAGCAGCGTGCAGTCCACCAGCCAAGTCCAACTGCTCTCTATCTAGCCGAGCTATAGTCTCTGAGGGCAGGTCAAACCATAGAGCCACCGTGGGAAAGTGCTGTGGTGGCAGGTTAAGTGGCTCCTCACCGATTACCTCATCAGTGAATTGTGTCTTCTTCTTAAAGCCAACCACCCTAGTCGTAACCTCGACTTCACCCAGGTATACCTTTACCTGCCCGCAGTATTTATGTTGGGTCACCTTAACAATATGTAAATCGGTGAGGTCTCTGGCTTGAGTATAGTAGGCGGCGGTGGTTGGCTCAGCATAGGCGGTGTGGCTGGTGAGGTCAAGCCTGGTGACTAGATAGGATTCTCCCTGATGGAGGTAGATGGCACCGGGGTGTATCTGAAAGAAGGCAACACTTGCCTCTACTGTCTCCAGTAAGGAGCCGGTTGAGGTGTCTAGTAAGGCAAAGCTCTCCCCAGAGGTGGCACGAATGTTGATGCTTTGAGCTGGATAGGCAATAGTCGGGGAAAGATACCACTTACCTCTGCGCTCCCGGAGCAAGCCCTGTCTCTCCAGCTCGGCTCGTTCCTGGCTAAAGGTAGGGCCGAAGAAGTTCTCGTCACTATCGTTTAGGGGTAACTCCCAGGCAGCACACAGCAGATGGGCTCTTAAAATATAGGGATTGGCAGTGTTAACTAAGGCATTCTCAAAGCTTTTCTGAAAAAAGTAGTCAGGGTGATGCATGAAATACTGGTCTAGAGGATTATCTAGGGCAATAAGAAAGCTCAGTGATTTACCCCTGCCCCGGCCGCTTCTGCCTGCCTGCTGCCAGGCGCTGGCAATGCTCCCCGGATAGCCGGTGAGCACCGTAGCCTCCAGGTTGCCAATATCTATACCCAGCTCTAGGGCGTTGGTAGCCACCACGCCTCGAAGCTCACCGCTAAACAGCTCGTGCTCTATTTGGCGGCGGTCTTGAGGGAGGTAGCCAGCCCGATAGGGCTTTATCTTCTCAGCCAGGGCTGGACTAGCCTGAGCTAGTCGTCGTTGTGAGTAGATATAAATAAGTTCGGTCAGCCGACGGCTGCGGGCAAAGGTTAGGCTACGGATATCCTGACCCACTAGGTCAGTAAATATGTTTGCTGCTTCACTATTAGCACTATGACGGATGCCCTTTGCCTTATCTATTAGCGGAGGGTTCCAGAGGATAAAGTCCTTCTCTCCTTGGGGTGAGCCATCGCTATTCACTATGGTAAAGGGTAAGCCTACCAGTTTTTCTACATGCTCACCGGGGTTAGCTAGGGTAGCCGAACAGCAGATAAACTGGGGGTTTGACCCATAGAGCTGGCACAGACGGCGCAGGCGGCGCAGCACACCGGCGACATGGGAGCCAAAGACACCGCGGTAGGTATGGGCTTCATCTATTACCACATACCTCAGGTGGCGCAGTAACCTTGACCAGGACCTGTGATTGGGTAGTATGCCAAGGTGAAGCATATCAGGATTGGTCAGTATTACCCTAGCCTGTTTTTTTATCTCCGCTCGCTCTGCTTGAGGTGTATCACCGTCAAAGGTGTCGAACTGCTCTACGCTAAATAGACTAGGGCAAAATAGCTCCCGTAGATTATGCAACTGGTCCTGAGCCAGCGCCTTGGTTGGGAACAGGTAAAGGGCACGACTGTACTTCTCGGTTAAAGTTGTCTCTAAGACGGGAATGTTATAGCACAGGGTCTTACCGCTGGCACTTGAGGTTGACACCATCACATTCCTGCCGGCTCGAGCATAGTTTATGGCTTCGGCCTGGTGAGTATAAAGAGGTAATAACCTGTGTTCATTAAGGCAATCCTGAAGAGTGCTGACTAGAGGTTTATCTAATTCAGCGTAGCTGGCTTTGCGGGTGGGGATATGCTCAATGTGAGCAATCTGGCCGCTATAAATGGGTTGAGCGGTAAGATAATTAACAAAGGCTGAAGTATCCATCACAGCTTCGGCTACAGGGCCGACAGTATCTCGATTTCATAGTCAAGTATCTCTATCTCAAACCGATTACCAGCAATGAAGTCCACTACTTTTGACAAGACCTCGTTAGTGTGTCGCTTGCTGTTGCTGACACAGCATACCCCCAGCGTGGCTAGTTGCCATAAATCTTGGTTGTCAACCTCAGCCACGGAGACATTAAACCTGTTTACCACTCTGGTAGTAATGGATTTTAAAACTTGTCTCTTACCCTTGAGGGACAAGTTTTCCGGTAAACGGAGGTTAATCTTACAGACGCCAACATTCATGGTATTATATAGCTTCTACTATAATCCGCATAGTTTCTTGAGTCAACGCTAAAAATGGTCCCTTAAAAAATTATTACCGGCTGTCACCTATTATAAATTTACAGCTATCCCTAGTTGTGCTATAATTTCCTAGATTTTAATAAAGTGGTGGTTTAAAATAAATAGCTTTTTACTTATTACTAAGGAGAGTGGGGTATACTTTGGAAAAAGAGAAAAAGGCAGACATCATAAAAAACTTTAAACTTAATGAAGGAGATAGCGGTTCTACTGAGGTTCAGGTGGCGTTGCTTACGGAGCGGATAAATCAATTAACCGGGCACATGGCGGCTAATCGGCATGATTACCACTCACAGCGTGGCTTGCTCAAGCTGGTAGGGCAAAGAAGAAGGTTACTGGCTTACCTGAGTAGGGAGGATAAAGACCGATATCACAAATTGATTTCGCAGCTTGGACTACGTAAGTAAATTCTTTGGGAGGAGGATTAATGATAAACGCTCAGCTTTTTGAGTGCGAAGTGGGGGGAAGAACCCTCAGTATAGAGACCGGGAGACTCGCCGGGCAAGCCAGTGGTGCCGTAACCGTTCGCTACGGGGACACTGTAGTCTTGGTTACGGTCTGCGTCAGTGATGAGCCACGGGAAGGGGTGGATTTTCTACCGCTAACCATTGATTACGAAGAAAGGCTATATGCTGCCGGTAAAATTCCCGGCGGCTTCATTAGAAGAGAAGGGCGTCCTAGCCAGGAGGCAATTTTAGCCTGTCGACTTACTGACCGCCCACTGCGTCCACTTTTGCCTAAGGCATGGCGTCGGGACATTCAAGTTATAGTCACCGTTCTTTCTGCTGACCAAGAAAACGACCCTGACATCCTGGCAGTTATTGGTGGCTCAACGGTGCTGGCAATGTCAGAGGTGCCATTCTATGGCCCGGTGAGTGCTGTCCATATCGGCTATATCAACGGCGAGCTGATATTAAACCCAACACTAGCCCAGCTTGAAGATAGTCAGCTTGATCTCGTGGTGGCTAGTACTAAAGAAGCCATAGTAATGGTGGAAGCCGGCGCCCGAGAGGTTTCCGAAGATGTTGTTATTAAGGCAATAAGGTTTGGGCATGAAGCCAACCAGGATATTATTAGGCTCCAGGAGCAGCTGGTGGCTGCTTGTGGTAAGCCTAAGGTAGAAATCCCGGCCGCTGAGATTAGTTCTGAACTAGAACCCCAGGTTTCTGAAATTGTAGGCGAACGACTTACCCAAGTCCTAAGTGGGTCAGATAAACCTCAGCGGGAGAAGGCTTTTAGTGCTCTGAAAGAAGAACTCCTGGAGCGTCTGGGGGGATCATTCCCAGAAAGGGATATACTCTCTGTCTTTGATACCAAGGTTAGGACTGAAATAAGAACTAACATCATTGATAGGGCACAGCGTGTAAGTGGTCGCCGTCTAGATGAAATCCGTCCCATAAGCTGTGAATTAGAACTCCTGCCGCGTACCCATGGTTCGGGTTTATTTACCCGGGAGCGGACACAAGTACTGACCATTACTACTTTGGGTTCGACCCGGCAGGAGCAGCAACTTGATGGCTTAGGCATTGAGGAATCTAAACGATTCATTCACCACTATAATTTCACCCCCTTTTCCAGTGGTGAGGTTAAACGTATTGGTACCCCTGGCCGTCGTGAAATTGGACATGGTGCCTTAGCCGAACGAGCCATCATACCGATATTACCTAAGAGTGAGGACTTCCCGTATACTATTCGCCTGGTATCGGAGGTTTTGAGTTCTAGTGGCAGTACATCTATGGCCAGTGTTTGTGCCTCAAGTCTGTCTCTAATGGATGCCGGGGTGCCCATAAAGAGAGCCGTCGCCGGGATAGCTATGGGCTTGGTTACTGATGAGAAAGGCAACTACGCAATTTTAACCGATATTGAGGGCATAGAGGATGCTTATGGTGATATGGACTTCAAGGTAGCGGGCACCACGGAAGGCATAACCGCCCTTCAGTTAGATACTAAGCTCAGGGGCGTAGGCTTTGAAATCCTGGAAAAGGCGCTGGCCCAAGCCCGAGAGGCTCGCCTGTTTATTCTGAGTGTGATGCAGCGGACTATTGCTTCCAGCCGACCGGAAATCAGCCCCCATGCACCTAGAATCTATAAAATAACGGTTAGCCCGGATAAGATTGGCACTGTAATCGGCCCGGGAGGGAAGACAATCAGGGCAATTACTGAGGAAGCCAAAGTCACTATTGATATTGATAATGATGGTGTCGTGCTTATCGGTTCACCTGACGAGAAATCAGCCCGTAGAGCTATCGAAATCATTGAAAATCTAACCAGGGATGTGGAGGTTGGTGTCATATATACGGGGAAGGTAATGCGTATAATGAATTTTGGTGCTTTTGTGGAAATTCTCCCCGGTAAAGAGGGGTTGGTTCATATTAGTGAACTAGCTGACTATCGGGTGGCTAATGTCGAGGACGAGGTTAAGGTGGGCGATGAGATTACGGTTAAAGTGATTGAAATCGACCATATGGGCAGGATAAACCTGTCGCGGCGAGCCGTGCTTGATGACTCGTCTAAGATGCCAGAGACAAAGATAAGAGGTACCGAGGTTTCTAAATACCCACCCCGAAAACGACCTGAGGTTCGCCATAATCAGGGCAGAAATCCTATCAAACGTCCCCCTAGTAAGAGGTATTAGTTGTGAAGCTAGTCAAGGTAGTAGTTCAAGGTGCATTAGGTAGGATGGGTAGGGAGGTGGTTAACGCTATCTGCCGGGAATCTGAATTGCAACTAGTGGGTGGTGTAGACCTACAGGCCAAAGAGGACTACCTGTCTTTGCCTGACGGCTCTGGTACTGTACCCCTTTCTTCCAAGCTGGAGCATATCCTTACCGGTTGTCAGCCTGATGTGCTGGTAGATTTTACTATTGCTCAGGCTATCATGCCGACGGTACACTTGGCCACGCAAAAGGGCGTTAACCTGGTGATAGGAACCACGGGTTTAACCACCGATGAACTTAACGAGATTGACCGGTTATCGCAGGCTCACCAGGTAGGGGCAGTAGTCGCTCCCAACTTTGCCCTTGGAGCTGTGCTTATGATACACTTGGCTAAATTAGCCGCCAGGTACTTTGACTATGCTGAAATCATAGAGTTGCATCACCACTTGAAGGCTGATTCGCCGTCTGGAACTGCCTTGTCTACGGCTAGGGATATGGTTGAAGCCAAGGGTAAGCCATTTTGTTTGCCAGAGCAGAAGCAACCCTCGAATAGTCGGGGAGAGCAGGTTGATGGCATTACTATTCATAGTGTACGTCTGCCTGGGCTTCTAGCCCACCAGGAGGTAATGCTGGGTGGGCTAGGGCAAACACTAAGCATACGGCACGATACTATTAGCCGGGAATGTTTTATGCCTGGCGTTATACTGGCGGTTAAGAAGGTAGTCGGGTATAATGGGCTAATCTATGGGCTTGATAACCTACTCGGGCTGTAAGAGGAAGATATGACAGGGTATAGAGTAGCCATCGTTGGTGCCACTGGGCTTGTCGGTCAGGAGTTCATCAGGGTATTGGAGCAGCGTGATTTCCCTATGACCTCAATTGAGCTTCTAGCCTCAGACCGTTCTGCTGGCAAGAAGTTACCCGTTGCCAATCGGGAGATTGAAGTTAAAGAGACTACTAGCGAATCCTTCGAGGGAATAGATATTGCTCTATTTTCGGCTGGCGCTGAGATTAGTCGTTACTTCTCACCTATGGCGGCTAAATCAGGGGCTGTAGTTATTGATAATAGCTCCGCCTTCAGAATGGTGCCGACAGTCCCACTAGTAGTACCTGAGGTTAATCCTGAGGATATTAAATGGCACAATGGTATTATAGCTAACCCCAATTGCTCTACCATTCAGATGGTAGTTGCTCTATACCCACTACATAGAGTTAATCCCATTAAGCGTGTTATCGTCGATACCTATCAAGCAGTGTCAGGCACTGGTTCTGCTGCTGTAGATGAACTAACCAAACAGGCTAAACAGGTCTTGGACGGGCAAAATACTATCCCTCATGTTTACCCCCATCAAATTGCCTTTAATGTGCTACCTGAGATAGATGTTTTTTTGGATAATGGTTATACTAGAGAAGAGTGGAAGCTGGTGGAAGAGACGAGGAAGATAATGCACGCTGATGATATTGCCATTTCGGCTACTTGTGTGCGGGTTCCAGTATTTACGGGACACAGTGAGGCAGTCCATGTAGAGTTCTCTCAGCCTATGCTCCCTGATGAAGCCGAGCGCATTCTTGCCCAGGCCCCAGGGGTTAAGATATTGGATGACCCGGCCATTAGTCTCTATCCTCAGGCTTGGTCAGCCGTTGGTACCAATGAGGTATTTGTGGGACGTATTCGTCGAGATACGTCTCATCCCAATGGTTTAACGATGTGGGTTGTGGCTGACAACCTGCGTAAGGGAGCGGCGCTAAATGCTGTTCAGATTGCTGAGGAGATGGTGGAAAGAGCCTGGGTACATCCAGTGGAGGCAAGGGAATGAAAGAATTAGGACGACTGCTAACGGCAATGGTAACCCCTTTTAATGAAAAGGGGGAGGTTGATTATGAGCAGACCAAAAAGTTAGCCTTGGCTCTACTTGACTCGGGGAGTGATGGGGTAGTGCTTGTGGCTACCACCGGAGAGTCTCCTACCCTACTCCGAGAGGAGGAGGTACGTCTTTTGGCTGAGGTAAAGTCAGCGGTGGGTGACCGGGGTTCTGTGGTAGCATATACAGGCAGTAACAGTACTGTTGAAGCCCTGGAGGCAACCAAAAAAGCCGAACGAATTGGGGTTGATGCCTGCCTCCTAGTTGCTCCCTACTATAACAAACCTACTCAGGATGGCTTATACCAGCACTTTAAGATTATCGCCGAAGAGACTAGTCTGCCCTGTATCCTGTATAATGTGCCGTCACGGACGGTGGTTAATCTATCTGCGGATACGGTTATCAAACTAAGCCAAATTGATAACATTATCGGAATAAAAGAAGCCAGCGGCAATCTGGGCCAAATTTCTAAGATTATTAGCGGCACTGGAGAAGACTTCTTGGTCTGGAGTGGTAACGACGGCGATATCCTGCCCATATTAGCTATCGGCGGTTATGGTGTTATCAGTGTTGCCTCTCACCTGGTTGGTAATCAGATTAGGGAAATGATTGATAGCTTTACCGGTGGCAAGATAGATGCTGCGGCTGGGATACATCGTTGCCTTCTCCCCTTGGTTGATGCTCTATTTATCGTCTCCAACCCCATTCCGGTTAAGTATGCCCTTAACCATATTGGCTTTCGGGTGGGTAAACCACGGCTGCCGCTTACCGAGCCTGATGAGAAATCAGCCGCTGTTATCAGGGACACCCTGAAAGACTATACGATTGACCTGCCGGTATAAGATAGGGTTTCCTTGCTTTTGTATTCCCTAGAAGATAGGCAATTTATGTATGGTTTGCCCACGCTCGGCGCCTACAGAGATGATGTTTACCGGGCAGGAGATAAGCTCTTCCAGTCTAGCTATATATTGCTTAGCCTCAACCGGTAGCTGCTCGTAGTCTCGAATATCACTGGTGGGTGACTGCCAGCCGGCTAACTCCTCATAGATAGGTTGACACCTTTCAAGAATGGCCACGCTTCCCGGGAAGTAGTCAATCTTTTGTCCATCTAATTTGTAGCTGGTACATATCTTCAGGCTAGGCAGAATGTCAAGAACATCAAGGCGAGTAATGGCTATGCCAGTGAGGCCGTTGATGCGGGCACTGAAGCGACCTACCACGGCGTCAAACCAGCCACAACGGCGAGGTCGGCCGGTAGTAGTGCCGTATTCATGAGCCCGCTCCCGAATTAAATTGCCAGTTTCATCCTTTAGTTCCGTCGGCATGGGGCCGCTGCCCACCCGGGTGCAGTATGCCTTAAATACGCCTAGAACACGGTCAATCCTGGTAGGTCCCACACCAGCGCCCAAGCAGCTCCCGCCGGCTAGCGGTGAAGAAGAGGTAGTATAGGGGTAAGTGCCGAAATCAGGGTCAAGTAATGTCCCTTGGGCTCCCTCTAGCATAACCAGCTCATGTCTATCTAGTGCTTCGGCTAGCATCACCGTTGTCTCCCGAATACGGGGAGCCAAGCGCTCTCCGTACTGGCAGTACTGATTATATATCTCATCAAGCGATAAGGGCTTAACCCCGTAGATTTTGGTCAAAATAGTGTTCTTGTATTCAAGAATAGAGCGGAGTCTTTCTTGAAATACTTCTTTATCCAGAAGGTCACCAATTCTAATGCCTAGTCTAGCTGTTTTATCAGCAAAGGCAGGCCCTACACCCTTACGTGTGGTGCCTATTGCTTTCCCTCCCCGCGACTCCTCCTCCAATCCATCAAGAAGGGTATGGTAGGGCATAATCAAGTGAGCTCGGTCACTAATAAATAGCCCGGTGGTATCAACACCCCGCTGGTTAAGCTGGTCTATCTCATTAATTAGTACCGCCGGGTTAATTACTACCCCGTTGCCAATAATACAGGTGACCCCGGGATAAAAAATGCCAGAGGGGATGAGGTGCAATCCAAACTCGCCGTACTGATTAATTACCGTATGCCCGGCATTGTCACCACCGGAAAAACGTACTACTACCCTTGCTTTTTCTGCCAGAAGGTCAACCACCTTACCCTTCCCCTCATCCCCCCACTGAGCTCCGATAACAGCAATGATTGGCATTGTTTCTCCTTCCAGATTTTTATTATTACATAATACTTAGTTTAAATAAAATAGGGATGGCTAGAATATGGTGTTTATATTAACGTCTCCAGTCTACTTTTTAGTTTGCTTCAGTACATGAGATAACCTCTGCCCGGCGGTAATAAAGCTGAAGATTGCTATAATGGCTAGGGCAATGATTAAGGCATAGCCAGTGTGGCTTAGCAAAAGGCCCACTGCCAGCACAATCACCCGCTCGGCTCGAGTAAACAGGCCTACTTGACACTCAAGCCTGGTTGCCTCTGCCCTTGCCCTGATATAGCTTACTAGTGTTGAGCTGATTAGGGCAAGGCAGACAAGCAGTATACCAATGGTGGGTTGATTAGCCAAGAACAGGTAGAAGATTAAAACACCCAGCAGTAGCACTGCCTCGGATATGCGGTCAAGTGTGGCATCAAGGACAGCGCCGAAGTGGGTAACTTGGTTAGTATAGCGAGCCAGGGCTCCATCCAGCATATCAAAAAAGCCGCTAGTAAGCACCACGAAGCCAGCAATGAAGAGGTGTCCGGTGGCAATAAGGACAGCCCCGCCAAGGGCTATAGAAAAGCCTACCCAGGTTAGGGTAGAAGGGGTAATATGGGTCTTCACCAGACGCTGCACTATTGGCTGGGTAAGGAGATAGGCGGACTTACGGGTTTGAGTTAGTTTTGCCATTAACCCTTACTTTTCTAGAAAACAGGTTGCCCAGGTCTTCGGCTATCATTTTTCTTAGCGAGAATGTTTCTCTCTGCGGAGCTTTCTTAAGCACTTCAGTATAGTAATCCATTACCTGCCGGGTAACATGTTTCCAGTCGTACTTCGCCGCCTTGAGTATTCCCTTAGCCCCCATTTCCTGCCTGAGTGTTTCATCAGTCAGCAGGGAAATTAGGGCTTGGGCTAGTTTTTCATCGTTTTTTGGTGGTACCAGTAATCCCTCAACACCGTGAGTTAATATACTGGCGTAACCGTCTATATTTGAGGCAACGACCGGCTTGCCCACTGCCATAGCCTCAAGTAGAATAATGCCAAAGCTTTCCCAACCGGTTGCTGGGGCACAGAAAACATCGGCTGTCTTGTAGTATCTGGGTAATTCGTCATAGCTGGTGAAACCAACAAAAACAACATCCCTTAAGTTGCTTCGCTTAACCCTTTTCTCGTATTTACTGCGCAGTCTGGTGCCTGGACCTACTATAATGAGCCTTGAGTTAGGAATATCGCGTTTAACCTGCTCGTAGGCTTTAAGCAGATAGTCGGCGCCCTTTCGTTTCTCTAGACGACCAACAAACAGAATATTCAGTTTTCCGTCGCAGAAATCATCAATTGGTGCCACATTGGGAGAAAAGTGTTTGGTATCCACGCCGTTGGGGATGATGTTATAGTCTGCCGGGAAATACTTGTTGGCAAACTCCATAGCTGGCTTAGATACAGCGATTCTACCGTCAAGCTTACTGAACCATCTCTTGAAAAACAGAGTGGCAAAGGGCTTGGCAAGGTTATATCCCTTACCGTCAAAGGCGTGGAATGTACCCACATTAGCCGTACAGGACATGCGTAGTACCGTGGTACACAACATCGGCATCAAGGGTTCATGAAGGTGGATAATATCAAATTTTTCTTTATTAAGCATAGTAGTTATGGTTGTTGATAACATAGGCGATATGTCAATGCGGGCGATAGAACCACTGATAGGAATGGGCTGCGGTTTGCCAATGGGTATAAGCTTATCGCCAAGGGTAGTAATAGGACTAGAGACCGGAGCAATGAATTTCACCTCGTGACCCAGCTGAGTTAGTTGATGCCCTAGCGAGATAATATGATTAGCAACTCCACCGGGGTAAGCAAAGTCATAAGGCGAGACTAACGCTATTTTCATTATATAGCTGCCTAATCCTTCATCAACCTACTCTGGCTATCACTTAGAAGAATTGCTTTTCTGCTTAGCTTGCCGGCAACTGGTGATAAACTCTTCTATCATGCGGCGGGCTTCGTCATCGGTATATTGAATAGGTGGGGATTTCATAAAGTAAGCAGAGGGGGCTGTCAGTGACCCCTTGAGTCCACAGTCTAGGGCAAGCTTACAGCATCTTATAGCGTCAATAACCACTCCTGCTGAGTTGGGACTATCCCATACTTCAAGCTTTAGCTCCAGGTTCAGGGGGACATCGCCAAAGGTTCGCCCTTCCATCTTGATATGGCAGAACTTGCGGTCCAAAAGCCAGGGGACGTAGTCGCTGGGGCCAACATGAATATCATCGGGGTTAAGCTGATAATCTAACTGCGAGGTAACAGCGTTGGTTTTAGATATTCTCTTGGACTCAAGACGTTCACGCTCTAACATATTGAGAAAGTCGGTGTTACCGCCAAAGTTTAGTTGATAGGTTCGCTCTAGCTTAACCCCGCGGTCTCTAAAGAGGCGGGTAAGTACACGGTGAACAATGGTGGCTCCAACCTGAGATTTTACATCATCGCCGATAACCGGCAGCCCTTTTTCCTCAAAGCGCTTTTGCCAGTACTTCTCGCGAGCGATGAAGACTGGGATACAGTTAATATAGCCACAACCTGCTGTCAGCACCTGCTCAACATACCACTTAGTTGCTTCCTCACTACCGACAGGCAGGTAGTTAAGTACCACGTGAGTCTGCGTTTCTTTAAGGATTCTAACAATATCGGCTGTGGGACCGGATGCCTTTTCTATCTTTTGTGAGAGGTACTTACCTAAGCTATCATGGGTCATACCCCGTTGCACCTTAACCCCCGTAGCCGGTACATCAGTGAACTTAAAGGTATTATTAGGCGGGGTAAAAATCGCCTCGGCTAAGTCCTTACCTACCTTGTTCTTATCAATATCAAAGGCGGCTACAAAATTGATGTCGCTTATATGGTAACCACCCAGATTAACATGCATGAGCCCTGGCACAAACTCAGTCTCTTTTGCCTTCTTATAATAATGAACACCCTGCATAAGGGATGAAAAACAGTTGCCCACTCCTATTATAGCTACATTGATATTCCCCACCGTTTGGTTTTCTCCTTTCTAGCGACGGCAAGTCACTGTAAAAGACCTATTAGTTAGTCCGCTCTACCCCCTCACTCACTACCATACCTTCGACACTGTAAAGTAGGCTAATAGTTAACCTTTGCCAATTCTAAATACTTTAGTCCCACACACCGGGCAGACCCCCCGCGTGGCTGGTTTTCCATTCTTCAGGGTAACACGCTCGGCATTTTTAATGTCTACCTTCTTTCTGCACTTAAAACAATACGCTTGCATTCTTTAGTCGCCTCCTTTTTTGATGTTGGTCTAGCTATGCTTCTCCTCTATTACTACTATAATTATATGTAAGCTGTCAAGGCTTTTTAAATATACTTCACTTAACAACCCTGCCCTGGGGTGTTTGAGTGTTCTATTTGTCAAAACCATACTTAGTGTGGAATGGCTACACAAGAACCTTCTCCGGTTGCCACTGCCTGCTTTCCGGGTTGAAGCGTAACACCCCCAGGAAGCAACCGTCAAGATTATAGACACGGCAACGATTTTCAAAAGAAGAGCCAGCTACGGAGTATACTCTGGAATAATCGATTTCCCTACCACTAACACTACCCTCCAAGGTCAAGGGGCGTCCGTTCTTGATAAGCCGGCCCGTCTCATCGTTAACAATGATAGCTGCCCAATCTAGAAGTACAATATCTATGGGATGAACGAAATACTGCCAGTAGCCGTGGCGGCTGGCGTCCTCAAGCTGGGTTAGTGAAACGGTATCCTTTATATCAAAAGGGCCGCACCTTAAACGGATCAGGTTTTTTAGATTGGCTCCGCAACCTAAGATTTGTCCTAAATCATGAGCTAGGCAACGGATATAGGTGCCCTTACCACAGACTACTTCTATAGTGACCACCGGCGGTTGCCAGTCTATAAGCTCGAGATGATAGATTTTAGCTGGTCTACTTCTCCTCTCAACCTTGATGCCAGCTCGCGCCAATTCGTAAAGCCGCTTGCCCTGGTGTTTCACGGCACTATACATTGGTGGAGTCTGCTGTATCAGACCGCAAAAAGAGGTAAGCGCTGACTTAAGTTGCCGATGAGTAACCTCAGAAGGGTCTCCCTGCTGGGTAATCTGACCACTACTGTCGTAGGTATCTGTTGCCACACCCAGTTCAATCTGAGCACGGTAAGCCTTAGTAGTATCTACTAGGAACTCAACAACACGGGTTCCCTGACCCAGGCAGATAGGCAAGACCCCTTCGGCTTCTGGGTCAAGGGTGCCGGCATGCCCGACACGTCGTTCCCCGGTCAACCGCTTTACCGTAGCCACGATGCTAAAAGAGGTCTTACCCCGCGGCTTATTAATATTTAATATACCATTCATAATGAATCTTTATACTGGTTATTAGTGCTATCTTCAGTAATCTGGTCGATTAACTGCAAGATGTGGTCTCCCTGCTTAATAGAATCGTCCCAGCGAAAGTTCAGTTCGGGGATACGCCGTAGCTTAAGACGCCGTGCCAGCTCATTACGCAAGAAACCCGAGGCAGCCGTAAGTGCCCTCAGTATTTCTTGCTTTTCTGCTTCATTACCGATATGGCTGACGAATACCTTGGCATATTTCAGGTCGGGCGAAGCAGAAACCTCGGTCACCGTAACGAAGGTATTAAGTCGGGGGTCTTTGACCTGACGCTGCAGTAGCTCGCTGATTTCACGGCGGATAAGCTTATTCACCTGCTCGATGCGATGCGTCATAATCATTGCCTCGGTTAGGGACGGTCTAGTGCTGAATTTCCTTCCGGAAAAACTCTAATATATCACCAACTTGAAATTCATTAAAATCTTTAATGCCCACACCGCACTCGTAGCCTGCGGCTACCTCTTTGACGTTATCCTTAAAGCGCCTGAGGCTGCTCACGGTAGATTCAGCCAACACCTCTTTCCCGCGCCGTAGCCTAACTAAGGCACCACGACTCACCTTACCCTCAGTAACATAGATACCGGCTGCTTTTTCCTTCTTACCAGCGGTAAAAATAGCTCGTACCTCAGCCCGTCCTTCGATGACCTCAACCTCGGATGGCTCTAACATACCCTTGAGGGCATTGTCCACATCGTTTGTCAAATCGTAAATCACATCGTAGGAGTGGATGCTTATGCCTTCTCTCTCGGCTAGTCGCCGTGCTCCTGGCTGAGAACCAATACCAAAACCAATAATTATTCCCCTGGAAGCAATGGCTAACATAACATCACTTTCCGTAATATTACCCGTGCCGCTATGAATAACCCTCACCCGGACTTTCTCTGTGCCTAGTTCTTGTAAAGAACTCCTTATCGGCTCAATGCTGCCTTGAACATCGGCTTTGAGGATAATATTAAGCTCCTTTACCTGTCCGGCACTGATGTGGGCATAGAGATTGCTGAGATTAACTGGTTTTGGCTCTTGTTGCTTTTCGGCTAGCCGCTTTTGTATTAGTTTCTGCGCCTGACTTTCGCCACCTACAGCTGTTAGGACGTCTCCCACCTGGGGGATTTTACTTAAGCCCAGAATTTCAACCGGAGTAGCTGGTTCAGCCTTTCTCACTCTTTTACCCACATCGTTAAACATGGCCTTTACCCTACCCCAGGTGTTACCAACTACTATGGTATCACCCAGCCTTAGGGTGCCTTCGTGAACCAGTGCGGTGGCTAAGGGTCCCTTGGTCTTGTCTAGCTTAGCTTCAATAACTACGCCGAGTGTCGGCTGGGAAGGATTGGCTCGGAGCTCTTCCATCTCAGCTACGACCAAAAGGTTCTCCAAGAGCTCAGGTATACCTATTCTCTCTTTAGCAGAAACTGGAACACAGATTATATCACCTCCCCACTCTTCAATAAGCAAACCGGCGTCAGCTAGCTGCTGTTTAGCCATCTCAGGATTAACACCGGGCTTGTCAATCTTATTGATAGCCACTACTATAGGCACGCCAGCAGCCTGGGCATGGTCTATAGCCTCCAAGGTCTGCGGCATTACCCCGTCATCAGCGGCGACTACTAGGATAACGATGTCGGTTACCTGAGCACCGCGGGCTCGCATAGCCGTAAAGGCTTCATGACCCGGCGTGTCTAAGAAGGTAACCCTTTGTCCGTTGACCTCTACTTGATAAGCCCCAATATGCTGAGTAATGCCGCCGGCTTCAGCCGCCATTATATTAGTCTTACGAATAGCATCTAGAAGTCTGGTCTTACCGTGATTCACATGGCCCATGATAGTGACTACCGGGGGACGTGGCTTTAGGCCTTTGAGTTCCTTACCCTGGAGATGCTGACCCTTCTTAATCTCACTAATAGCGCTAGCCGATTTTCGGGTCACTTGGGGCTTCGGGCACACCTTATAACCAAGGCCTGAGGCTACGGTAACCGCAGCTTCATAGTCAATGACTTGATTAATATTGGCCATAATGTCGTTCCTCATGAGTTGCTTAATGATGTCTACAGCACTAACCTGCAAAAGGTCAGCTAGTTGCCGCACACTTAGGGTAGACGGAACCCCAATTGGGGGCGTCTTTACTGATGGAGAGCTATTACTCTGCCCTTTGCCAGCAGGATACAAGGTGTCACCCGACTTACTTGTTCTTACCATCGTTTGACTCTCCTAGCAGTTCTTTGCCATATCTCACGAGTCGTTCCCGGTTCTCTTTAGTAATATTGGTTCGTAGAGTATAATCTAGTCGATTCCCTCTTAAACCAGCTTCCCAACACTCCGGATTCTTACATAAGTAAGCACCACGCCCTAGCTGCTTACCGCTAGTATCAACCTCGATGCCCCCGTTGTTAATGCGAACTAGGCGGATTAACTCCCGCTTAGGTCTTACCTGGTGGCAAGCCACACAGGTCCGCTGTGGTATATACTGACTAATACTCTTCCTCTTCATCAACATCCTGGGTTTCTGGTGTTCGGCGTAATTTCTTGATCTTGATACCGTCCTCAGCATTCCCCTTACCGTGAGGGCCCTTCTTTTTCACCTTCTTTAATTTGGCATCAGGCTTGAGTGACTTCGGAATCATAACATCTTCAGCAAACCTAATCTGGACTTTTGGTACCACAGCCTGTGGTTCAATGGGAATGGGTGATGGTGCAGACTCGGTATCGACGATTGCTGATGGCTCGGTGGCTTCTTCAGCTGCCTCTTCGGCACCTGCGGAAACTAAGGTTGGCTCCTTAATGGCTGTTGTTTCGGCAGGAATCTCTTCACTAACCGTAGCTGTCTCTTCTGCCTCGGCCTCTGAAACACTCTTAATATCAATTCGCCTTCCGGTGAGTTTAGCGGCCAGTCTAACATTCTGTCCTTCTTTCCCGATGGCTAATGAAAGCTGGCTGTCCGGGACGACTATAGTAGCCGTCTCCTCCTCATTATTCAGTTTAACGTTTGATACCTGGGCAGGGCTAAGGGCATTAGTGATAAAAGTGGGGGTGTCTGGGCTCCACATGACAACGTCTATCTTTTCCCCATTTAGCTCGTTGACAATATTTTGTATCCTGATGCCACGTAGTCCGACACAGCAACCAACCGGGTCAATGCCATCTTGGCGTGCGGTGACAGCTACTTTACTCCGATAGCCAGCTTCGCGGGCGATTGATATTAACTCGACCGTGCCGTTAAGGATTTCCGGAACTTCGAGTTCAAAAAGGCAGCGTAGCAGATTGGGGTGGGAACGTGATACCACCACTCGGGGACCTCTATTAGTCTGAGCTACCTCTAAAAGGTAAACCCTGAGTCTCTGACCGACTCGATATCTTTCATTGTGCATCTGCTCAACTGTCGGCAGTATCGCCTCTGTTCTACCCAAATCAATAAAAATCTGCCTGGGCTCGATACGACGCACCATCCCGGTGATAATATTGCCTTCCTTGTCAGCGTATTCCTCAAATATGGCGCTATGCTCAGCTTCATGAAGTCGCTGGAGAATAACCTGTTTGGCTGTTTGAGCGGCAATACGGCCGGCATTATGGGGGGTGGCTTCTACCTCTAGGGTGTCTCCAATCTGCGTATCTGGCTTAATTTGACGTGCCTCAGCTAGTGATATCTCGCGCCGAGGATCCGATGGCATCTCAACTACAGCTTTCTCAGCCCATACTTGAACGCCACCGGTACCAGGATTAATCTTGACCGAGATATTCTGGTTAGCCGCAAAGTTATCCTTCTTATAGGCTGATACCAGCGCCGTCTCGACAGCTCTAATAACCACCTCCCGAGGTAGGTTCTTCTCCGCCGAGAGTTGCGTAAGAGCAAGCATAAAGTCGCTTTTCATCTTTGACTAAGCCCCAAATTTTATTGTCCTCCGTAGAACAAAAAAGTGGGAGTCATACCCACTTCACAACTCAATCTTTACCTAGTAAAAGTATATCATAGTCGGTTTTGGGATGCAATAGCATACCCTCACCCTTATATAATCAGTGATACGTAATTCTATCTTTAATTTTCTGTCTGCGTCTTAAAGACTTTGGCTGTATTATGCAGTTTTTTGGTTTTAGGTAGTCTTATTAAGGGCATTGTGCTGCTAACCCTGATGGCTCAAGTGCTCGCTGGAGTATTTATCGAGCCTCTCCTTGAACTCCTCGGGACTGAAATAGTATCCCTGAGTACCATAGCACTCGATGGCAAAGGAAGCACATACACTTGCCATTATAGCACACTGTTTGATGCTCTTACCTTGGGCTAAACCCTTGATTAACCCGGCTCTATAGGCATCGCCAGCACCGGTTGGATCCACTATTGATTTCGGTTTGACGGCGGGTATATCTATTTCGCAGTCCGGTATCAGGACCTGGGAGCCTATTTCCCCCAACGTGGTAACAATAATCTTGGTTTTCTCTAGTAGCTTCTTTTTGTCTAGTCCTGTGGTACTAATAATCAGCCCCAGCTCGTAGTCGTTGGAGACCAGAATCTTGGAGCCTTCTATGCATTGGATAAGGTCTTGTCTATTCCACATTGGTAGGGATTGGCCGGGGTCAAAGATGTAGTTGATACCTCTAGACTTGCAGGTGCGGGAGTAGTTCATCATATCCGTAAGATTTCCGGGGGCAATAATAGCGATGCTTTCTTTGGGGTTGACCCTATCAAAGTTGAAAGAAGAAGGGTGTTTCATAGCCCCGGGGTTGAACCCGGTAATCTGGTTGTCGGCTCGATCGGTGGTGATGTAGGCGCTGGCGGTGAGTTCCTCCTCGATTATCTTGATACTGTCGGAGGCGATATGGTTTTTTGCCAGCCATTCAAAATATCTGTGGTAATCGTGGCCAACGGTAGCCAGGATTATCGGTGTTTCCCCTAATAGGGATAGGGCGTAGGCAATATTACCGGCGGTACCGCCGAGTTTCTCTATCATACCGTTGACAGTGAAAGAGACATTCAGAACATGTATCTTCTCGGGCAGGATATGGTCAGAGAACTCTCCGGGAAAGTCCATAATCCTGTCGTATGCTAGTGAGCCGGAAACAATAATATTCATTGATGTCTCACATCACCTCAAAACTATCATTGGACAGAGCACCAGGAGCAAGGAAAGCAGGAAGCATTAGCACATCGGCTTGAAACAGATATCGGGGTGAGAGGATTTGAACCCCCGACTGCCTGAACCCCATTGAGCCTGCCTAAAAGGCAGAGACTGCTTGCCTTTTTCCATGAGACATAATAGCACCATACGAATCGCAAATCAATAATATCTAAGCTTGCTCCTTTACTTTCCTTATCACTTCTAAGTTGTTACAAAAAGCGATAACCTTAGCCTTAATAATTCCGAGGTTTGTTAAGGTGCTGGGGTGTACCTGAGAGACCTACTTTGCTTTGAGTTTTGTTACCCAAGGGCTACAGGGGTCAGCGAGTGCTTTTCAATTATCCAGTTTCACACTAAGTAGTATAGGACCAAAATTGTTAATTTATTGACATTTGCAATTTGGCAAATTATACTTGCTGATAGAGATACTGGCTCTATATGCCAATACATAAAATTATTTGTCTATTTTGTCATTTTGAATCTTGTGAAATATACTTACTTGGAACTAGTTCTGTGTAGTGTTGCCTTATGGTAGGCATTAATTGAAAAGTCGACGGGGGTAGCGGGTTTGGTAATTTTGAAGTAGGAGGTGTAGAGGTATACCAATTTTAAGAGAACAAAGATTACAGAAGCGAAAATTAAGGAGCGAAAATAAAAGGAGGATAGATAATAGATGGTTTCTAAACAAGAGCTTGTGAAAAAGGACTTGGCTCATGTCATCCATCCTTTTGGGGTAATGGGAGCCGAGCCGAAATTCATTTTTACTGAGGGTGAAGGTGTCTACCTGCGGGATATAGATGGTAATAAGTATATGGATATGACCTCGGGTGGTGTACACCTATGTAATTTGGGTCACTCTCCGAAGGCGCTAGTCGATGCCCTTGATGAGCAGATGCACAAGTTAGCCTATTTCTCAGCGGGGGCGCCCAATGTTGCCACTGAGCAATATATTGAGTACTGTACCGAGCTGGCTGAGGTTCTCCCTGGTGACCTTAACCGTGTCTATATGACCTGCTCCGGTTCGGAGACTACCGAGGTCTCCACACAGATAGCCAGGCACTATTGGGACTCCGTTGGGCAACCAGGGAAGTATAAGATTATCGCCATAAATCGTGCCTATCATGGCGGCACCCTTCTCAGCAGAAGTCTCACCGGGAGTCAGGTTGGCATGGGTTCCTTTGGGCGCCGGGTTCCTGAAGTGGTTAGGGCACCCAATTATATGTGCCCTCGGTGTGCCTTCGGTCTCACCTACCCCGATTGTGATATGGCCTGTGCTAAATTCCTTGAGAGTGTTATTGAGCAGGAGGGAGAGGACACTATATCCTGTATGATAGCTGAGGTGGCACTGGGTAATGGCGGTGTATACTGGGCCCCGGATGGGTGGTGGCAGAAGGTAAGGGAGATAACCAAGGAGCACAACATTCTATTGATTGCTGACGAGGTGCAGACTGGCTTTTGCCGCTCAGGCAAGTTCTGGGGGGTAGACCACTTTAATGTTGTCCCCGATATGCTGAATATGGGTAAGGGGATTAACAGCGGGTTCCTACCCTGTGGGGCGGTAGGGGTCAGTGACAAAATTGTTAACGCCTTCCCCAAGGGCCAGCCGTTTAAGGGTTATGTTACTCAGGATGCCAATGCTCTCGTTGTCGCCAGCGCCAGAGCTGCGTTAAAGGCCTATAAGGGCGGCATGGCAGACAGGACGGCTAAGCTGGGAGCACATCTCAGTAAGCGCTTCGCAGATGAATTTCAACCCCTTCCCTGCGTAGACGATATTTCGGGTTTGGGTAAAGGTCTATACCAGTCCTTTGCTATTAAACTCAATAAGACTACGGGGAAGCCCTATGATGTAGCGGCAACAGCCAAGGCTAGAGATTTCCTGGCCGGCGAAGCTCTAAAGCAGGGCGTTCTGCTAGGCACCTGCGATGGCTATCCCAGGCGAGAGCCTATCGTTCCTCCCTTCATCATAACTGAGGCGGAACTGGACCAGGCGCTTGATGTTACACTCAGCTTAATGAAGGAGATTAAGCCAGTATAGTTGCTACTTTAATAAACTAAAATAAACTAAAGATTTTATCCTCCAGAGGGGTTATATATTATATAGATGTAAGAGGGAGGTGTTATTATGTAGTGTGTAATTTTGGCTGATATTGCTGAAAAGCGAAATCTTAGAGGAGGTTTATAGGTGAAAAAGAAAGGGTTATTAAAACTAATCGTTGGTGTTAGCTTGGTAGCCGTGTTGGCAGTAGCTATACCGTTGATAAGTGGCTGTGCTGCTCCAGGACCGGCGCCGACCCCGACACCAACCCCAGAACCAACCCCAGAGGCAACATGGCATCTCAGGGGTATATCCCCCCAGTGTCGGTCCATTGTGGAAAGGGACTCAATAGCCCAGTGCTGTGATGTTATCACAAAGATGAGCGGCGGACGAGTTACCTTTGATTGGTATGCCGGTGGCGAGCTGATGCCCTCTGAGGAGGAGATACCTGCCCTCAAGGCTGGCACTATTCAGATGCTTCAATGGTATCCCCTTATGGGTACGGTCACCGAGTTGAGGACAATTGAATGCGGCGCTCCCTTCGCTACTAAAAATGCCCTGGAGTTCAGGTCGCTAATCTATCACCGGGGGCTGATGGAGCTTTTCGCCGAGTCCTATGAGGAGCAGGGTCTTTACTATATCGGACCCTCACTACACGACCCTCTAGAGACCTGTTCCCGATTACCAGCCTACTCCCTTGATGACATGAAGGGGCAAAGAATACAGCTCCTGGCTGAGCACGCTTATCCCTATACACAAGTCGGCGTTGCCTGTATGCCCACTCCCCCAGCAGATGTCTATCTAGCTATTCAGACGGGCGCTATGGACGGGTTTGGCTGGTCTGGCGCCGATGAGATCGTCATGTTCGGCATGAATGAGGTTGCCCCATACCTTTGGGACCCGCCCTTTGTTGATGTGTGCAATGTTGCCTACCTGCTAAATAAGGATGTGGCGGATTCTATGCCGGAAGAAATACTGGAAATTATCAGGGTTGGCGTTCTTCACCTCGATGTGTGGAATGAGACGGTAAGGTGTAATGGTGAATTCAAGTGCCGGACCGACGGCTCCTTTAAGGAGGTCTGCTACCTTCCGGAGGAAGATGTCAAGGTGCTACAGGGATATGGGATGGAGTATCTGGAGAACGATGTGGCTCTGAGAAATGCCAGGTGTGCTGAAGCAGTTAGAATAATCAAGGAATTTCGCGCTGAAGTGGACGAAGCTGACTGGTATGGCCATTAATGGAGCCAGTTAACAGTCTAATTTGAGACGGTTCCTGTCCCTAGTCCGGTTGGGCTAGGGACAGGAAGTATATGTAGTGTTAATTCTTAGGAGACTTTGAATGCCTAAACCGCTGACTGCTTATGTAAAGGCTATTGAGCTCTTTGTGGCGCGGCTGTGGACGGGGCTAAGATGGGTTACTGTATTTATCATAGCCGTCTTGGCCTATGCGGTGGTGGTTAGGCATGGTTTAGATACACCCAGTATTACAGCCTACGAGTTGGCCATGTTTGCGATGACGGTTGGGTTCTTTCTTGCCGGGGGACCTCTTCTTCTTCAAGAGGAGCACGTGAGAATGGATGCCTTTTACACCCGGTGGTCTCCCAGGAGAAGAGCCATTATGGACGCGGCTACCTTTGCCCTCTTCGTTTATATTATTGTCATGCTAACTACCAGTGTTTCCGCTACTATAGACTCGTATGTTACAGGGCAACATACCAAAAGTATATGGTCACCTCCTCTCTGGCCTCTTAAAGCTGGTATGGCAGCCGGGTGTCTCATAATGCTTCTTCAGGCAATAGCTAATCTTATCCGGGACATCGCTACTATCAGGGGGAAGCCCTTGTCATGAATGTAACGCTTATTACTATTATGATGTTTGCCAGCATGATGGCGTTACTTACCACCGGGCGCCAGATCTTCCTCATCGTAGGCGCCGTTGCCACTGTCAGCTGCCTAGCCCTGTGGGGCACTGGTGGTGTAATGATGCCGCACTTTAACGCTGTTAACATGATATATTGGGATGTCATGCTATCCTTCCCGGCGTTTATCTTTATGGGATACATGCTGGCTAGGTCAGGGATGGCTGATGCCCTTTATGACATGATATACAAGTGGATGGGTGGCGTTAGGGGCGGGCTAGGTATGGGAAGCATTGGCATCTGTGCCTTAATCGGGGCGGTACAGGGAACCTGTGTATCCGGGCAGGTGGCTATGGGGCTTATCGCTTTACCCTCTATGCTCAAGCGGAAATACTCTAAGTCAATAGTAACCGGCCTCATCCAGGCTGGTGGTGGCCTGGGCTACCTTATTCCACCTAGCCTGGTTTTCGTTCTCTATGGTTACCTGGCTAAGGTACCCATTGGACACCTGTGGCTGGCTGGGGCGATACCCGGTTTGATATTAGCTGGTATGTACATTGCCTATATTGGTATCCGGTGTCAGCTTCAGCCGCATATTGGCCCACCAATACCCCTTGAAGAGCGGGCTAGCTGGAGAGAGAAATTTATTAGCATGAGGGCTGGAGTAGCACCTCTCGTCCTTCTTTTTGTGGTCATGGGGTTATTGATAGTGGGGGTGACCACGGTAACAGAAAGCTCCGCTATTGGGGCTATAGGTTCTATAGTGGTTGCTGTTGTTTACCGCAGATTTAACTGGGCGGATTTTGTAATGGTAGTAGACCACACCTGGCGGCTTACCAGCATAATTATGTGGATTTTTGTGGCTGCCATTCTTTTCGGCGCCGTCTACCAAGGTCTTGGTGCAGCCAAGGCTTTTGATGTGTTGGTCACGGGAGTAGTAGGTCAGAACCCAACGCTGATAGTGGCTATGATGGTGGGTATCTATTTATTGCTGGGGATGGTTATGGATGACTTTGCCATGCTTATCGTCACTGCTCACATGTTCATACCGGTACTAGTAGGACTAGAGGTAAACATGGTTTGGTTTGGGGTTCTCTACTGCGTCACCGTCTTGGTAGCCCTGCTGACGCCTCCCTTTGGCTTTGCCCTGTTTATTATGAAGGGGCTGGTGCCAAAGGACTCAGGGATAACGATGGTGGATATCTACAAGTCAATCATACCTTTTGTGGCTTTGAACGGTATCCTTCTGGCTGTGTTAATATTTAACCCGCAGATTGCCCTGTGGCTGCCCGCTAAAGTCTTTGGGGGCTAACTTTCGGAAGTAATAGAACTATCACTGGTAATGACAGTCACCAGTGATAAAGGGAGCTAGGATAAACGGGGGTAATTCAAAAATAAGACAGGAGGGTTGCCCCCTTAAATAATTTTAAGGGAAAGGAGGATTATCATGGTATTAAAAGGAGGCTACTGGGGGAAGATTTTATGTGTAGATTTGTCCCGTGGAGAAACGAGTGTCAGCACATTTGATGAGGGCTTTGCCAGGAAGTATCTGGGGGGAGTTGGTCTGGCTACCAGAATAATCTACGAGAGCGTGACCAAAAATACTAATCCTCTCGGGCCGGGTAATGTGCTTGTTTTTGCCACTGGGCCGTATCAGGCAGCGAACATTGCCAGCTCCGGAAGGTGTAGTGCTGCCGCCAAGTCACCACTCACCGGCTATTGGGGGGAGGGTCTGGCGGGAGGTCATATGGGCCCGGAGCTCAAACGAGCTGGCTTTGATGCTGTGATTATCACTGGAGGAGCCAACAAGCCGGTTTACTTATGGATTAGCGATGGTAAAGCCGAGATTAGAGATGCCAGCAAGTTGTGGGGGATGGAGACCTGTGATGTGGTGGATGCGCTTAAAGAGGCGGTTGGCGATGCTAAGGCTACGGTAAGTTCCATAGGTCCGGCTGGTGAGAAGCTGGTGAGATATGCTGCCATAGTGAATGACAAGCACGGGCTTTTCGGCCGCTGTGGACTGGGAGCGGTGATGGGGTCAAAGAAACTGAAGGCAGTGGTGGTGAGGGGAACGCTTAAACCGCCCATCGCTGACCCTGACAAGCTTAAGAATATCTATCAAGATGTTATAAAGAGGGCTAAGGAGGTGCCGTTCACCGAGCTAAACCGGGTACATGGTCAGGCGGCATCAGTTGTCCCTAGGGAAGAAAACGGGCTGCTACCCATGAAAAACTGGGCTATAGATAACTGGACTGAAGGGGCAGCTAAGATAGGAACCCCAAGGATGACCGAGGAACTCCAGATTAAGCCGTGGGCTTGTCCGTTTTGTATTATGGGGTGCCATAGACGGATTACCAACCCCAAATACCCATCCAAGACAGGTGGCCCAGAGTATGAGACTGCGGCTATGCTTGGCTCAGACCTCTTGATAGATGACCTGGGAGCGGTTGTTAAAGCCAATGACCTCTGTAACCGTTACGGGATGGACACAATCGAGCTTGGTGCGGTATTAGCCTGGGCATTCGAGTGCTATGAAAACGGCTTGATAACCAAAGAGGATACCGATGGCATAGAGCTTAAGTGGGGCGATGCAGATGCCTTAGTTAAACTGACAGAGAAGGTGGCTAAGCGGGAAGGCATTGGAGACCTGCTGGCTGAGGGGCTAAGACCCTGTGTCAACAAAATACCAGAGTCTAAGCTCTATTCTGTGGAAGCCATGGGGCAGGCGGTGGCGGCACATGACCCAAGGGCTTTCTTCAGTGAAACAATAACCACTATTGCTTCAACAAGGGGCTCATGTCACGTACACGGGTTTGCCGAATCGGTAGAGCTGGGTGCTCTCCTCCCTGAATTGGGCATTGACGAGACACTGGATAGGTTCGACGCCAACAAGAAGGGATATGTTGGTGCTATCTACCAGGACATCGCCCAATTCTGGAACAGCCTTACCTGGTGCATGTTCTACTTCTTCTCTGGTGTGACGCTGACCGATGAGCTTAATCTACTAAATGCCATAACCGGCTGGGATGTAACCCCACAAGAGGCTCAGGAGATGGGGGAGCGTATAGTGTGCTTGCAGCAGATGTTCAATATAGAAAACGGAATGATTCCAGCGAAGGAGAACGTGATGCCAGAGCGCCTTGATGTCCCGCACAAAGGGGGCGGGGCTGCTGGCAAGGTGGTACCGTGGAAGGATATCCTGAATGAGTACTGGGACACGAAAGATTGGCCCAAAGGTATTCCAGCAAAGAGTAAACTGGCAGGGCTAGGACTCGCTGACCTAGAAGCCAAGAAAGTTCCCAGCTTCAAGTGCCAGGATTACCGGGAATAGTAAAGTGGTGTCTTAAGTGTCCTTGGGAAACTAGATTTCCCTCTGAAATGGTATCATAGGGAAGCGAATTAGGGTTACCTCTTACTAAGAGGAGAAGTTATTGGGTTTAATTTGTGGCTTCTCCTCTTTAATTTGTCATAATGAGGGGAATCTCTGGCTTAATCTAAATAAAGAAGTCCCTTCCCGCCTTCTAAAGAAGTAGCCTGTCACTAGACCAAATACGAGACCGCCCAGATGAGCCTGCCACGCCACATTTGGGAAAAAGGAGATTACAACAAAGCCGCCAATTACAGCTGCCCAAAGAGGTACCGGAATAGGTATCGGGAAAACAAGAACCCTTAGCCTTGGTCTCATCACTGCCAGTACCCCTCCCACGGCAAAAACGGCTCCTGAGGCGCCAATAGCTATAGAGATGGGAGGTGCTAGGAGTATGTAGAAAATACTCCCCAGTATTCCACCAATAAAGTAAACGATGAGGAATTTCTTGTCTCCAACCAATGAGCACAAGTATCTACCAAAAAAGTAGAGGGTAATCATGTTGCCTAGGATATGTCCAATACTGCCATGTAGGAAAAGGCTGGTTAGAATAGTCCATGGCCTTACCATGAAGCTTGCTGGAATTAACCCGAGAGATACAATAAGTGAGGGTGTTGCCAGAGTAACTATAAATGATATTACATTTAGCCCTATTAAGACCCATGTCGGGTTTAGATTAGATCTTCTGTAACTCCTGTGCGTACTCAAGTCATTTAGCTTTGGATATGTATTAAACGTTTGGTTTTTATCCGAAAGCCCTCCCTTCTTGCTACTATAATAACTTGAGAATACCGAGCATGGCAATAAGGATTTTAATACACAAGGATAAAAGTCTTAAGCAGGTCATTCTTTTAAATACCTAAATTTCATAATTTGGTAATCTCCCTTGTCTCATAGTATACTTAATTATTATGATAATTTTAGTTAACAATACTAAGGGTGAGAAAATACCCTGGCGCCTATATCTTGGTTTGGAAGGCATTTGATATGTTGACAAAGGCTGAAGTTGAGAGATATAGAAGGCAGATAAGCATATTCGGCGAAGAGGGTCAGAGAGAGCTCAAGAAGGCAAAGGTCTTTATTGCTGGTGCTGGTGGCCTTGGTTCTTCGATATCAACATATCTTACGGTTGCTGGGGTTGGGAGGCTGAGGATGGTTGATCATGATATCGTGGCTCTGGGGAATCTAAATAGACAGATACTGCACTGGGATAGTGATATAGGTAAGAAGAAGTTAGAGTCGGCTGAAGAAAAACTCAGGAGGATGAATCCTAATATTGAGGTAGAAATCATATCAGAAACAATAGATAAAAGTAATGTTGATGAACTTGTTGGTGATTTTGATGTGATTGTAGATGCGATGGATAACTTTGACGCCAGGTATGTGCTGAACAAAACAGCATTAACGAAGAAAACCCCGTTATTTCATGGTGCGGTTCATGGGTTTTATGGACAGGCGACCACGATAATCCCTGGTAAGACGGCTTGCTTAAGGTGCATATTTCCTGAAGCTCCTCCACCAACCGTCCCGCCTGTAATTGGTGTAACCCCTGGTATCATAGGCTGTATTCAGGCTACCGAGGTTATAAAATATGTCCTCGGCATCGGTAGACTCTTGGAGAACCGACTCTTAGTCTGGGATGGGCTTAATTCTCAGATTGACGAGGTTCCACTGGCGAAAAATCCAGGGTGTGAGGATTGTGGCCGGGGAGCTAGATTATGAAAGTGGAAAGGAGCTAGTTTATGAGGATAAAGGTGAAGTTCTTGGCCACCTTGAAAGAGTTATTTGGTGGTGAGGAAAAGGAAATTGAGGTGGCGGCGGATGGGTCTAATATCCTAGACCTGTTAAATCTTTTATGTGATTCACCCCAGCGCCGTCAGAAGATATTTGAGCACACTGATAAGCCCAGAAGTTATATACAAATATTTAAGAACCGCAGACCTATCCAGTCTCTTGATGGGATTCATACCAAACTTGCCGAGGGGGATGTAATTGTAGTTGTACCGCCTGTGTTTGGTGGTTAAGCAGTTAAAATCTTAGAAAAGGGCTTCTTAGTTCATTATTTGGCTGAAGAGAGGAGGTGAAGGAAGTGAAAATCGTAGTCTTGTGTCGAGAAGGTTCGTGTTGTCCGGTAGTCAAGATAACTGACGAACACGTCGAGATAGGGGAGAAGGACAACCTCTGCGTTTTGACCAAGGGTGAATGGGAGACTCTGAAAGAGAAGATTGTAAACGGAGAGGTCTAGGAGCTAATAGCCTCCGATGAGCATGTGAATCCGGCCGGTGCTTAGCTCGGCTCAAGTATTATGTGGTATAATCTGCTTGGGTTTAGGGGGCGGCTGAGTCCCGGTGGGCTTCGCGGACTTCAAATCCGTTGGGGGGCATTAGAATGTCTCTGGTGGGTTCGACTCCCATGCGCTCCCGCCAAAGTCCAGTGTGAACCAAGTTTCCTAATACAGAACTCGCTCATCACCGGTGCGGCGGGTTACTTTTTCTCCATCCAGGTATTCCATGAGAGCTACGGTATACTTGCGGCTGGTCTTAAACATGTCCCGCACCTCAGCTAGGCTTATCTTACCATTGGCTTTTAGGTAGGAAGTAACCCTTTCTACCATCTCATCATAGGCTGAAGTAGAGAAAACTACATCATCACTTACCTTGATTACCTGCTTTTGTTCGAGGAGCAGATTGAGCAAATCAGGTTCTGGGATAAAGTCGCTGGGTGGAGCATAAGGGTTTTCGTTTAGTGACTTCAGAAAGATATCTATCTTTGCCTGCTGAGCCTGAGTTAGCTGGATATGGTGGGTAGGGAGACGAATAGCAATGCCAGCCTCGGTGATAGTGCCATCTTGGAGAAGTTTTTGTAGAATTGCCGAACGATGTGTCCCCATCTTGAGTCGGCTACTTAGTTCTGCCTTGGGCATACCTAATCGGATGGGGAATCTTTGGTGATAATCTTGGAGGGTGCTGGTTACTCGTTTAGCCAGATGCTCCCAGCCGAGTGTTGTTAATAGAAGGCAATGCTTCCCCTTGCCTATGCTAATTATCTTGCCTTGCTTGATGAGCGATTCTATCGCTGGCTCAACTTGAGTGACTGGTAAGCCACTTTGAGCGGAGATGCCTGGTAATTCCAGTGGTTGTTGTGTCTCCAGTATTGCCATGAGCACCTCTTCAGCTGTACCCTGTGCCTTGACTTTAAGACTCTGAACGGTGGCTGGGTGAAAGCGGCGGTATCGTTGGGCATGGGATTCAACAACTTCACCACCCCCCAGGGTTTCCATTGATGAGCGGATAATAAAATGGTCACCCTTGACCAGCGCCGCTGGTTTAGCCAATGATAAATGAGCCAAGGTAGTTTCATCGGGCTTAAGCTCCTCTTTTTCCAGCAAACGGACTTTGGCCAGCGTCTGGGTAGACCCGACATGAAAGTTGACAGTGGTATTATGGGACAGGGGGTGGTGGAGATATGCAAGTAGGCGGAGCTGCACAATTAATAGCTTAGTGGGTGTGAGCCATCCTGGCTTGGTGAGCACATCCCCACGCTGTAGCTGAGATGTGGCAATACCGACTAAATTGGCACCAACTCTGCTTCCGGGGGTAGCCGTATCTACCTGAGCCTTATGCGTTTGTAACCCCCGTATACGGGACCTCAGGTCAGAGGGGATAATTTCTACATCCTGTCCCACAGTTAGTGAGCCATCAATCAATGTGCCGGTAACTACGGTGCCAGAACCAGCTATAGTGAACACCCGGTCTATCGGGAGTCTGGGCCGGCCAATATCCTTCTTGGGCGGGGTAGAGCCTAAGAGTTTATCGATAACCGAAACTAAACCAGGTAAACCTTCCCCAGTTAGGGCCGAGACGGAGACAATCGGTGCCTGGGATAAGGCAGTTGGGGAGAGTAGTTTCTCTACCTCTATCTTGACTAAGCTCAGCCACTCATTATCTACCAGGTCTTTCTTAGTGATGACGGCTACTGCCCTTTTTATGCCGAGCATGTTCAGAATGGCTAAATGCTCCCTGGTTTGGGGCATCACTCCCTCACTAGCATCGATGATAAGTAGGGCTAGGTCGATGCTGCCCACTCCAGCCAGCATGTTTTTAATCAGTCGTTCGTGCCCTGGGACATCAACAATGCCCACCTCTTGGCCGCTGGGTAGCCTTAGCCAGGCGAAGCCCAGGTCAATAGTCATGCCCCGTTCCTTCTCCTCACGCAATCGGTCCGGGTCTATCCCGGTTAAGGCACGCACTAAAACCGACTTACCGTGGTCTATGTGTCCCGCAGTACCCAGCACAAACATCAAACACCCCTTTAGCTTTGCTCCTATTAGGACTGCTCCAGGGCAGTGGTATCCCCAAGGGCTTTAAGCATAATCTCATCCTCTTCAGGGGGCACAGAACGCGGGTCGAGAAGCAAAACATTGCCACTAATCCGGCCTATAACTGGTATTTCTTGGTGGTGGAGTCTCTGGCTTATGGCTTGAGCTATAGTTGGCTGTTTTTTCTTGTCCTCCCCTCCAATGGCAACGAGCTTTGTCGGCAGGGTACCGCCGGGCAGACTACCGCCCCCTATCATTGTCTCTCCTTCTACTACCCTGGCCAAGCCTCCGAGAGACTGAGCCCACAGCCTGGCTCGCTGGTCAATCTCTTCCAGTGGCGCTGAAATCATACGCCATACCGGGACCTTAGTTACTGCCTCGCCTTTTAAGTAGTGAATTAGGGTAGCTATTAGGCCAGCCAGTCTTACTTTGTCAATTCGTACCGCCCGTGCCAGTGGGTGTCTCTTTAGCCGGTCAACAAGCGGTTTCTTGCCGACAATAATCCCGGCTTGAGGGCCACCCAAGAGCTTATCACCCGAGGAGAAGACCAGCCCGGCGCCAAGGCTGATGCTCTGCTGTATCATTGGCTCCGGCTCAAGACCAAATCTACTTGTATCTAATAGGCAGCCACTACCGAGGTCATCAAATACGGGGAGGTTGTGCTGGTTACCCAGCCTGGCTAAGTCATCAAGGGTAACAAAGTGGGTGAAACCCATTAGCCTGAAGTTGCTGGAATGAACACGCATCAAGGCGGCTGTCCTCGGGTTGATAGCCGCTTCGTAGTCGGTAATATATGTACAGTTGGTAGTCCCTACCTCAATTAGTTTAGCCCCACTTTGGCGCATGACATCGGGGATGCGAAAGCCACCGCCAATCTCCACGGCTTGGCCCCGGGAAACAATCACCTCTTTCCTCTTGGTTAGCGCCGTGAGGGCTAGTAGCACTGCTGAGGCATTATTATTTACCACCAGTGCTGCCTCAGCCCCGGTTAACTGGCATAAGAGCTGCTCAACGTGGGTGTGGCGCGAACCCCGCCGACCGCTATTGAGGTCGAGCTCCAGATTGCAATAGCCTTTGGCGACAGCATCCATAGCGGTTATTGCCTCTTTACTGAGCGGGGCACGACCCAGATTAGTGTGAAGTATTACCCCGGTGGCATTGATTACCGGACGCAGGCTGAGGTTTGTTAAGGTAGATACCTGGGAGCAAATAGACTCTACTAACTCATCAGTTGAGGGGCAGGGATTGCCAGCGGCGATAGATAAGCGTTCTTGCTGGAGATGTTGTCGCACCAACTCTACTAGTAGTGTGTGAGGATAGTTCTCCTGAAGCTGCTTAATCCTCTCTTCGGAGATTAGTTTATCCACACTGGGTAGAAAGCGATACTCATTATCCATCATGCTTGAGAGTATTTTAATATATCTGGGCTCTTTTTCAAAGCTTACTCACCTATCCGCAACTTAGTATGAGATAAAGTTAGCACCAAAGGCCAATAATCAACAGAGGCTTTGCACTTTTACTTTACAGAATGATAGAATACCGAATGAAGGTGAAAACTGAATCTCCAGCTTCTCGTAGCGGAGGAGTTATATGGATAAGAAGAGGATAAACCCTCGTCTGACCGAAAGTGTCCGAGGGGCGGGCTGAGCTTCTAAGATGGGTCCGGGAGACCTAAACAAGGCTATATGTGATTTGCCCCAGATGTCTGACCCCAACCTGGTCCGAGGTTTGGCTAGTCCAGACGATGCTGGTGTCTACAAGCTAACCGATGAACTGGCTATCATCCAGACCATTGATTATTTCACCCCTATAGTTGATGACCCTTACACCTTTGGTCAGATTGCGGTGGCTAACGCCTTGAGCGATGTCTACGCTATGGGTGGTAAGCCGTTAACAGCCATGAATGTGGTCTGCTTTCCGGTAAAGTCTCTGGATATTTCTGTCTTGAAGGATATACTCAGGGGTGGAGTGGATAAGATACTTGAGGCAGGGGCGCTGCTGGTCGGGGGACACAGTATAGAGGATACTGAACTCAAATATGGGCTTTCTGTTACCGGCACCGTGCATCCCAAACGGCTGGTGACCAATTCCGGGGCCAGGGTAGGGGATAAGCTGATACTTACCAAACTGCTGGGGACCGGCATTATAAGTACCGCGGTAAAAGCAAAGATGGCCAGTGAGGAAACGGCAGCGCAGGTGGCAAAGTGTATGGCAACCCTGAATAGTAAAGCCTCGGAGCTGATGCAGGAAATAGGGGTTCATGCCTGTACTGATATTACTGGTTTTGGACTTCTTGGCCATATTTGTCAGCTAGCTCAGAATAGCCAAGTAGGCATCAATATCTTTTCGGCTTCGGTTCCCTTCTTTCCGGAAGCAGGGGAGTTTGCTAATCAGGGGCTGTGCCCAGCGGGCTTATACCGGAATAAAGAGTTTTACTCTGCTTCAGTAGCAATTGCCGGCAGGGTGCCGGCGCATATGCGAGATATCCTTTTTGACCCGCAAACCTCTGGGGGTTTGCTAATCTCTCTAGCTCCTAGGAAAGCCAAATTATTACTGGATAGATTACAGCAGGCTGGCATGGAAGATGCGGCTATCGTTGGAGAGGTGGCTAGCAAACCGGAGGGAATGGTTATAGTAAGATAATCTTGCTTGTGGCATTCCATGCCACATTCTTGCTTAGCCTCAGCCGGGCGCTTTTACTTTGAGGCTTAGCTCTTTACTTGCTTCGCCGCCCCTAGCATCGATTACGGTAACCGTAACCACATAGCTCTCACAGGTGTTGGGGGCTGTCCAAATAACAGCAGAACCTTCGCCTGAGATATCCCCGCCGGTTGCTGTCCATAGGTAGCTAAGTTCATCCTCATCTGGGTCAGAAGCAACACACTCAATAGGGGTGGATTTACCCTCGCTAACCACCGAGTGCTCAGGGGTCAGGCGTTCGATAATCGGAGAGTGATTGACCAGTACATCTATGGATAGTTGCCCTGTTATCTCACCATCCCGGCCATCTGTTACCGTAACAGTAATCACATAGGTGCCTGTCTTAGCAGGTGCCATCCAGGCAACAATCGAACCTGGGGCAGGAAAGGTGCCTCCGGTGGCTGACCAAGCATAGGTTAAGTTGTCGCCGTCGGCATCAGAGGCAGCACATGCGATAACAATGGACTCATCTGGATTAGCCACTAGTCGCTCGGCAGTCAGGCGCTCGATGACTGGCGGGCGATTGACCACTACATCTATGGGTAGTTGCCTTACTACCTCACCACCCCGGCCATCTGTTACCGTAGCAGTAATCACATAGGTGCCTGTTTCGTCAGGTGCCGTCCAGGTAGTAATCGGGCCTGGGGCAGAAAAGATGCCTCCGGTAGCTGACCAAGTGTAGGTTAGGCTATCGTCGTCAGCATCAAAAGCGACACAACGAACTTCACAGCTGCCCGATACGGTGACCCGATCTTCTGTTGTCTCCAGGCTGCTGATGACAGGGTCGTTATTGAGCAAGCCACAGCTGCTGCCAAGAATCGTACATAGAATTAAGGCTACCAAGCTAAGGTGCCATTTTTTCTGACCTAGGGGTGATTTCATATTGCTTTTCCTTCTTCGTCTGGTAAACTAAATTTGGAGCGCTTTTGAATCGGTGTCAAACAATCTGTGCCTGCTCAGAGGAGCAGATAATCATAACATAATTTTAGATGTCTTGTAAACTGTTAAACAAAGGAGCCGTATATCGTCGTAGCCTGACTGACAGTATGTTGTCCTTGGGGTGTTTGACAATTCCTGCGGGTTAGGATATATTTGTTATTATTATGATAATAAAATTCATGTGTTGCTGAGGAAGTCATGAATATCTCAACCAGGGGACGTTATGCAGTACGGGCAATGCTTGATTTGGCGCTCCAGTCCGGAGGAGGTCCTACCCTTGTTAGAGACATTTCTAAGAGGCAGGGGGTCTCGGACCTATATCTGGAGCAGTTGTTTACGCGGCTCAAGACAGCTGGCTTAGTTAGGAGTACCCGTGGGCCTAAGGGGGGATTTATGCTGGCTAAGCTACCGTCACAGATAAGGCTTGCCGATATTCTGCAGGTTATGGAGGGTTCAATGGCACCTGTGGAATGTGTAGATGATGCGATGCTGTGTCCACGTGCTGACTCCTGTATAACCCGTAAGGTATGGGTAGATGTGAAGAAAGCACTGAATGGAGTGTTGGAGTCTACCACTCTACAAGACTTGGTTAAGCGGGATGAGCGGGATGAGGTTGGAACACGTGAAGTGTAAGCTAGGATAAGGGGAGAGAAAGACATGAAAAGTAAACTGGTAAAAGTCGCCTTGCCGTGGTTGGTCTTGGCAATGTTACTGCCGGTGATGTCGGCAGTGCTATTGATGGCCAAGCCAGTCGGGGCGAGCTGAGGGGGAGGTGGTAATGGCGGGTCGTCAGGTTCGACGACCGTGACAGTTAGCGTGGATGTCAGCCCAG
>JADFUW010000029.1 GCA_015222205.1 Chloroflexota bacterium
AAGGGCAGCATGCCCCAAAGATATCTGGCCAGCAAAACCCATAACCAGGATAAGCCCCATGGTTACAATAGAATAAAACCCTACTTCTATCATAACCGTATTCGGGTAAGCTCCGGCGCCAAGGGGTATTGTCAGCATCAACATGGTGAAGATACCTACCGCTAAATGTTGCCGGTTAGTCGATGCCACCTTCTTGGGTATTTCCTTTATAGCCTGTATACTGACTAGCATCTTTATCCCTTCCCGGCGGTAAGCAGTATTCCGCGACGCCTACATAGTAGGACTGAAACCAGAATTGCCAGAGCGATAACGCTATGATACCCACCGGGTATTACCCCCGCCGTTATCGCCTCGATCATCCCGTAAACCAGCCCGCCCAGTATCACACCTTCGGCTCTAGTTATCCCCCCAACGAAAGCGGCTAACACTCCTTTAGCAGTTAATGGCAGGCCTATACTATACGAAGTCATCGTTAAGGGGGTTATCAATGCACCTACAATAGCTCCCAGACCAGCAGCCAGGACGAAGGAAAATAGTGCCATCCTCTCTATGCTTATCCCCATCATCCTTGCTCCTAGGGGTTCATCAGCACAGGCGCGCAGGGCTTTGCCCTGGATGGTATGCCCAAAGAAAAAGAACAGGCCAATTACCATAAGCAAGGTGATGCCTATAACCCAGGGGGTCTGGCCAAAGATAGTTGCCTCCCAGAGCTGAATACTCGGCGTATTGAAAAAAGCAGGTAGGCTCCTGAATTCCCACCCCCAGACACGGAGAGCTATCCCTTCAATGATGAAGGCACAACCAAGGGTGAGGAAGACCTTGGTCATGCCTGATGATTTCCTCGCCGGGTAGATAATGAACCGGTATAGCCCGGCACCGGCCAAAGCAGTAATAACCACTGCCAGAAGTATGCTAGGGAAGAGCGGTATACCCATGGTATAGAAGCTAACCGTCAGCATTCCCCCCAGCATCACGAACTCGCCCTGAGCAAGGTTAAGCACACGGGTTACATTGTAAACGATGAAAAAGCCTAAGCCTAGGGCAGCATAAATACAACCCAGATTCAAGCCGCTTATAAATATCTGCAAAGCAACTGAAAAATCCAAAGCACCTCAAAAAGGGCTCAATATCACCATCTAGGGTAAGTAAACCATCTTGCCATCCTTAAAGGTAACTAAAACCATCTTCTCCCTTACTGCACCAAAATGGTCTTCCGGTGACATGGTATAAACACCCACGAGAATGTTGAGATTTTCAGTAGTCTCAAAGGCATCCCTGATCTTGCTCCTGGCCGCTTCTAGATTCGCTGGGTCTGCATTTGCCCTCTTTAAGCCGTCCTCGATAAACTGAATCATGTTGGCGCCAAGGAGACTCCACATAGCGGGAGGATGGCCATATTCTACCTGGCACAATTCAGCAAATTCACGACACATAGCTTTATCAGGGTCACTGTCAGGAAGCTGCTGCCATATATCAATTTTTGCTGTAACAGCGATAAGAGCTGGCTCAATCTCATAGTATTCCCCAAACGATTCAATTATGTTTGGAGATAATTGGGCCGGTGTTGCCATAATTGGGAGAAGGATACCCATCTCCCTCGCCTGTTTAACCGCCACTGCTGCCGTTGGACTGCTACCCCAGATAAAGATAGCTTGAGCCTCGGAGTTCTTGATATTGGTTAGCTGGGGAGCTACATCAGTCGCCCCGGGGTCAAAATACTGCTCTTCTACAATAGTCAGGTTGTAATCCGGGCTAAGCTGCGGCAGATATACCTTACCCCCTTGGCCATAGCCGCTGTTTTCTATCAGTGTCGCGTATTTGGAGATGCCCAGGTCCTGACTCAGGTAGTTGAGGATCATAGTACTATAGTTAGCCTCCTCTCCCATAGGTCTGAAGACCCAGTCCCCAAGCTGGTCGTCAAGCAAAGCCGTCCCGGAGAGAATCACCGTTGGTATCTCTGCTTCATTGCCCACCGGCACAATACTCATTGATACAGTGGTTACTGTGCCAGCGACGAGAACATGAACCTTATCCACCTCTATTAGCTTCTTGGCTGCCAGTGCTGCCTCAGTAGCCTCACTCTTATCATCAGAAACCACCAGTTCCACAGGAATACCGTTTATACCACCACCATCGTTGATCTCATCAACTATTACCTGTATACCCTCTAAGGACTGGAGACCTAACCCGGTATAGTTTCCCGCCTGAGCCACGATAGCACCTATCTTATAGGATGTTACTGGTTCTGCTCCCTTACACGAAGTCAGTCCGCCGATCATAGAAACCACCGCTACCATCAGTACAAGAATTGCCTTCTTCCTCATTAGCTTTTAACCTCCTTTTAACACAAGTTCCTCAGATTTTTATTTGGCTGCCCGATTACTCATTACGATTCGCACTCGATGTCGAGTATCAACTTTCATAAGCTTACCTCCTAAGGAATCATTGACAAATACTTACGCAATTATACAAGACAAGTCTACCGAAATTATCACCAAAAGTATACCCGTTTGTCAAACTCAAATGCAGAAGGCAGCGGGGGAATATCTTGATACACTACTTCCTAAGGCAAAGGCAGATATCCGGTCATAGGAGTCCGCCGGTTCTATTATCTCGCTTACCAGTATCCTTATTGCTTCGTCCTTCCCGATATCTATAACCGTTGGCAGGGCGAAAACGTTTATCAACTGGGACTTGCTGTCCCTCTCTCCGGCATCGTCAGTAACGGTAAGGGAAACCGTGTAGTTACCTTGGCTGGAAAAGGAATGGGAGGGATTCTGAACGCTTGAGGCAAATCCATCCCCGAAGTCCCAGGCCCAGGAGGCTATGGTGCCGTCGTCGTCTGTAGAGCTATCGCTAAAAGAGCCGTTCTGGTTCACGGTGGGGGTGCCGGGGGAATAGGTAAAATCGACGGTGGGGGGCAGGTTGGCCGGAGCCCGGGGAGTTACGCAGGCGTTTACCGGTAGCACGGTAAGAGTAACGAGCAACAGTATTAACGCAACTGTTAGCTTATCCTTCACTTACCACCTCCCGACAACACTTTCTTACGCGAAGGCCCTAATTGCCGTAGGGCTGAAGCCTAGTCCATGAATCATGTATTCTCAAGAAGTATTAGGACGATAGATTCAAAGCCATAACAATCTGACGGATTGTTACCCCCAATAAATCCTTCATACCAATTACCAGACTCTACTCTATTTCCGGTTGCATACTTCCATAAGCTAGACATCCCCTGAGGACATGCACTATAATGGGTGTCGGTGAGCTTACTTCACCAAACCTGCTTCAGTAAACTACCTCTACCCTGGTCAACCTGCTTTAAGTCAACTAAAGTAAACAATAAATACTTCAG
>JADFUW010000006.1 GCA_015222205.1 Chloroflexota bacterium
AAGACCAAACAGAGGGACATAAGGACGCCCGGCCTGTCCCCGGGTAGGTCGCTTGACCCTGATGGTAACATCAGGGCTAGATAAATGGTCACCGCTCCGACCAGTCGGAGCACAGAACTCGGCTTACAGGTTTACTTGGCCTCTTTCTTGAAGTAAAATCCCCACCACAATACGGTTAAGATATCAAATATGGTGAGGATAGCGGCAGGAAAGGCTGCCCTGCTACCGAGAAAGGCAATCGCCACCGCGCTGGCCAGTCCAGCATTCTTCTTGGTGCCCATGACCATCCAGCTGATGCTGGTGGGTTGGTTTATGTGCTGTCTCCGGGCGATGAAGTTAATGGCATGTCCCAGCCCGAAAGTAGCTGTGGTGATTATGATGACGACTATAAGTAAAACATCAAGCTGTTCGAAGAAAACCTGATGGTTTATACCGATGACGATATAAACCACAATGAAAAAGCACCAGTTCACGGCTGTATCCCGCCACTTAGCTGTGCTCGGCGCTAAGCCCTTGAAGAGCAGTATTCGGGATACGAACAGTGGCACTACTATTAGCTGTACCAGCGTAAGCAGTAGCCTAATCGGGTTGATGAACTCAGCACCGAGGAGCAGCATCATTATACTGGGGGTAAGTCCCAGTGCTATCAGATATAGGCCGGTGGTGCCGATTAGTGAAAAGACGGTTTCCCCGCCTAAAATATAGCTAAAGGGCGTCACAGCAATCGCCGGCGGCATAGCAGCCAGGGTTACGAATCCAGCCCATACTTCGTGGTCGTTTATTAGCCAGCTTGCCATGAGCAGCATTATACCGCCCATGATAACGTAGTTAAGTAGTAATGAAATAAGTATCGGGCGGGGGGTGCTTTTAATAGAGGCAAGGTCACGGTTTGTTATGCTGAGGGTGGATAGGGTCATAGCCACTCCCAAAGCTGGCATTAGCAGCGGCTCTGCCCAAGTAGCCCCCTGACTGATAGCCAGTCCCAGTACAATGCCGAGAATAAATATGAAATTTCGGTTTCTCAGCAGGCTACTGATGCTAGCACTTAAACCCTTATTATAGCTAATAGCCAAATCTTATTACCCTCGGCAGCACGGAAACTCAGCTAGCCCGATTGTAGCTAAATTATACCTAGGAGGCAAATAGGCCCCCAGATTTTTAGTCCAATCGGCGTTTGGGAAATCTAATAATCAGGGGGACGAAGCACAACGAAGGTTGAATCAGATTACCCGCTTATAAGCCTTGCTGTTGCTTAGTTATGTCTGCCTCAATTATAATCTTCATTATTAGCTATAAATAGTCTATTAAATTTTTTCATGGAGAACTTTATAGGAGAGTAGGCCGATGTCGAAAATGAAAATCATGGTGCTAGCACTACTTCTGGTGGGCCTTACCCTGTCCTCTGGGGCTGGCTGCTGCTCAGTGACTAATATCCCTGTGCCTTCCAGCTCGGGTCATGGTCTGGATGTAGTGGAGGAGGCATGGGATATCATTTCTCAGGATTATGTGGAGAAGGATAGTCTTGATGCTGATGCGCTAAGCCGGGGAGCCGTTAGGGGGATGGTAGAGGCGCTGGATGACCCTTATACTGCTTATCTGGACCCTGAAACCTACCAGTTGAGCTTGAGTGACCTACAGGGGAAGTTTGAGGGTATTGGTGCCCACGTAGCTATGAGGGACGATGAAGTAGTAGTTATAGCTCCTATTCCTGGTTCGCCGGCAGATAAGGCAGGTATTAGGGCCGGTGATAAAATTTTAGAAGTTGATGGTGAGCTGACCTTGGGGATGAGCCTGGTTGAGGCGGTGCTTCTCGTCCGCGGTCCCAAGGGAACTTCAGCCAGGCTCCTTATTCTTCACGAGGGTGAGACTGAACCTGGGGAGATTGATATAGTCAGAGCCGAAATTGAGTTAACCAGTGTCAACTTTGAGATGAGGGAAGATATTGCATATATTAATATTACCCATTTTTCGGGGCGTACTGATGCTGAGCTATCGCCGGTATTAGATAGCTTAGATGATGAAGAGGCTACGGGTATTGTCCTTGACCTGCGCAGTAATCCCGGTGGCATTCTGCCAGCGGTGGTTGATGTCGCCAGCTACTTTTTGACGGAGGGTACAGTGGTTGACGTGGTGAATAATCAGGGAGACCATACCCCTATATTGGTTAAACGCAAGGGGGTTACTACCGACCTGCCATTGGTTGTTTTGGTAGACGGTTTTAGTGCTAGCGGTAGTGAGGTGCTGGCTGGGGCACTACAGGATTATCACCGTGCCATTATTGCCGGCACTAAAACCTTTGGTAAGGGCAGCGTTAATATTCTGCGCCAGCTTAGTGACGGCTCAGGGCTTTATATTACCACCGCCCGCTGGCTTACCCCTGGTGGTCGTCTCATAGAGGGTGAAGGGATTACCCCTGACCGTGAGCTTGAGCTTGAAGGCGAAGACGCTATCAGCTGGGCTATAGACTATCTTGAGGGTAATGAATGACGAGCCGGATTGAAATTCAGGGGGTTAGGCTGTGGACAGAGAGAGATTTCGGGAACTGGTGATGAAGGCGGTTGGTAGTCTACCGGAGGAGTTTCGCACTAGACTGGAAAACGTTGATGTAGTGGTGGCAGACTGGCCGTCTCAAAGTCAGCTGGCTGGTGTAGGACGGGGCCACATGCTGCTGGGTCTTTATCAAGGGGTGCCTCAAATCAGGAGGGGTAGTCACTATGGACTGGTAGCACCGGATAAAATAACTATATTCCAGAAACCTATTGAGGCCAAATGCAAGTGTGAAACGGAGATTACTGACGAGATACACCGGGTGGTGAGGCATGAGATAGCCCATCACTTTGGTACTGGGGAGAGGAGACTGAGGCAGATTGAGCGGGGTGAAGGCTCTTAACCATATAGTCTCCCTGTGAAGCGTAGCCGAACTCGGAGCGGTAGTACTCTTTAGCGCCAACGCCGCTTAAAACTACCATCTGTGGCGTCTGGAATTCCTCCTCGGCGATGCGCTCAGCTTCGGTTAGTAGTGCTTTACCCAGCCCCTTATGCTGAACTGAGTTTGGGTCTCGCTGGCTAAGGGAAACCTCGGGACCATACACATGTAGTTCCCGTATCAGGGCAACCTTGCCTTCAGTCGTCTGCCCCAATGTGGCTATAGGCTGAGGCTCAATCCTGAGTCGTAATAAGCCAAACAGCGTTTCGTTTTCATCTTCAAAGGATAGAAAAATCTCCCTGCCGCCGGAGGCTTCGTAGTCCAGTCTTACCATCCGGGGTTTGCCTATTTCCCAGCCATCCTGTGCTCGGTGACCGTACTCCCGGCACCGTATGCACCGGCATTCTATACCCTGCTGCTTCATGCGTTGTTTTGCCACATCTCGCAGCGAATCCTTTAAACCACCGACAATAAATTTGGCCGGGATGTCACGCAGCACCCGTGATATTCTGACATATTTGGGTACAATGGACTTAATTGCCATAATCAGGTTAATCATCGTCTCGTCATCATATGGTTGATAGCGTCCCTCCCGATACCACTTCTCCAGCCCTGTACCGCTTACTACCATAGTAGGATATAGCTTCAGGCCATCCGGTTTAAAGCAAGAGTCGCCAAATAGTCTCTCGGACAGTTCCATGTCCAGCTCTGGGGTTGAGCCAGGCAGTCCTGGCATCCAGTGGTAATGCACCTTAAAGCCATGCTCCTTGAGCAGTGTGGTGGCGGTGACTACATCTTCAATTCGGTGGCCTCTCCTTACCAGCCGGTAGATGTCGTCGTTGAGGGTCTGGACACCGAGTTCCACCCGGGTGGTGCCGAACTCCAGCATCCTGTCTATTTCCTCTGGGTTACACCAGTCGGGCCGGGTCTCGATGCATAGCCCGGTGCAACGATGGTCTGCCGTTTCGTTAAGCTTCTTGGCTTCTTCCAGTGTGGCTGTTTCCTTGCCATTTAGGGCATCAAAGCAATCCTTGATAAACTGATATTGATAATCCTTGGGATAGGCGAGGAAGGTGCCGCCCATTACGATTAACTCAATCTTATCGGTGGGGTGTCCCATCCCGGCGAGGATTCTTAATCTTAGCTCAACCTGTTTCTTGGCATCATAGTCACATTTTCTAGCCCGTAATACCGCCGGCGATTCTGGGGTGTAGCTCTGGGGTGTAGCTAAGTAGGTAGGGCAGTAGATACACTGCCCGGGACACTTCAGCGGCTGGGTCATTACAGCTACCGGGGTAACCCCGGATATTGTCCTGGTTAATTTCTTCATAGTATACTCATAACCAGTTTAGCAGATTTAAACAGTGGCAACAACAAAAAATCTCTTCAGGTTGATATGGCTGAGACAAAGGGTAAGATAGATATTGATGTATTTAACCAGATAGCCCCGGGCTGGTATAACTTTAGGCACTGGTCTATATTCCGTAGCGAACTGGAAGCACTGGTGCAGAGGTGGCAGCAGGGCAAGCTACTTAACCTTGGCTGTGCTCACGGTCCTGACTTCCTGCCCTTCCGGCAAGGCTTTGAGTTATATGGCGTGGATTTTTCTCCTGAGATGCTAAGATTTGCCCGGAGATATGCCCAAAAGTTCAACTTCATCGTGAAGCTATCGCTGGCTGATGTTGGCCATCTTCCCTTTTCCGACCAGACCTTTGATTGGGCAATTGCCATAGCTACCTACCACCACATTAAGGGTCATAGGGAGCAGCAGATAGCCCTAAATGAGCTAAGACGAGTGCTAAAGCCGGGTGGTGAAGCCTTTATAACCGTGTGGAACCGTTGGCAGCGCCGGTTCTGGTTTAGGCCGAAAGAATTAACTGTGCCCTGGCGGGCCGGAGGTAAGGCGCTGGAGCGCTATTATTATCTTTTTTCTTACTTTGAGTTAGAGAAATTAGCCAGGCAGGCAGGCTTTGAGATATTAAAGTCCTTCCCCGAAAGCTCCTATCACAATCCGTTTAAGTTCTTCTCCCGGAATATATGTCTACTGGTAAGAAGATTTGACTAGGGGAGTCAAGCTGCCCATCTTAGTTTCAGCCATTTACGCTGAAATCATCACATCGTCTTGAAAGGCTTACCTTTGCAGGAATATAATGCAACTATTATAAAAGTCTTGAAGGAGTGGGAAATTGGAATTGTGGACCAGTTGGCTTTACCAGACAGGGTGGAAAATCCTTACCATCACCGGCATTTGCCTGGGTACATTTCTCATGACACGTCACCTTGCCCCCTTAGCTATAAGGCGAACGGTAAAGCATCAGATGAAACGCAAGCGCAAGGTGGAGAGAGAAAAGAGGGTAAAGACACTGGTTCGGCTTGTAACCACCTCCTCAGGTGTGGGCCTGGGGATGCTGGCCGCCTTCCTGATTTCTCAACAACTGGGGATTAATATTACTGCTGCCCTGGTTGGCTTTGGGGTGTTTGGGATTGCCGTAGGCTTTGGAACCCAGCACTTGATTCGGGATGTTATTAATGGATTTTTTGTCTACCTGGAAAATCAGTATAATGTTGGCGATGTTATACAAGTAGGCAGTATTGCCGGGGTAGTTGAGGAGCTATCTTTGAGGCGGACTATCCTGAGGGACCTGGACGGGGCACGTCATGTAATCCCCAATGGTGAAGTCAGAATCGTAAGTAACCTCACCCAGGAGTGGTCAAGGGCACATCTCAACATAAGCGTGGCTTATAAGGAAGACCTCGACAGGGTTATGGCAGTCATGAGGAAAACGTGGGAGGAAATGAGTGAGGACCCTGATTGGGGCACCTCTATAATTTCAAAGACTCCTTCACTTCTTCGGGTGGATAAGTTCGGAGATTCGGGCATTACTATAAAGATGGTTGGGGAAACCGAGCCCATCAAGCAGTGGGATATCATGGGGGAGTATAGAAGGAGGATAAAGAAGGTCTTCGATAAAGAGAAAATTGAGATCCCCTGGCCTCACCTCAAGCTGTACTACGGTGATGCCATGTCCTCTCAGGGGAGTCGTAAACCGCCTGGCTAACTGGCGTATTGCTGGCTTGTGAAGCTGTGCTGCTTCTGATGGTCTCACGTCTATAATATGCCAGTCTGTCATGAGAATGAGGGTTGGTTTAGCGGGCTAGACATATTGCTGATAATCTGGTTTAATTAAGTAACGAATTTTAGAGAAGGGGTAATATATGCCTGAAGATCTTTTTGGTGGAAGCAATCAATGGTTTCTTTTGATACCATTAGTCATTATCATAGCCGTGAGTTTTCTCATGAAGCGGCGTAAACAGGAGAAGAATCCTCAGGAGATAGCTATGAGTCTACTCCTTGATTTAAATGCCAATCAGAAGATTGCGGACGACTTCAATTTTCAGCAGCGTCCCAATAAGCTTAAGACTGGTAGTTGGGATAGGAACAGTATGAAGATTGATTTTCTGGATGATGTAACGCGTAGTAGTCTGTCTACTTTCTTTAAAATGGCCGAGGATTTCAACCTGCAGGTAGATGCAGCTAAAAGGTATAAATCAACTATCCACCTCTCTGGCATTAGTGTGGATAAGCTAAAAGGGCCGTTGACCAAGGCTAGAGAGGGGCTTGGTGAATGGCTCAAGACAAATACAGAGCAGGCAGGGCCTGGTGCTGGGCGTAGCGGTTGCTTGGGCGGTGGTTTCGGCGGCTAAGACACCCCTATCTAGCTAGTTTGCTTAACCTTAGAGGGTCTGGGATTAGCCTAGCATACCGCCGTCTATACCAATAACCTGCCCGGTGATATAGCTAGCTCGGTCGCTGGCCAGGAAGGCGGCTAGCTCAGCTACTTCTTCTGGCTTACCGTAGCGCCTTAGTGAAATTAGCGGCAGGACAGCTTCTCTTCGTTCTGGGGATAGCTTATCTGTCATCTCGGTAACAATGAATCCCGGGGCAATAGCGTTAGCTGTTATATTAAGCGAGCCTACTTCTCTAGCGATACTCTTGGTAAAGGCGATGATTCCTGCCTTAGAGGCAGCATAGTTAGTTTGTCCTACGTTGCCTATTATACCAGCAATAGAGGACATACTTATGATACGTCCCCATTGTTGCCTCATCATGGAGCGCAAGGCAAACTTAGTACACGCGTAGGCCCCCCTCAAATTAGTGTCTATTACATTATCCCAGGCTTCGTCGGACATTTTTAATAAGAGGGTGTCTCGGTTAATACCGGCATTATTTACTAGAATATCTATCTTGTCCCACCGGTTAGTTATTTCGTTTACCATGGCTTTTACGGCTTCGCTATCTCTTATGTCTGCTTCCACAGCAAAGGCTTCTCTACCCTCACTTATTATCTCGTTAACTACACTGTTAGCAGCCTCTTTTATTATGTCGTTGATGATTACTTTAGCCCCCAGGCTTGAGAGCTTAAGGGCTATTGCCCTCCCTATGCCGCGGGAAGCGCCGGTTACTAGTGATACCTTACCCTCTAATTCTGAAGATGTCTTATTGTTCATTATTAAATCTCCTTAAATCGTTTAAAAACAAGGCAGCAATTCTGCCCACCAAGACCAAAGCTCTCTTTCAGACAGACATTTATCTCTGCTTGGCGAGCTATATTAGGTACATAATCTAAATCGCATTCTGGATCGGGGGTGTCGTAATGTATCGTGGGTGGGATGATGCCGTTATTTATGGCTAATATCGCACCGATAGACTCAACGGCGCCACCGGCGGTTACCATGTGACCGAACATAGACTTATGAGCGCTTATAGGTATCTTATAAGCCCTGTCTCCGAAGACCATTTTAACGGCTTTGGTTTCACTGACATCGTTCAGCTTGGTACTGGTGCCATGGGCGTTGATATAGTCAACCTCTTCCGGCTTAGCTCCGGCGTTTTGTAGAGCGAGTTTCATAGCCATAGCTTCAGTGTCGGGGTGGGGGGCGGTGGTGTCGTGAGCATCAAATGTCCAGGCGGCTCCAGCCACCTCAGCTAGGATTGGTGCCCCTCGTTTCTTAGCGTGTTCTAGGCTCTCTAGTATCAATACCCCGCATCCCTCCCCGTAGACGAAGCCGTTGCGATTAAGGTCAAAGGGTCGGCTAGCCTTATCCGGGTCTGGCTCTTTAGTCAGGGCACCTAGTACACTTAAAGCAGCGATAGCCATTTCACCTAGCGAAGCATCAGAGGCAGCCGCTATCATTACATCAGCATAGCCTAAACGGATAAAGTTCATGGCATTGCCTATAGTATCAGCCCCGCTGGCACATAGGCTGTTGACACTGGTACTGGGTCCCCTTGCCCCCAATAGCATTCCTAATTGCAGGCATATTGAACTGGGAGCGCCTTTGGTGAAAAACAGTGGGTCAGCCCTTCTTGGCCCCTTTTTCTGAAGTATTTCCCACCCTTCAGCGACGTACCTGTGGTTTAGCATATTGGAGCTGATGATGCCTACTCGTTCGGATTGTTCCTTGGTCATATCTAACCTAGCTTGAGCTATGGCTTCCTTGGTTGCTGTGATAGCAAAGTGGACATCTCTCTGAGTGCGTTCCGCAATTTTTAAATCCATATGTTTTGTCGGGTCAAAGTTCCTTACCTCGGCGGCTACTTTTACCGGGTAGTTAGTTGCATCAAAGCGACTGATAAGGCCCACGCCTGATTTGCCTGCCACCAGGTTTGTCCAGAATTCCTCTATGTTTAAGCCCAGGGGGCAAACGGTACCCATCCCGGTAACTACTACTCGTTGCATAATTAGTCACCCTCTCCTTTATGCGTAAAACCGAAGGGTGCTGATGAGGTGCCTCCATCAACGATGACTGTTTGTCCTCTTATCATGAAAGCCTCCTCACTACACAAAAAAGCGACCACATTGGCTATATCTTCAGGGCTTACCATTCTGCCGGCTGGTGTCGTTTGCCATGTGGAATCGTCTCCTAGCTGTCCCCCCCTGGCGTAGGCTAAGCCAACTTCTGTTGGAACAAGCGAAGCGCCTACCGCGTTAACACAGATATTCTTAGGGGCTAGCTCTATTGCCAGGTAGCGGGTCAGGGCTTCAAGGGTAGCCTTAGATACACCTATAGCGATATAGCCGGGCCATACTAAAGATGAGCCTAAACTGGTGATGGCTACTATTTTACCACCCCTTCCCTCCATAAGCTTAACGGCTCGCTGGGCGCACAGAAGAAGAGCCCGGGCGTTTATGTCCATCGTCCATTCCCAAACTTTAGTGTCCAGGTCTAGGGCAGAGCGAGGTAGACCGGAGGCAGCATTATTAACGAGTATATCTAAATGACCGAAGCTACTTAAGATGGTATCAAACATCTCATCAATCTTCTCCGGGTTGCCGACATTGGCTCGGATAACCTTGGCTGTTACCCCTAGCTTTTCAATGTCCTCAGCCGTTTGCTCGGCAGCCTCGCGTCGCCGAAAGAAATTTATAATAATATCGGCTCCTTCTTTAGCCAGCTTCAAGGCTATGGCTCTGCCAATACCACGAGAACTACCCGTTACTAGAGCTACCTTACCTCTAAGCATTATTTTTTCTCAGCTATCCGAGCCTCAACGTAGGTAACAAAATCACTGAAGTTTTTGAATTTCTGAGCATCTTCGTCAGGGATTTCGATACCGAATTCGTCCTCCAAGGCTACCAGTACCTGGACCATATCCAGGGAATCAGCTTTCATATCCTGGAAGGTAGACTCAGGGGTAAGGACTTCCCGCTCGCAGTGTACAATCTTGACGACAATATCTTTGATGGTTTCCTCTGTAGTAGACATAAATAGCTCCTTTCACGAATTGATATGTTTTCTAATCTTGCTTAGCTCCGCTTTTAAGCAACTCACCACATTCCTCTCCACAGCCTGCTTAGCTTGCCCTAATTTTTCAGTTACATCTGCGGCTTGGCTATGGCCATGCATCTTGAGTACCGCGCCATCAATTCCCCAGATAAGACCACCACCAACACTATCAGGTGAAGCTAGCGACGCCATCATCTTCTTAGCCTTACCCTTTAGGACCTGATTTACTAGCGGGTAACTTTTCATCTTATCCAAGAAGTAGTTAGCAACAATTTCGCCGCCACTCTCACTAAGCTTAAAAAGACAGTTACCTACGAAGGCATCACAGACAATGACATTAGCCTGTCCGGTGAGAATTGCACTACCTTCTACGTTGCCGATGAAGTTCAAGCCGCTCTTTTTCAGTAAAGAATAGGATTCCCGGGCTAATTGATTACCCTTACCCTCTTCCTTACCCACATTTAGTAGGGCTACCGTGGGGTTGGGAACATCAAGAAACATTCTAGCATAAACGGTGCCTATAACGGCAAAGTTCAGCAGGTGCTGCGGCTTGCAATCCATATTTACCCCAAGGTCAAATATTGCTGTCTTGGGGGCAATCGTAGAAAGAACCCCGCCGATTATGGGACGGTCTATTCCCTCTATCATACCCAGATGCTGTAGAGCACTGGTAACCAGTGAGCCGGTAGCGGTAGCCCCAATTAGGGCATCGGCCTCACCGGCTTTCACCATCTTGGTGGCAATGGCTATAGAGGAATTGGGTCTATGGCGGACAGCCAGGGCTGGATTCTCCTCTTCTCTGATAAAGTCATCCGCATTGACACAGTGAAGGGGTAAGCCGGAGGCATCATATTTAGCTAACTCTGCTTTCAGAATATCTAGGGGACCAACTAGTATCGGCTCAATGTCACCCTGCTCGGCAGCAGCTACGGCGCCTTTAACCATTTCTCCAGGGGCATAGTCACCACCCATAGCATCTATGGCTATCCTTACCCTCCGCTTAGTCTCTGCCATAAAGTGTCTCCCCTTCTTCACCGATAGTAGTGTTACTGAAGTTTAACTACGGCTCCACCCGTAATTACAACCTCTCCCTTCTGATTGCAGCACTCTAGGCTGCAATTTACGTATGAGATACCCTCTTTGAACTCAATGGAATCAATCTTGCCGCTGGTAGTTATAGTATCCTGCGGGCGGGCGGCGGCTTTGAAGCGCACGGAAAGCTTACCCCCCTCTAGCCAGCTCTTGCCAAAGGCTTTGGTCATCATCTCCGACGCATAGGCTAGAATGAGCATACCGTGGGCAATGGTACCACCCAGAGGGGTTTTAGCGGCGAAGGTTTCGTCGATGTGGATGGGATTAAAATCACCACTTGCCTCGGCATACAGGTTAATTTCCTGCTGCGTGACATGCTTTACCACTGAGGGCAAGCTATCACCCTGGTGAATATCTGAGGGCTTTAGTTTCTCGTTCAAAGCAGGTATTCCTCCCCTAAATTCCTAGTCTGGCGCGGCTATGGTGGCTTTTCCGGTCAAGACCTTCTCTCCATCTTGGTTCAGAGCGTTGATTTCAAGCACGATGAGGTTCAGTCTACCGCGCTCCAGCTTTTGGGCTATCTTACCGCTACAGCTTATAGTAGTACCGATGGGCACTAACTTGAGGAATTCAAGCTCCTGGGAGGCATGTATCGAGCCCGGAGGTACCGTAAACGATTGCGATGATGCAGTCATAGTGCATGCTGCTATAGCTAGGGGAGGGACGATTCCCGATTTCAGGATATCCGGCTGCTCGCCCACCGCTTCCAGATACTTAGTTATAACCGAGGCACTCAGTTCATAGCTGACTGAGGGAAACTCATAACCTATAGGTAATTGCTTAAAGCTCACCGGTGAGCTATTACTCTCTTTATTCTTCATCCACAAGCCCTAGCGAGTTAAAAATGAAGCCTTTGGGGAACGGCATACTAGCCTATTTAGGATTTCCTGTAACTATAAACTACATCCCGCCTGGATGTCAAGTGTTACGGGTCTTGCTACCCCGAGCAGGTTTGTTATTATCTGTTTGGCAACTGGTAACTAGCGGGCAATGTGGTAGAGGGCTACCCCCCATCTTCGCGAGTGAGTTTTCTTTAATTGGTTTAGGTGTTTTTGAAACGCTACTGAGGTAATATCTTCGGTGGACAGCACCAAAGCGTCCTCTTTATCGTCGGTATAATAGCCCTGGCGTACACCTACCTGGGCAAAGCCATACTTGTAATATAGACCCTGAGCCGCGATGTTAGAAGCACGTACTTCTAGAGTAAGGATATGAGCATTTAGCTCCATAGCCAGGCTTATCATGGATATGAGCAGGAGTTCGCCTATTCCCTGTCGGCGGTAGCTTTGACGCACGGCAATATTGGTTATGTGGGCTTCGTCAGCCATCATCCAGAAGCCAGCAAAGCCAACAATGTATTGTCTATCGGTTGGGGATGGCTCTTCAATGCTCGGGATGCGGTTATGGTTAAAAAACTGCCCTACCCTGGATACCAGGCTGGGGAGGCTTTTCCCTGGAGTGACTGTTACCGCGGGCTCCCCAGCGGTTTTACTTTCCTCATAGGCGACAATATAATGAGCCAACCAGGTTTGTAGCTCACGCTCATAGTTCGCTGGAGGCCACATAGTAGGGAAGGCTTCGTGGTCAATCTCAGTGATTAGGGTAACATCCTCCCTGTGCATCAGGCGTACATAGTAAGGCAAGTTCCTGTTCCCTTCAAGGTAAGTCTAGCTTTGGGTATTATTTTAGCACATTCTATTTCGTAATAGCATAGCCGGGGGCACGTGCTAAAATGCTCTCCAAGGTCTTAATTTTTGATTAAGAAAGTAGGGTGGCTAGGTAATCTCTACTATGCTTAGCCAAGGACTGAAGCCCTATCTTTTTATCACTCCTTTCGTTATACTTTATGCACAGGGTAATACCCATAATTATCGGTAAAAAGCAGGGGGTTATCAGGTGCAAGATGAGGAGAGTCTCGTCCGACGAGCAAAGCAGCGTGACGAGGAGGCTTTTACCCAGTTGTATGAGGAGTATTTCGATAAGATTTATCGCTATGTAACCCTCAGAGTAGGAGACAGGATGGAGGCGGAGGATATAACCCAGCAGGTTTTCCTCAATGCCATCAAGGCTATCTCCTCTTTCAGGTGGAAGGGTGTTCCCTTTTCTGCCTGGCTGTTCCGTATTGCCCACAATCAGGTTGTTGACTACTTGAGAAAGAAGGCAAAGCGGGCTACGGTTGTTTTTGAGGAGTCTCTGTTAACCAGTGATGATGACCCACAGTTAGTGTTTGAGCATAAGCTGGATATTAAGCGGTTGGTCTCGGCAACTAAAAAACTGACCCCAGCACAGCAGGAGGTTATTTCTCTTCGTTTTGCTGGTGAGATGTCTGTTGCCCGAGTAGCTGAGGTTATGGGTAAGAGTGAGGGGGCGGTAAAGGCATTACAGCATAGCGCCATAGTAGCCCTGCGTAGAGTATTATCGGTGGCATAGAGTAAATGAAGAAGAGTAGTGATTTTGAGAACATCCTGGATGCCTGTCTGGAGCGTCTGGTTAAGGGTGAGACTGTAGAGCAGTGCCTTGAGAGCTATCCTGAGCTGGCAGTCCAGCTTGAGCCACTGCTTCGGACAGCTCAAGCAGCCAGGGAGGTGTCAGCCATCCTACCCCGTGCTGAGTTTAAGGCTAGAGCTAGGTACGAGTTCCGCTCGGCACTGCAGGCAGCAACGACCAAGAGAAGATTACCCTTGTTTGGCTTAAGACGAGGGTGGGTTATGGCATTAATGATAGTCAGTATTCTTTTGGTATCTGGAGGAGGTACGGCAGCGGCGGCTAGTAACAGTATGCCCGATAGTCGCCTCTACCCGGTGAAACTAGCCACTGAGCAGGTGCAGCTAGCCCTAACCCCCTCTGATATGGGCAAGGCAAGGCTGTGTACTGTGCTGGCTGATAAGAGAATAGCCGAGATAATCTATATGGCGGATAAGGGTGATGCCCAATGTGTAGAGGTCATTACCCAGCGCTTGGACGAGCGTTTGACAGAGCTGACAATGTTGGTTTCAGCCTCGGAGGCAGGTGATACTCCGCAGGTACTGACCGAGGTGCCAGCAGAGCCACCATCTGAATTGCCGGAGGAGTCAACGGTGGCACCCCCTGTGCCGTCTGAGGAGGTAGAAACGGTACCAGTGCCAGCACCTGTGCCGTCTGACAAGGCTATAGATGACAGTAATAAGGGTGATAGTAATAAGGATGACCATGCCAAGAACAATAACCGGGCTAAACTGAGGGTGGCGGTGGCAGTTTATGCTGCTGACCACCCAGCCGCTCTCCGCGCTGAGTTGAGAAGGGTCCCAGCCTCGGTAAGACCAGCCCTGCGCCGGGCAATTTCTGTATCGGAAGCGGGCTATAAAAAAGCCTTGGCTGCTCTGGATTAGGTCGAAACTTTTCAAAAATTACCTCGGATAGCAGCTAACTAAATGATAATTTTCTCTTTATAATTTTAGGTGGAGGGATAAAAATGAAATCAAAGCTAATCTTAATGGGTAGTCTAGCAGTCATCTCGCTCTGCTTCTTTGGTTGTTCCCCAGTCCCAAAGCAGGTATCTGTGGAGGCTTCCTGTGATGACTTTTATGAACATCAGGTTATTAGCCAAGAAGTGGAGGTTGCTGTTGACGGCTTATTGACAGTAACCTTGTGCTCCAATCCGTCAACAGGCTTTCAGTGGGAGTCGGCACAAATTAGTGGCCAGGCTGTATTACAGCAACCGGACCATAAATTCGTGTCCCCTGAAAGCGAACTGCCACCTCCTCCCGGTACTCCCAGCCAAGAAGTGTGGACTTTCCAGGCACTCAACAAAGGTACGAGCACCATATCTATGGAGTATAGCCGGCCTTGGGAGGGTGGTGAGAAAGCAGAGTGGACTTTCGTCCTGACCGCAGTTGTTAAGTAGGGTGCTACAAATAGAGCCAGGTTAATCCAAACTCTGACGAAAATCCGTAGATGGCAACTAACTAAATGATAATTTTGCCGTTATAACTTTAGTGAAGCGAAATTTTCTAGTAGGAGTAGTAGGAGGAGGTAGGAAGTGAAAAAGAGGTGGTTGTGGGTTATAGGACTGGCACTGGTTGTGCCAATAGTTGCTTTGTGTGGTTGTAGTCCTGGTGTTACGAGATGGGCTAATATGCCTTCAAGCATGCCCTCGCCTCTGCAGGTTAGCCTGGATGGTCAGCAAGCAGGGATTTGGGTCACTGGGCAGGGTAAGGTGATGGCTACCCCTGATATTGCTATCTTGAGGCTTGGTATTGAGGTGCAGGAGGCGACAGTGGCTGAGGCTCAGGCCGAAGCGGCGGAGGCTATGGATAGGGTGATGACCGCTCTAAAGGATAACGAAATAGACGAGAAGGATATTCAAACCCAGTATTTTAACATCCGCAAGGTAACCAGATGGGACGAGTACAAAGACCAAGAGATTGTCATTGGCTACCGGGTAACTAATATGGTGAGTGCCAAGATAAGGGATATAGATAATGCTGGTGCCATTATTGATGCTGTTGCTGTAGCTGGGGGAGACCTCACCCGCATTGACAGTATTGGTTTTTCTATTGATGACCCGTCAGCCTACTATGAAGAGGCCAGGGAGAAAGCGGTGGCGGATGCTAAAGCCAAAGCCGAGCAACTGGCAAGCCTGGCCGGGGTCAAGCTGGGTAAGCCAACCTATATCTCTGAGGGTATTTCATATCCTCCGCCTGTCTACCGAGAGGCAATGATAGACATGCCAGTACCAGCACCAGTGTCCGAGACAGCAATCAGCCCTGGAGAGATGGAGATTAGTCTCAGCGTTCAGATAGCTTACGCGATTCTAGGTTAGTTAGAGATAATTTTAGCTTTATCGTGATAGCTTAAATCATTAGCAAGATTAAATTAGCTGGAAGGGGATAAAACCATGAGAATTTGGAAAGTAGCTGGAGTCTCGGTGCTGGCTCTTGGTTTGGTGTTAGGTCTAGCGTTGCCGGCGCTGGCAGCGCCCCCAGATTGGGCACCATCGAAGGCAGACCATGTGCTGCCTAAATTATTGAGGGGTGAAGTAATCGAGGTTGAAGTAATCGAGGTTGACGAAGGCGAAACATTCTTTATTATTCAGTCCCACGGGCAGGAGGTTACCATATCGGTTGACGGCGATAATACCCAGTACTTCAAAGTGTCGGTACCTCGGAGAGTTGTCCCTTTAGCCAAACACCAATTGGGGCTGGTAGAGCAAGTCCAGGAAAACTCGGGGCTGAGGCAGCAGGCTCAAGCAAGATTGGAGCTAAGACTGGAGAGTCAGGAGGGACTTGGGCTTGGAGGATGGCTTCGCCCCTTTGGTCAAGAGGCTAGTTTTGATAATATTGCCGTTGGGAGCAGGGTCGTGGTGCGAACGGTGCCAGGAGAAGATAACCCGTTGGCTAAACTGGTATTTATTGTTGAGCCAACCGAATGTGGGCACGTCTTGGGTACGATTACCGATATTTCATCAGGAGATAAGACTATCACTGTAGCCCCGGCTGATGGTGGTGATGATGTTGTCTTAAGCTATGGTGATAGGACTCACTTTATCCTCCGTGGCGTTCCGGGACTGGAGGGGGGTGAGTTAGTGCGTGTCGTTTATGACGAGGAGAAAATGGCCAAGGTAGTGTCTATGGTGGTAGAGGACCTGGACTAGCTGAGTGAGTCACTTAGAGGGCTTTACTATGAGGGAATCTCGGCGGGAGGTTCCCTCTTTATTTTGCCCACATTCCACGGCTGGCCTGTCTGGCTGCTGTCTCTAGTTCCTCTAGATAGCCCTGGTATTTTATGTCGGGGGGATAGGCTTTTGCCTGGGCTAACCCCTGAGTTACCAGTTCGGCATTGACGAATATATCATCAACATAAACATAGCGCAGTAGCCGGCCGTATTTATCGGTCTCAGATATATCTCGCTCCAGACGGACTACCTTGCCTTCTACCAGCTGGCGATTAGCCTGCCACGCCTCTAAACCGAAGTCTTCTATCTTCGGGTAGGTCTCAGGGGTGTCAATACCAATATATCTTACCCGATAGCCACCTTCGATAGTAATAGTATCACCATCAATTACCTGAGTAACCCTAGCTATGCCGGGTGGTGAACTGCAGCCACATAAGGGTAAGAGAATAAGGATAGTAGCCAGAAACCAGATTTTCTTGGTTATATCACCCTACCCCCTTTCAAGCGCTCGGCTATTTCTTTAAAGTAGGGTTGGCTGAGGCGGTTTTCCCTTATTATAGGGTAGGCCAAGGTGCTTGTAAGCCAGTGGGGTAGCTAACCGGCCGCGGGGGGTTCTATCCAGAAAACCCAACTGCAAGAGGTAGGGTTCGTAGACATCCATAATAGTGTCGGCTTCCTCACTGATTGAGGCGGCAATAGTCTCCAGCCCCACCGGGCCACCATTAAACTTGTCAATAATAGTATGCAGGAGCTTATGGTCTATTTCATCTAAGCCTATGGGGTCGACTTCCAGCTTACCCAGTGCCTCAACTGCCACTGATTGAGTGGCGGTACCATCAGCCATTACCTGGGCGTAGTCTCTGACTCGTTTAAGCAGTCGGTTGGCCACACGAGGTGTACCCCTAGCCCGTTGAGCTATCTCCTCTAAGCCCTTGTCTTCGGCTTTTACCCCAAGAATGCGTGCTGAGCGCTTGAGGATGGCTTCAATAGATGTCTGGTCGTAGAAATCGAGGCGGTAGACAGCACCAAAGCGGTCTCGTAGGGGTGGACTTAGCAAGGCAAAGCGGGTAGTGGCTCCAATGAGGGTGAAGTTAGGCAGGTTTATTCTCAGGTTCTTGGCACCTGGTCCCTTACCGATAATAATGTCCAGAGCAAAGTCTTCCATAGTCGGATATAGCATCTCCTCTACTGTCCGGTTGAGGCGGTGAACCTCGTCGATAAAGAGTACATCCTGAGGGCGAAGGTTAGTTAGGATAGCGGCCAAGTCTCCGGTACGTTCTACTGCTGGGCCAGAGGTAATCTTGATGTTAGCCCCTATCTCCGAGGCGATGATGTGAGCCAGGGTAGTCTTACCCAGACCAGGCGGCCCATAGAGTAGTATGTGGTCTAGGGCCTCACCTCTATTTTTGGCGGCGGTGATGGCGATGCTCAGATTTTCCTTGATTCTTGCCTGCCCCACGAAGTCAGCCAAACGCCGGGGCCTTAGGCTACTGTCAAGTGATGTGTCATCAGCGCTGAGTTTACTAGATACGATACGATTTACTGTCGTCTCACCCATTAGATTTCTGTTTATCTCTTCCCTCATTAACTCTTGATACTTAATCTCATTATATCATATCTTTAATCCTAGCCGTGTTGCGATGCGAAGAAACTCAAGTTTACCATTATGCCATTAAATAAGAGCCGGGAGACTCTGTGAAATATGCTCTTGACAAAACCAGATTGTCTGCTTAAAGTATCTACTGGTGAGTTTGCGTGACGAGTGGGTCAATGCTTTCTATGGGGCAGCAACAGGCAGCAGAAAGCTTAGAACCCGTCTTACCCCACTACTAAGCGCTGTCTTCTTAGGCTCTTTATGGCTTATTGTTTTCATTTCTCTGCAGGCAGATAAACTATTACACTTTCCCGAGCTCCTGCCAGCACCGTTAAATACTATCTTGTCCATCCCGCTGCTTGTGACGGGGCTGGTGTTAATAGTGTGGTCAATGGTTCATTTCGCTAAGGTGAGAGGAACGCCCATTCCTTCTATCCCGCCGCCGAGGCTGGTTACTACCGGGCCTTACGCTCGTGCCAGGAATCCTATGCACACTGGGATATATATTCTGCTGTTTGGATTTGGGATTCTGTTCAGGTCAGTTTCTCTTGTGTTTATATTCATCCCAGTATTTATTCTGCTTGATGTGCTGGAATTAAAGGCAATCGAAGAGACAGAACTGGAGAGGCGTCTGGGCAAGGAATATCTTGCATACAAGAAGAAAGTACCCATGTTTTCCCCCAAACTTAAGGGGTGAGGTATCAACAAAACTGATGTGGCGAAACCAAAGCCGCCCTATTTTAACTAGGGCGGCTTTTCCCTGTTGAAAAACCATTCAACCGTGATAAAAAGAGACCTTAGATAGTCAATTCCCCCTTATCCTCTTGAGTCGGGGCAGCTAGTTCTACCTCGTTCTCCATACTGACGGCTAGCTCCGGTAACTCCCTGGAAGTCTGGCAGTAGGCTGGAATTAGCTTACCGATAATTACGTTCTCTTTAAGCCCAACCAGCTTATCTATCTTGCCTGAAACGGCGGCTTCAGTAAGCACTCTGGTGGTCTCCTGAAAGGAGGCCGCAGCTAGCCAGCTATCGGTACTTAGCGAGGCTCGGGTTATGCCCATTAGAACGACGTGGGCTGTGGCCGGTTCACCTCCCTCAGCCAACACCTTAGCGTTAATATTCTCATAGCGGAACCTATCTACTAGCTCCCCGGGTACCAGGTCGGTATCGCCTGAAGAATCAATATAGACCTTGGTCAGCATCTGGTGGACAATAACCTCAATATGCTTATCATTTATGCTAACCCCTTGAGAACGGTACACCTTTTGCACCTCGTCTACCAGGTACCTCTGGGCGGCCTCCTTACCTAGGGTATGCAGTATATCTTGCGGGTTGATGGAGCCATCGGTCATCTGCTGGCCGGCCCTTATTTTGTCTCCGGTCTGAACACGAATATGAGTGGCTGGTGAGATAACATATTCTCGCATCTCTGTATCTTCATACCTGATAGATAGCTGTCCTTTTCGGATAACTACCTTACCGGCGACGCGGGCTAATATAGGCTGACTCTCGGTAGTTAGAGCCGCCGGCTGTGACGTGGCCTCATCCTGATGAGGTTCGCCAGCTAACACTGCGCCGACGTCTACCCATTGGCCGTTCTTTACCATAGCTTGCCTGCCTGGGGGCAGTGAATATTCATCATGAAATACCTCAGAACTGGTGACCCTGATTCTTTTCTCCTCTTCGGTGTCAATCACCTCAGCTTCACCGTCTATTTCCGAAATAATAGCTTGAACCTTAGGTGGCCTACCCTCGAAGAGTTCTTCTACCTTGGGTAGACCGGTGGTGATATCAAGTCCGGCTACGCCACCGGTGTGGAAGGTGCGTAGCGTTAGCTGAGTACCCGGCTCACCAATACTCTGGGCAGCAATTATGCCCGCGGCTGTGTTTAGGTCAACCAGATGTCCCCGGGCAAGGTCACGACCATAGCAAAACTGACAGGCACCCTGTCGGGATTGACAGGTAAGGGAAGACCTGACGTGGACCTTAGTTAAACCGGCAGCGTTAATTCTATTTGCCTTCGTCTCATCAATTTCCTCATTACGGTCAACGATGGTTTCCCCAGTTTGGGGGTCAACCATTTTACTAGCGGCGAGTCGACCGATTATTCGCTCAGCAAGTGATGGTAGTAGCCCCTTTTCTTCCGGCTCGGATATCCATATACCGTCTTTAGTGCCACAATCCTCTTGACGGATGATAACATCTTGGGCAACATCAATGAGGCGCCTAGTTAGGTAACCACTCTCTGATGTTCTCAGGGCAGTATCGGCCAGTCCCTTGCGAGCTCCGTGGGTAGAGATAAAGTATTCCAGAACACTAAGCCCCTCCCGCAGGCTTGACTTGATAGGAAAGTCAATTATCTTGCCGGAAGGATTAGTCATTAAGCCCCGTATGCCGGCCATCTGTCTAATCTGAGAAATGTTCCCCTTAGCCCCTGATGTTGACATCATGTAGACACTTCCGGAGCGGTCAAGTGACTTAGAGAGGGCATCGGTTATTCGGTCAGTAGTTTCCATCCACACGTTGACAACACCACTGTATCTTTCATCCTCGGTGATTAGACCATGGTGATATTGGCCTTCGATAATGGTCTCCCTTTCCTCTGCCTCTTCTATTAGCTTTGGTTTGCTGGAAGGGACCTTAATATCGCTCATGCCAATGGTAGTCCCTGATTTGGTAGCATAATGGAAGCCTAATTGTTTGAGACTGTCCAGTACCACTGCCATATCTTGGCTGCTTAGTAGCTTATAGCAGCTGGCTACTATTTGCTTTAGGCTTGACTTATCAATCACTTTGTCATAGGCCCGTAGCTCCGGGGGCAGAACCTCGTTAAAGATGATACGGCCGGGACTAGTTTTTATCCTCTGCCCACCATTTTCTCGGTCCCTGACCTCAATCTCAGCCCCAAGGTCAATAGCACCAAGCTCATAAGCGAGCCTTGCCCTCTCAAAGCTGCCAAAGGTGGTGCCTTCCCCTTTAGCACCAGGTTTAATATTCGTCAGGTAATAGCAACCCAAGACCATATCTAGGGTTGGCGTTACTACTGGCTCCCCACAGCTGGGAAGCAGCATATTGTGTATGCTGAGCATTATCTCTCTGGCTTCCTTGACGGCGGCTTTAGATAGAGGGATATGGACTGCCATCTGGTCGCCATCAAAATCAGCGTTAAAAGCAGAACATATCAGGGGATGAAGTTGGATAGCACTGCCATTGATGAGCACTGGCTCAAAGGCTTGGATGCCAAGTCGGTGGAGAGTAGGCGCTCGGTTAAGCAGTACCGGGCGTTCCTTGATAACCTCTTCTAGTATATCGTATACCTCTGGCTTAGCTCTGGCTACCAGTCGTCGGGCACTCTTATCACTATAGGCAAGGCCCCGCTCCATCAGTCGGTACACAATAAAGGGTTTAAATAATTCCAAGGCCATACGCCGGGGTAAGCCACACTGATGAAGCTTGAGTTCGGGACCAACGACGATAACTGAGCGTCCACTATAGTCAACTCGTTTACCCAATAGATTTTGGCGAAAGCGTCCTTGTTTACCTCGGAGCATGTCTGAGAGTGACTTCAGTTTGTGGCTACCACCGATAGAGACAGCCCGTCCCCCTCTTTTATCGTTATCGATAAGGGAATCAACTGCCTCCTGGAGCATCCGCTTCTCGTTGTGGATGATAACCTCGGGGGCACCTATTTCCAGTAGGTGGTGCAATCGATTATTACGGTTAATTACTCGACGATACAGGTCATTAAGGTCACTGGTAGCGAATCTATCTCCATCTAGCTGGACCATAGGTCTAAGGTCAGGGGGTAGCACTGGCAACACGGTAAGAATCATCCACTCTGGTTTATTACCACTACGACGAAAGGCCTCCACTACCTGTAGTTGTTTACTTGCCTTCTTACGGCGTTGGCCCGAGGTAAGGCGGGTCTCCTGAATTAGGGCACTATGTATTTCATCAAGGTTAAGACTCTTGAGGACTTGGAGAATAGCCTCCGCTCCCATCCCAGCCTCAAAAACCGGGCTAAATTTCTGTTCGAGCTCCTGATAACGATTCTCGGTGAGTAGTGTACCCTGACGAAGGTCTTCCAGCTCCTCCATATCGTTGGCAAGCTGTTCTCCAAGCTTTGCCTTTTCCTCAACCCAATGGCGCCGAAGCTGGTTTATTTCCTCTACTGTGGCTCCTGCTGACTCTGCCTCTTTGATTTTAACCTCTAGTGCGCTCTCGCGTTCTGCTATTTCTTGGGCGCTGCCCTCCCTGAGTTGTTCCCTTGTTTCCTGGCGTGCCTTCTCGTCTATAGAGGTGATGAGATAGTGTGAGAAGTATAGAACGCGCTCCAGATTTCGTGGTGGCAGGTCGAGTAGCAACCCCAGTCGGCTGGGTATCCCCCGGGCAAACCAGATATGACTTACCGGGCAGGCCAGTTCAATGTGTCCCATCCGTTCCCGACGCACCTTAGCCCGGGCTACCTCAACACCGCATTTATCGCAAACAACTCCCTTGTAGCGTATCTTCTTATATTTACCACAGAAGCATTCGAAGTCTTTGGTGGGGCCAAAGATTCTCTCGCAGAAAAGCCCATCCCTTTCCGGCTTCAGGGTACGGTAATTAATGGTCTCTGGTTTAGTTACCTCACCATAGGACCAGCTTCTAATCTGTTCTGGTGAAGCCAGGGAGATACGGATAGAATCAAAGTCATTGATTTCAAGCATTGTCTTCTTTCACCTCACTCTGGGTTGAGTCTTCGCTAAGTTTAAGTGCCGTCTCCAGTTCTGGGGTTTCCCTAGTTTTCTCGGGAGGGGTTACCTTTTCTTCTTCACTAAGTACTTCAACAGCCAGTCCTAGGCTTCTTAACTCCATAATCAGAACCTTGAATGATTCTGGTACCCCCGATTGAAGAATATCTTCATTCTTGACTATAGCCTCGTAGGTTTTGGCTCGTCCGGTTACGTCATCTGATTTGATGGTCAGAATTTCCTGAAGATTATGGGCAGCGCCATAGGCTTCTAGTGCCCATACCTCCATTTCACCAAAGCGCTGACCCCCGAATTGAGCCTTACCACCTAGGGGTTGTTGGCTAATCAGGGAATAGGGGCCAGTGGAGCGTGAGTGAACCTTATCTTCAACCAGGTGATTCAACTTCATCAGGTAGATATTACCTACGGTTATTGGTTGGTCAAATGGCTGGCCACTGTACCCATCGCGGAGCATGACCTTACCCAAAATGGGTGGGGGGAGATTCTTCTCGGTATTCACTTTGTCCACAGCTTGCTCCAGTTCCTGTTGGTTAAGGTTGCGGCTAGCTATACCCAGGTCTTCAAGCCACAGGCGTAGGCAAACCTCCTTTGCCCTCCCCGGGTAATTACCACTGAATACCAGGTCACCATCGTAGCCGTGGCTGGTAATCCACGCCTTAGCCGCTTCTAGTTGTACAGTAGGGCTCTTATCACTGGGGTCAAGGCTAACTGCCCCCGCTTTTTGGACTAACCAGGCTCTAGCTAGGGCATCTTCTATGGCGGTATCGTCAGCACCATCAAATACTGGTGTCAGCACCTTGATGCCCAGTGTCTGGGCGGCCCAACCGAGATGAGTTTCAAGCACTTGACCGATATTCATCCGTGACGGGACACCAATTGGATTGAGGATAACATCTACTGGTGTGCCATCAGGCAGGAAGGGCATATCCTCAACCGGGGCTATAATGGAGACGACCCCCTTGTTGCCATGCCGGCCAGCTAGCTTATCCCCGACAGAAAGCTTACGCTTCTGGGCGACCCAGACCTGTACCCATTGATTAAGCCTGGCGGGGAGGTCATCACCTTTACTACTGGAGAAGATTTTCACATCAATCACTTTACCCCACTCACCATGGGGCATGCGCAGGGAGGTGTCTTTCACCTCTCGGGCTTTCTCGCCAAAAATGGCCCGTAAAAGTTTTTCTTCAGCCGAGAGCTCAGTTTCTCCCTTCGGCGTAATCTTGCCGACTAGCATGTCACCTGGACCTACTTCAGCACCAATTCGAATAACACCGGTTTCATCAAGTTCACGGAGGCTTTCCTCACCAACATTAGGTATATCCCGGGTGATTTCTTCCGGCCCCAACTTGGTATCCCTGGCTTCTACCTCATGCTTTGAAATGTGAATCGAGGTAAATTTATCCTTTTCCACTAGGCGATCACTGATGATAATAGCATCCTCAAAATTATAGCCTCTCCAGCTCATAAAAGCACACAGCACATTCTGTCCTAGGGCCAGCTCCCCTCGGTCTGTGGACAAACCATTAGCTATGACCTGCCCTGGTTCTATCTGGTCGCCCTTACCTACTAACGGGCGCTGGTTAATACAGGTACCCTGATTAGTGCGCACAAATTTCATTAAGGGATATACATCCTTGTCGCCATTATCTTTAGTAACTATTATCTGTGAGCTCGTGGCCGAGGTTACGGCTCCAGGGTTCTGGGCCAAGAGCATCTCCCCACTGTACCTGGCGGCTTCTGTTTCCATACCGGTAGCTACCAGAGGTGCTTCAGGACGGAGTAGGGGCACGGCTTGCCGTTGCATATTAGAACCCATCAGAGCCCGGTTAGCATCGTTATGCTCCAAGAAGGGTATTAGGGCTGTGGCCACACTGAATATCTGCTTGGGTGATACATCCATATACTCAATCTCTTCGGGTGCTACTACTAAGTAACGCTCGGCTAATCTTGCCTCGACCTTGTCATGAACAAATTGGTTATTCTGGTCAAGTTTGACATTAGCCTGAGCGATAGTATATTCGTCCTCTTCGTCAGCGGTTAGGTAAACAATCTCATCAGAAACAAAGGGCTTCACCTTTATGGTTCTGGGTGACATGCCAAGTAGCTGGGTAGCTAGGTCTGGTGTAATCGTAGCCCCAGCCTCTACTATAGTTTTATCATGGTCATCAAGCACCGCCTCGCGGGTTGTCTTGCCCTCAAGTCTGGTATCATTATTGTTCATCTCGGTAATAACCTTCCGGTAGGGTGTCTCAATGAAACCATACTGGTTAATTTGGCTATAGGTGGCTAGAGAACCAATGAGACCAATGTTTGGCCCCTCTGGGGTCTCAATAGGGCAGATTCTGCCGTAGTGGGAAAAATGGACGTCGCGAACCTCAAAGCCGGCGCGTTCCCGGGACAAGCCTCCCGGCCCCATGGCGGATAAGCGGCGCTTATGGGTTAGCTCAGCCAGGGGGTTAGTTTGATCCATGAATTGTGATAACTGTGAGCTGCCGAAGAACTCCCTGATAGCGGCTGATATAGGGCGAATATTGACCAGAGCGGCGGGAGTAACCTCCTCGGTGCTGGTAATGCTCATCCGCTCCTTGACTATTCGTTCTAGGCGCAGTAGCCCGATACGAAACTGGTTTTGAATCAGCTCACCAACAGTGCATACCCGCCGGTTCCCCAGGTGGTCAATATCGTCGGGGACATCACTCCCATTATTAATCATGATGATGTGCTTAACAATGGCGACAATGTCTTCTTTGTCTAGGACTCGCTGTTCTTTAGAATTGTCAAGCCCTAATCGCTTATTAAGCTTGTAGCGACCTACCTCTCCTAGGTTATAACGTTTTGGGTCGAAAAAGAGGTTTTTTATTAATTTGTCCGCATTGTCGATGGTGAGGGGGTCGCCGGGCCGTAGTCTTTTATAGATGTCGAGCAGGGCATCAGCCTTGTTCTTAATCAAAAGATCACGCTCTATAGTTGACCGGACAAATTGGTGGTCCGGAGAGCTATCCTCTTCGGAAAACAGAGTGAATAGCTCTTCATCATTACTACAACCGATAGCTCGCAGGAGCGTAGTGATAGGGATCTTCCGCTTACCATCTATCTTAGCTGAGATTACATCCCGGTTGCTGGTCTCAAACTCCAGCCAAGCCCCATGGGTAGGAATTAGCTTAGCGTGGCACAATGAGCGACCACTAGCAGCATCTTCTTCAAGCGTGAAAAAGACGCCCGGTGAGCGGAGTAACTGGCTTACTACTATCCGTTCGGCACCGCTGATAATAAAGGTGCCTTTAGCCGTCATTAGGGGAAGGCTACCGAAAAACAGGTCTTCCTCCTTGATTTCTCCGGTTCCTTTAACCAACAGCCTCGCCCTGACATAAATGGGGATTGAATAGGTCAAATCCCGGTGGCGGCATTCTTGCTCAGGGTTACGTGGGGTACGGAACTCGTAATCTACAAAGCTAAGTGCCAGCCTGTTATCGGTGAAGTCCTTTATAGGGGATATCTCCTCCAAAAGTCGCCTTAGCCCCTTTTCCTGAAACCAGCGGAATGAATTTAATTGAACCTCAATTAGGTTAGGGACATCCAGTATCTGGGGTAACTTGGCGTAAGATTCTCGGGTAACAAGGGGTACATTCTTTTCAGCGTGTGGTGATATAAAGACCATATCTAGCCCAACTCCTTTTAGATAGACACACGAAGTTCTACTTTACTATAGCGCTAAAACAGATAAGACCGGCGACTAATGAAGGAATAAATAATATAAATAGAGGTAAGTTCTAAGAGGCATAATACAAACTCTAAGTCTACTATTATTATTTATATTTGTCAAGTTTTGGGGGTTCTACATCAACAAGTGTGGAAACAAGCCCCTGTGCCTTTAGAGTTAGCTGCCAATATCCTCAGCCGGAAGTTATCCATATTGCAGTAGCCATAAGCCATCCTCTTTATGGGCTTGATGCAATTGTTCTCCCCTTTGTTTCAAACGCTAACGGTGTTAGATAGCTAGGGTTATTTATAAAATTTTATTAACTTTCTTAATTAAATATTGACATATTCATCCAAGTTATTTATAATATTGCTGTAACCTGAGCGGAGAAAAAGATGGCCCAAAAAGACTACTACGAGATTTTAGGGGTTAAGCGGGATGCTAGTGAGCGGGAGATAAAGCAGGCTTACCGCAGGCTGGCACGTAAGCACCATCCTGATGTTAATCCCGGTGATAAGTCGGCCGAGGCAAGGTTTAAGCAGATAAATGAAGCCTATGAGGTTCTGTCGGATAAGGAGAAGCGCCAGAAGTATGATAGGTTTGGTGACCAGTGGCAGTATGCCGACCAGTTTACTCAGCGTGGTTATCAGCAAGCGCCTTTTGGTGATTTTAGCCAGGGTGGGGCTACCAACTTTCGTTTCGAAGGTGGCGATTTAGGTAGCCTGTTTGAGGAGTTATTCGGGAGTTCTCGTAGCAGAAGTAGCCGCCGCCCCCAATCAAGACGAGGCCAAGATATAGAGTATCCGGTGTCAGTAACCCTGGAGGAGGCTTATCACGGGACAAATCGCATTCTGAGTCTTGAGGTTGGGGAGCCTTGTTCTAGCTGTCGGGGTACAGGTCGGATACAAAATGTGCCTTGCTCGGTATGTCGGGGTTCAGGGGTAGTATCTCGTGTTAGGCGTCTTGAGGTTAAGATTCCGCCTGGGGTCAAGGACGGGTCCCGGGTGCGTGTTGCTGGTAAGGGGGGACAGGGCTACGGTGGGGCGGCTAGTGGCGACCTTTACCTGGTGGTATCGGTTAAGCCTCACCCTCTGTTTCAGCGTAAGGGTGATGACCTGTATGTAGAAGTAGGGATTCCGTTAACTGTAGCCGTCCTGGGTGGTGAGATTCAACTGCCTACCCTCAAAGGTAAGCTGGCACTGAAGGTTCCCCCGGAGACGCAAAATGGGCGTACCTTTCGCCTGACCGGGCAGGGTATGCCCCATCTGGGTAATCGTTCTTACGGCGACCTGCTGGCTAAGGTTAACGTGATAGTGCCCACTAAACTTTCGGGAAAAGAAAAAGAGTTGTTTAAGCAGCTTAGCCAGCTCAGACCAAACTAAGAGTTGTGGGCTTTTTATACCTGCTTTAGCAAAATTAATAGTTTGGAGAGGCTTTTATGGGCTTAGAGGAGAATGAACCGCGTTACGGAATAAGTATTGCTGCCAGAATGGTTGGTGTTAAAACTTACACCTTGCGCTATTACGAGAGAATTGGCATAATAGAGCCATATCGCTCCCGGGGTAATACCCGTTTATACTCAGATAACGATATAGCCCAGCTCTGTCGGGCGAAGACCCTGATGGACGACCTGGGGGTTAATCTGGCGGGGGTAGGGGTTATCTTGAGAATGGCGGGGCGTATGGCTGAGTTGCAAAACCAGTTGGACGAGATAGAGGCAGATTTGAAAAGACTCAGGGGGGTGGATGACCTATGAGACAGGAGAGATTTACCGAACAGGCACAGGAGGCGCTGGCTTTATCTCAAGAGATAGTGCGTCAGTATCACCATAGCCAGTGGGATGTAGAGCATATCCTGCTGGCGCTGCTCCGCCAGGAGGCAGGGCTGGTTGGTGATATATTACAGGAGCTCGGGGTTAATGGAGACACCGTAAGGCAGCAGGTTGAGGCGGTCTTAGACAAGTCTCCCAAGGTTGCCTATGAGACACCACAAATTTATGCCACACCACGTGTTGCCCAACTGTTAACCAGGGCTGGTGAAGAGGCCGATAGGCTTAAGGACGAGTTTATCGGCACCGAGCACCTTCTCATCGCCATGGCCGGGGAGGAGAAGGGGGATGCCGCCAGTATTCTTCACCGCTCGGGTGTTGACCAGGAGAAGGTCTATTCTGCCCTTCAGAAGCTCCGCGGTGGACATCGGGTTACTGATGCCCGTGCTGAGAGCAAGTATCGCTCTTTAGAGAAGTATGGCCGTGACCTGACTGAGCTTGCCCGCCGGGGCAAGCTTGACCCGGTTATCGGTCGGGATGAGGAGATTAAGCGGATAATGCAGATACTCACCCGCCGAACTAAGAATAACCCGGTGATTGTGGGTGATGCCGGCGTCGGTAAAACGGCCCTGGCTGAAGGGTTAGCAGAAAAGATTGCTGCTGATGACGTTCCCGATTCCCTCAAGGGACGCAAAGTAGTAGCCCTGGATATGGGCTCCCTGGTCGCCGGGAGCAAGTTTCGCGGTGAGTTTGAAGAGCGGCTCAAGGCAGTAATGGACGAGGTTCGTCAGTCACAGGGTGAGGTAATCTTATTTATTGACGAGATTCACACGGTGGTGGGTGCTGGCGCTGCTGAGGGGGCTATTGATGCCAGTAATATGCTCAAGCCAGCCCTGGCTCACGGTGAGTTGCAGTGTGTCGGCGCCACCACCCTTGATGAATATCGTAAGTTTATTGAGAAGGATAAGGCTCTGGAGCGCCGCCTCCAGCCGGTGTTCGTTGGCGAGCCGAGTATTGAGGCTACAATTGACATGCTCAAGGGGCTTCGCCCCCGGTATGAGGCCCATCATAAGATTAAGATAAGTGATGAGGCCCTGGAGGCAGCAGCTAAGCTGAGTCAGCGCTATATTTCTGACCGATTTTTGCCGGATAAGGCGATTGACCTTATTGATGAGGCTGCCTCTAAGCTGCGTATTGATACCGAGAGTGCCCCGCCGGAGGTTAAGTCACTGGGAAAGAGTCTTGAGCAATTGACCAATGAGGAAGACGCAGCTTCACAGCGGCAGGATTATGAGCACGCTGCCCAGTTTAAAGCGGAGAGGCTGCGTCTGGATGAGCAGTATAATCAGGCTAAGAGCGATTGGCTCAAGCAGGAGAAGATTAGTGGGGTGGTGGGTGAGGAAGACATCGCCCGTCTAATCTCTAACTGGACCGGGATTCCCGTATCCCAGATGCTGGAGGGTGAAGCTGAGAAGCTGCTTCATATGGAGGCGTGGCTCCACGAGAGGCTGGTAAATCAGGAAGAGGCAGTGGTAGCTATTTCTGAGGCTATTCGCCGAAGCCGGGCGGGCTTGAAAGACCCCCGGCGACCTATTGGCAGCTTTATGTTCTTAGGTCCTACAGGGGTTGGTAAGACTGAGCTGGCAAGGACTCTGGCTTGGTTTTTGTTTGGTGATGAGAATGCCATGGTGCGTCTGGATATGTCGGAGTATCAGGAGAAGCACACGGTATCGCGTCTTATCGGGGCACCACCGGGCTATGTTGGTTATGAGGAGGGGGGACAGCTTACCGAGGCAGTGCGCCGGCGTCCCTACCGGGTAATCCTGCTGGATGAGATAGAGAAGGCGCACCCTGAGGTATTTAATACCCTTCTCCAGATTCTTGATGACGGGCGGTTAACCGATGGTCACGGACGGACGGTGGATTTTAAGAACAGCGTGGTTATCATGACTAGTAATACCGGTGTCGAACTCATCAGGCGTGAGGGGAGTATTGGTTTTGGGGTGCAAAAGGATGAGGCCAAAACCCGGAAGCAGAGCTATGAGAGCATGAAGGAAAAGGTGATGGCTGAGGTGAAGAAAACCTTCCGCCCCGAATTCACCAACCGAATAGATGAGATTATAGTCTTCCATGAGCTAACTGAGGAGCAACTCAGAAGTATCGTTGACCTAATGTTAAAGGACCTGCAGAAGCGTTTGGCTGAACATAAGCTGGGTGTGGAGCTGACAGAAGCGGCAAAGTCTTGGCTGGCTAAGGAAGGTTACGACCCGGTTTATGGGGCGCGACCGCTGAGACGGGCTATAGAACGGCATATAGAAAATCCACTGTCAACCAGGTTACTTAAGGGTGAATTTAGCGAAGGTGATGCGATTATCGTTGACCTTGGTGACGGGGGTTTAACCTTTAATGTTGGGGGGAAAGTGGAGGCAGTGGTGCAGACGGGAAACCATGTGTAATGGCGGTAACTAGCGTAAGCTCAAATAAGAGAAAATATATCGCTGGCGCCCTTTTTGTAGGCGGGATAATTGCCGTCTGTGTTTTTCTGGTTTACCACTGGGAATATGTAGTCCGCTTTCAGAGATTTGGCTATCTAGGCATTTTCCTGATGACCCTGGCGAGTGGCTATAGCATACCATTACCGGTTCCCTATATGGTGTTCACCTTCACCCTCGGTGGTGTATTAAATCCGGCATTGACGGGACTAGCCGCCGGCACGGGTCTTGCTGCCGGGGGTACGCTTCTTTATTTAACCGGTCGTGGCGGGCGTCGGTTTTTTCCGCATTTTAGCATTTCGGACCCGGTTGATGCGGCATACTCTTCCCGCTGGGCTCGATTTCTAAAACGGATAAGATTTCAGCGAATAATGAAATTTGCCCATCACAGAGGTGCGGTGGCCGTTTTTGTGCTGTCTGTGTTACCTAACCCCTTTTTTACACCTATGGCGGTTAGTATGGGGACGATGCGTTTCCGTTTGGTGAAATTCTTCTTTGCCTGCTGGGCAGGTCAGACAGCCAAGACTATGGCTATTGCCTATCTGGGTTATCTGGGCTTGGGCTCTTTCCTGCGCTGGTTAGGCCTGTTTAACATGCCTGACATACCCGGTATATCTTAAGAATTAACATGATAGGAGAGCCATCAGTGAAAAGAATTGCCACGGATTGGGATAAGTATCATAGACGTGTCCGGGTTAGCCAGCGTTTTTTATGGACGGTCTGGCGGGCTTATGCTGACTTGTTACGTGGGATAGAGTTCAAAGAGCCGATTAGGATAATTGAGCTGGGCTGTGGCACCGGCTATCATACCTTGCAGATGGCTAAACTATATCCGGTGTCTAAAGTAACCCTGGTAGATTTCAACGCTAATGTAATTAAGGACACTGAGAGAAGAATGTCCTGCCTTAGGTGCAAAAAGGAGTTCTTGCTGCGAGATTTATTTAATCTTGGGCTGAGTGAAAAGTATGATATAGTCCATTCCCAGGGACTGCTAGAGCACTATACCCCTGAGGAGCAGGAAAGGCTGATTTGTTTGCACCGCGACCTTCTGGCTCCCAACGGGATTGCCGTAATCCTGGTGCCCACTCCCAGTCTAACCTATAGATTATGGAGAGGGCTTCTAGAGAAGTTGCATCAGTGGATTTATACGGATGAGACACCCATTTCCGAGGCGGAGTTTACCCAGCGGTTGGAATCGAGTGGCTTGGAAATCCTAAAAATACAGGGGTGCCATCTAATAGAGGTGGGCGCCGTGTGTCGGAGGCGGGTTGACACGGCGTAGAAAATAGTGTCTCGGTTACTTGTGGTATGGAGTGGGCTTTAGCTATAATGCTAGGTGAAACTATCTCAGCTTGAAAAGAGGAATGCTGTGCCTAGACTAACCGTTCCGAATATAGGTGATAGTGAAGATATATCACCCTCGGCTCGGATGCCTAATCCAGAGGCTCCTCAGGCAGCGATGGGTAACTATACAATGGCATTCAATTTTAATTCGGCTATCTTTAGGGTTCTTTTAGGGTATCTAAAACCTGAAAAGGGAGAAAAAATCCTGGACCTGGGCTGTAGTCGAGGCTTCTATGTTAGAGAACTGGAAGGTTATACCGATGGTGTGATAGGGGTTGACATTAGCGAGGCTTCCTTGAGAGAGGCGGTTACCCCGAGTGTAGAATATGGTGATATTACCAACCTGGAGTTTGAAGCGAATAGTTTTGATAAAGTCTATTCACTGCATACTATTGAACATATTCCAGATTTACCGCGGTTCTTCTCGGAGACAGCTAGAGTCCTCAAGCCGGGAGGCATAGCTATTATTGTTTATCCCTGGGAGCCGTTTAGAGGTTTCCAAGCCATAGGTGCCGCCATAAGACAATACAAGAATCCTTTTATGGCGAGGCAGATACATTTACATAGATTAACGCCTAAAAGTGTTACGAAACTTATTAAGGGCACTTCTCTGGTTCATGTTGAGAGTAAACTTGTTCTTGCCCTGGGTCTTCAGTATCTTACGGTGCTTTCCAAGAAAGGCTGAGCCTTTCTATTAAACTTACTTCGGCGGCACTATTAAAAGCTAGGCCTTACATATCAATTTTGCTTTGAGATGGCATTGACCTGCTGCTGCCGGGTTATTTCTCTTCGATGGTTATCTGTATTATTCTATCCCCCACGAAGCCTGGTTTCTGGGGTGGGTCTCTGGGGGTGAGTTTTTCAAGGACATCCATTCCCTCTATTAACTGGCCGAAAACGCTGTAATCGCCGTCGAGCTCGTGCCTGGCTTCGTAGGTGATGAAGAACTGGCAGCCGTTGGTGTCGGCACCGGCATTAGCCATGGATAGAGCGCCGGCGACATGGGTATGCTCCGTGATTTCGTTATCGAAGATATAGCCGGGGCCACCCATTCCGGTGCCGGTGGGGTCGCCTCCCTGGGCCATAAAGCCCGGCATCACCCGGTGGAAGGTGCTGCCGTCATAAAATCCCTCACGGGCGAGGAAGACGAAGTTATTAACTGTGGTTGGGACATCACTGGCGAACAACTCCAGAACCAAGTTTCCTTTCTCGGTTTTAATGGTGGCGGTGTACTCCTTACTCGTATCAATCATCATCGGTGGCGGTGCTGAGTATGTTTTGGGTTTTGGCTCCGGTGTCGGTGCTTGACTGGCGCATGATAGCGAGAAGATTATGCCCACAATGAGGATAATGGTGGCTACTTTGGATAGGCCATTAAGTTTCATTACTATATCTCCAGCGAATGTTTGCTTAGTATTTTAGCCTATTTAGCGGCGATAAGCAATTAGTGGTGAACTCGCTTATGAAATTTGAGTCCTCTTGGCCATATTTGGTTTATCTAGGGGGTGAATTGGGTTTATGGAATTTCACAGCACCATAGCGACCTGCTGCCTGATGGCAATGTTTGACTATAGTTAAGCGAGTATTTCGGGTAGACCTTTTGACCGGCAATCAAGCTGCCTAAGCCTGCCTGCTAAGACCCTAGTACTAAATTCCTATAGCGGCTGAACTTTTGGGTGATTGTGTTCTTGGCTTGGATGAAGTAATGTAAGGATAGTTTATGTTACGTAATAAAAAGATAGATGGAGGCATGGCGTGAGGATGGGAATAGTTAATTATATTAAGCAGCTTCGGTTTCGTGTAAGATGGCTTATTATGTCTGATAGAGACCGGTATGCGTATCTGTGGTATCGAACCCGAAGTAGCCTGCAGGTATCATATAGGTAGGTTCTAACGCTTATAAGATAGGCCAGTCACTTATCCTCCCTTGGAGTTGCTAGCTACCCCATTTTGTGCTACATTATGTCTGAACGAGCGGGGCTGTAGCTCAATCGGGAGAGCGTTTGACTGGCAGTCAAAAGGTAGGGGGTTCGAATCCCCCCAGCTCCACCAAGGGTAACAATAGGCAGAACTTCGGTTACCTCTTTACCGCTGCCATATCTCGCAGGTGATGGTGGCTTGTAGTCTACTGTAACCTGATTGCCATTCACTTGGATTCTCTT
>JADFUW010000030.1 GCA_015222205.1 Chloroflexota bacterium
GCTTAAAGACCTTACCTACAATGTGGACATGCTGACTACCCCGGAGCCGATAGACAGCAAAGACCAGCTAGACCCCAAAAAGTATGGGGCTATCGTAGAGTCTGGGATGCGTAGGGGCCTGCTTCTACCCGACCTTGAGGGGGTAGACACCGTGGACTATCAGATTGACATCTGCCGCCAGAAGGCAGGTATAATGCCTGATGAGCCGATAAAGCTCTATAGATTTCAGGTGAAGAGGTATAAATGATTCCAAAAGACCTTGACCAAATAAAAGAAGAAGACTTGCAAGCTCTGAAAGAGAACTCGGTACCAGAAGGTAAAACCCTAGAGTATAAGCAAGAATTGCCTAGTAGTTTAGATGCTGACAAAAAAGAATTTCTCGCCGACGTTTCTTCTTTTGCAAATGCTAGCGGTGGAGACTTAATATTTGGTGTGATTGAAGATAGGGAAACAGGAACTATAGAATCGCTGGAAGGGCTAACCATTGAGAACGTTGACCAAGAAATATTAAGGCTAGATGACATGATAAGGGATGGAATCGAACCGAGAATACCATCGGTAAGCATTTCACCGCCAATTCCCTTAATAAATTCAAAAGTCGCCTTAGTTATTAGAGTTCCTAAAAGCTGGATTAGTCCTCATCGTGTTTCTTTTAGAGGTCATGATAAGTTTTATTCAAGAAGTTCCAATGGGAAATATCCTTTGGATGTTGCCGAATTAAGGGTTGCTTTCAATCTATCTGAGACGATGACGGAGAGAATCAGGAATTTCAGATTAGACAGGATATCAAAGATATACGCTAATGAAACTCCCGTGCCTTTTTATGATAACGCTAAAATAGCCCTCCATCTAGTACCAATCATTTCATTCAACCCTGCTCAAAGTTATGACGCTAGCATAATTGCTTCTGATACCAGCAAAATGCCTCCAATGCATTCATATGGATGGAATAACAGGTATAATCTTGATGGTTTCTTAACTCATTCTGACGACCAAGAAAGAATATCTTACTCTTACGTTCAGTTTTACAGAAACGGAATTATCGAGGCTGTGGAAGGACAATTATTACAACCCTATAAGGGGCAACTAATAATACCTAGCATTGCCTACGAACAAGAATTGATTAAATCATTTACTGGCTATCTTTCCCTTCTTAAGACGTTAGATGTTGAGCCACCGATTTTTGTCTTTCTAACTTTACTCGGCGTCAAAGGCTATTCAATGGCTGTCAGCGAAAGATTTTCCTTTGCTCGGAGTCACACAATCGATAGAGACATTTTACAGTTACCAGAAGTTATCCTAGAAAGTTACGATGTCATCCCTGAGAAAGTTCTCAAACCCTGTTTTGATTCTATTTGGAACGCATGTGGCTTTCCAAAGTCATTTAATTATAATGATGCCGGAGAATGGGCTCCAAGATAAGAAGGTGCATTATGACGGATATGTTTGAACAAGAAGCTGAGGAGCTAAAACAAAAAGAGGCGCCGCTGGCTACCCGGATGAGACCCGCTACTTTCAGTGACTTTGTCGGGCAGAAGCACCTTATCGGCCCGGGACGTGTGCTGCGGAAGGCTATTGAGACCGGTAAGATACCGTCGGTTATCCTGTGGGGTCCGCCGGGCAGCGGTAAGACTACCCTGGCTTACATTATCGCCGATGCCACTGAGTCGCACTTCAGCCCGGTAAGCGCTGTCAGCGCCGGGGTAGCTGACCTGCGTCGCATAATAGACGAGGCTAATGAACGCCGCCAAACCCTCCACCAGCAGACCATCCTGTTTATAGACGAGATTCACCGCTTTAATAAGGCCCAACAGGATGCTGTCCTGCCCTTCGTTGAGGACGGCACTATTACCCTTATCGGTGCCACTACGGAAAACCCATCCTTTGAGGTTATTGCTCCCCTTCTATCCCGCTGCCAGGTTCTCACCCTAAATCCTCTTACCGATGATGAGATTCGCCTCATCACCATGAGGGCCCTCAAGGATACCATACGCGGTCTGGGCACCTTTAATATAGAGATAGAGCCGGATTCCGATGCCTTGAGCCACCTTATTACCATGTCCAATAATGATGCCAGGGTTGCCCTAAATGCCCTGGAGATGGCTGCCCTGGCAACACCACCGGACACTAATGGCAAACGTCGTATCTCACTGGCTACTATTGAAGACGCTGTCCAGCATCGGGCGCTGCGCTATGATAAGGGCGGAGAGCAACACTACGACACCATATCCGCCCTGCACAAGTCACTGCGAGGCTCAGACCCGGACGCCTCTTTATACTGGCTGGCACGGATGCTGGAGGCCGGGGAAGACCCCCTCTATATTGCCCGCCGTTTGGTTCGCTTTGCCTCGGAAGATATCGGTATGGCCGACCCCCAGGCACTGGTAATAGCCATGGCGGCCCAGCAAGCCGTCCACTTCATCGGCATGCCTGAGGGTAATCTGGCTCTGGCTCAAGCCGCTGTCTATCTAGCTACCGCCCCCAAGAGTAATTCTTTATATCAGGCATACTCCAAGGTTCAGGAGGAGATTAAGCAAAGCCCAGCCGAATCAATACCCTTGCACCTGAGAAATCCGGTAACACCACTAATGAAAGAGACAGGCTATGGCCAGGGGTATAAATATGCCCACGACTACCCTGAACACTTCGTCGAGCAGCAGAACCTGCCCGACTCACTTCAGGGCAAACACTACTACGCCCCAAGTGACCAGGGGTATGAAAAAACGATCATCGCCCGTCTCAAAGCCTGGTGGCATGACTTTGGTAAACCACCCGAAGCCAAAGGGGGAAGAGAAGACTAAATCAAACTTCTTTGTGGGGAAACTACAATTTCCGTCATTCTGCTTCTCTAAAATAATGAGATTATAAATTTTACATACCTAACTCAGCATGGCTGCGGAGAAACCTTATCAGGTCATCACGGGTAATCAAACCGATGATTCTCTCCTCACTCACTACCGGCACCTGGTTTATATTACTCTCATTCATCTGCTCCAATACGCTCAAGGCATCCTGGCTAGGGTGAACCGACCTCAGCTTGTCAAGCGGGGTCATTACCTCTTTTACCTGAGTTACCCCCCAAGCCTGGCGGGAAACAGGTTTGATATTACCCAGGGTCAAAATACCCTCAAACCTATCTCCGTTAGCTACCATAAAAAACCGATGCCCGCTAGGAAAGATATAATTCTCAACCAGCTCACCAAGGGTAATATCCGGAGAAACTACCGGGAAGTTAGTAATCATTAACTGTGCTGAGGTGAACCTCCGGAGCTTTTCCCGCAACTCAGTCTGCTGATAGCTAGTCGAGGCGGCGTTTTGCAAAAACCAGCCGATAAAGGCTATCCACACACCACTAAACCAATTAAGACCAAAAGGCGCTAGACCAACTAGGGCGAGTGCAGCTATGATGATACCACCCCCAATAAAAGCGTAGCCGACACCCCGTCCCACCCGTGTGGCAATCCGGGTGGAGCGTCTAAAGTCACCGGTAAAGTGCCAAAGTGTGGCCCGGAAAAGACGCCCGCCATCCAGGGGGAAGCCAGGGATAAGGTTAAAGACAGCTAGCGCCAAATTCATAAACATCAGCCACCAAACCATATCAACTATAGGCGGAGGCATACCTAAATTAAAGAACCAAACCAGAAAGCACACGCCCCCGATTACGGCACTACAGGCAGGGCCAGCCGCCGCCATCTTGAACTCAGCGCCAGGGCGGGTTGCTTCCCGGCTCATCACCGCCACACCACCAAAGATAAAAAGGGTTATACTGGTTACCGGGATGCCATTAGCTCTACCCACCAGACTATGAGCAAGCTCATGAGCCACCACGGAGGCAAAAAAAAGTAGACAGGTAATTATGCCAATAATCCACCAAACCCCAGAAGACCAGTTAGGAGACACCAAAGCGACAGTTAGCAAAGCAAATATTACGAACCAGCTGTAATGGAGCCTTAGCTGTATGCCAAAGAGCTTACCTAGATTAATTGTGTTACCCATTCTCAACACTATATTAGCACATTCCTACAGCCTAAGTAGAGATAGTAAGATAACTCACCGGCGAGAAAGTGGGCGCCAGTATTAGTTAGTTTCCCGAAAGAAGCTCCGTGACTACAGAAATGATTTCAGCCTTCATCAAGACCCGCCAGTTAGTGCAGTCTATCCATAGCAAGCTGGGCAGCCCGCTTTCCCGAGAGAAGCATACCACCAAAGGTAGGTCCCATACGAGGTAGTCCATAAACAGCGGCAACAGCCATACCAGCCACGATTAAGCCAGGATAGACCTCACCAGTATGCTCAACTACGGCGTCCTCTGACTTGTCAATCCATAGTGCCCCTTCACCAGCCAGTTTGAGCATACCCCGCTGCTCTAGTTTCCTAGCCATGTTAGCATCGTGACCGGTGCTATCAATAACCAGCTTTGTTTCCAGGGGTACCGGGTCAAGGAGGGCAATCTCCCTAGGCAGGTAAGCAATAGGACTCCAGTTAATCACTACCCCAGCCACCTCACCACCCTCATGCACAACTAAATCCTCAACCAGGGTCAGGTTTAAAATCTTAGCCCCGGCATCACAGGCAGCACCAATCACCTTAGAACAAGCATGAGGGGCATCAGCCACATAAAGACCCTCAGCAGCACACTCACAGGGCACACCGAGCTCAGCAACAACCTCTTGAGCTGGCGCTCTCAGGGTAAGCTTATTCATAAAATAACCACCAGACCAGAAGCCACCACCGAGATAGTTATTTCTCTCTACAATTAAAACCTTGACCCCAGCTTTACCCAACTCCCTGCCGGCTACAAGCCCACTGGGCCCAGCCCCAACAATGATAACATCACTGGTGGTATAATCCTCAAGCTGGCGAGAAAAGCTACCCACAATAGCCCTGGTTACATCGCCCTCTTTTACCGGGTGAAATAGTGTCATATGAATTTCTCCTCCCTTTATACTAGAAACCCTTAGGCGCTGAGATGCCTAAATACTTCTCCATTAATTCCATAGCGCAGAACTCACCACACATACTACACGCCGCCCCTGCCGAGGTATGCTTACCGTGCACCTGACGGGACCGCTCCGGGTCCAAGGACAGCCTGGACTGCTCTTCCCAGTCAAGCTTCTTTCGAGCTACCGACATTCCCCTATCCCAATCGGCGGCACCCCTTACCCCCTTAACTATATCACCAGCATGAGCCGCAATACGCGAGGCTATCACCCCTTGCCTCACATCCTCCGGGTCGGGCAGGGAGAGATGCTCAGCAGGGGTCACATAGCACAGAAAATCGGTACCCGCCGCCGCAGCAATAGCCCCACCTATAGCGCCGGTGATATGGTCATAACCAGCAGCCACATCGGTTACCAGCGGTCCCAATACATAGAACGGAGCCCCCTTACAGATAGACTTCTCCAACCGAACATTAGCCTCAATCTGATTTAAGGGCAAGTGCCCGGGGCCCTCAACCATTGCCTGAACCCCAGCCTGACGAGCCCGTTGCACCAGCTCCCCGATAACAAGCAGTTCCTCAACCTGAGCCTGGTCAGTAGCATCAGCCAGGCAACCGGGACGCATGCCATCACCAAGACTCAGTGTTACATCAAACTCCCTAGCCATCTCTAGCAAGCGGTCGTAATACTCATAGAGGGGGTTTTCACGCCCGTTGTGGAGCATCCAGCCAATAAGAAAAGCCCCACCACGAGATACGACATCAGCTACCCTCCCCTGCTGCTTGAGCCTGGCAACAGCCTGCTGGGTGACACCACAATGCACGGTTACAAAATCAACACCATCGCAAATATGCTCTTCAATCGCGCTAAACAGGTCGTCAACAGTCATTTTGACAATAGCGCCATGACTATCTATCGCCTCAATGGCGGCTTGATATATGGGCACGGTACCTATTGCCACCGAGCTTGAGGCAATAATAGCCCGCCGAATAGCTGATATATCACCACCGGTTGATAAATCCATAACGGTATCAGCACCAGCTAGAGTAGCGGCTCGCAGCTTTTCCAGCTCGGTATCAACATCATGGAGGTCAGAAGAGGAACCGATGTTGGCATTGACCTTGGTGCTAAGTCCCTGACCAATACCACAGGGAATAAGGTTTACATGCCTAATATTAGCCGGAATTACTATCGTCCCTGTAGCTACGCCCTGCCTGACAAACTCAGCCTCTACCCCCTCGTGCTGGGCCACCAGCTTCATCTGCGGTGATATAGTCCCTTCTTTGGCTAGTTCCAGTTGAGTCATACTCCACCTCCACAAAAAATAGAACCAAGGGTTTCAGCAGTTGAAAGTAGACCCTTGGTCTTAATCTCTACCGCTTCCCTACGCTTGCATTACCAAGATCAGGTTTCAAGGGTCGGCCTAAAATTGCCTCTCAGCCTTCAAGCACCCCTAGCGGCCTAACCGTATTAAATTCTACACCTTAAAAATAACACAGACCTGCCTAAAATGCAATGTGCCTTCGTGTAGATTCTTTATTAACCTCACCCCCTTTAGGTTCTGTTATTTGGTAACCTACCCCCTTTATCCCCCTCCCTTAGTAAGGGAGGGGGAATTGGTATGTAAGAGAGGCTTCGCCTCTCTTTGACTCTCTATTCTGTGAAGTGATAAGCAGGGAGTTATAGAGGGGCGCCAGCCCCTCTTAAAACAAAACTTCCCCTTCCCCTTAGTAAGGGGAAGGGGATACAGGGGATGGGGTTAATAGATGAGCTCAATTTATTATTCTAGTTATAGGCAGCAATGATATAATAATGATTACTATGGAAAAGCTCGAATCTGGGGCTAGAAAAATAGGCTTACAGCTTAGCCCAAGGCAGCTTGAGCAGTTTTATATCTACTATCAGGAACTGGTAGATTGGAACAAAAGAGTGAACCTTACCCGCATAACTGGTTGTGAAGAGGTACAGATAAAACACTTCCTTGACTCTCTCACGGTGAGCCTGGCTTGGCCACCACCAAAAACTGGTACCTACCTCCACCTTATTGACGTTGGCAGTGGCGCCGGCATGCCTGGCCTACCACTTAAGATTCTGTTCCCCGATGTAAGGCTAGTACTGCTTGAAGCCACATCTAAAAAGGCAGCGTTTCTACGCCACTTAGTGGATAAGCTAGAATTGGCTAACACTGAGCTCGTAATCGGTCGGGCTGAGGATGTCGCCCATCAGCTAAATTACCGGGGGAACTTCGAAGTAGTGCTGTCCCGCGGCGTTGCCCCTCTAGCAACCCTGGTTGAATTAACCCTGCCCTTCTGCATCGTTGGCGGCAGCCTTATTGCCCAGAAGAAGGGGAATATTGAACCAGAAATAAGCCAAGCCAGCCAAGCAATTAGTCTACTCGGGGGTAAGCTGCGAGAGGTGAAACAGATTAACCTGGAAGAGCTTGCCGACGAGCGCCAGTTAGTAATAATTGATAAGGTATCACCTACACCTGAACTTTATCCCCGCCGTCCCGGCATACCATCAAAGAGACCACTCCTAGCTCGTCCAGATAGAAACTAATACCAGAGGCGAGATATTAAGCTTTTCCTATTGCTGCCACGCTCACCAGGCTAAATGTGGAGTCAGCGAGTTCATTAGCTTGACAAGGCTACTTAGTATCTTTTACAATGCCTAGAATTATCATGTTACGTCTTGCATCTGGCGAGGCTTAATATAGAATTCCAGGACAAGGAGGATACAAGTTATGCAACAAAAGACAGAACAATCCTTACCAGCCTGGGCTGACCCTAGCCCGATGGGATTTATTTCTCTTGCCGTCGGTATCTTTTCCATGGTACCCATTTTCTGCGGATGGGTATCACCTGAGGCAATCATGGCTGCGCTTCCGTGGGGGATGGCAGCAGTCATCGCCCTGATTATAGTGACTATAATCGAATTCAGGAATAGAAATCCTGTGGGCGCATTCTGTTTTGGCGCTTTTGGTATTATAATAGCCGGGGCGTTGACCATAAACATCATTAAAGGCTTTACAATGTTTGTGACCAAGTCAGCAGCACCGGTGGCATTAGTTATGGGGGGTATGACGGTAGATGCAATGGCTTGGCTGGCTCTGGCTATTGCTATCCTATTTGTAGGATTTGTGTGCGGTTTAAGGTGGAGGAGCTTTGCTATAGCTGTTTGGATAGGTGATATTGGCGTCTGGATAATTAGCATGGTGAATTTTGGGGTATTAAGTCATGCCGCAGGCGTAGTCGGTGGCTACTTCATTCTCCTTCTCGGCATCTACTTTCTTTACATTGGAATAGCTGAGTTTATTAACCCAGCATTCAGGAAAACAGTTCTACCCCTGGGCGGACCCTTATTTAAGAGACCGGCTCCGCCGCCTGAAGCTTAAGGCCGCCTTTGGTAATAAAGTTAAGAATGTGTTATAATTAGCCTAATCTTGTTTTAATAGTTAATTAGCCTTCTGGTGGTTAGAGCGAGGTGGCACCACCCGTTCCCATCCCGAACACGGAAGTGAAACGCCTCAGCGCAGACGATAC
>JADFUW010000031.1 GCA_015222205.1 Chloroflexota bacterium
CTCTATTCCCACTCGTGGCTTGAGATATAGAGCAACTATTTATAAAGAGGAAGACTAATGATTGGACAAACACAAAAGCCTATTGAAGAGGTTCTGGGATTTCTTGACGGTAAGGAGAAGGTAGTCTTGGTTGGCTGTGGCGGTTGCGCTACTGTTTTCCATACTGGCGGTGAACCAGAGGTAAAAGAGATGGCGGACATTCTTACTAAGCGTGGCAAGAATGTCTTAGCTGCGGTTGTAGTGCCATTTGGTGAGTTCACCTGCTATGCTCCCTGGAGCAAGGAGCGCCTGAAGCCATATCGCCAGCAGATTGAGGATTGCGATGCTATTCTGATGCTAAGCTGTGGTGATGGGCTCCAGGTTGTGCGAGAGTTAATACTAGAGGGTGAATATAGTTTAGTGAAACCAATCTATCCAACAACCAACCCTATTGGGCATATGGGTGGAGGTCCCAGCCTGTTCCGGGAGAAGTGTCAGCAATGCGGCGAGTGTCTGCTTGGTCAGTATGCTGGTATTTGTCCCATGACCCAGTGTGCTAAAGGACTGCTAAATGGTCCGTGCGGAGGTGCAAAGAACGGTAAGTGCGAACAGGAGCCCGAGCATGACTGTGCCTGGGTTCTGATATATGAGCGGCTAAAGAAACTGGGGGAGCTGGATAAGATAAAGGAGTTCGTTCCCCCTAAGGACTACAGCAAAATGAAAAGGCCACGTTCACTCGAGGTCACCCCGCTCGTCCTTTGATACAAGAGTAAAGTAAATACCCTTAGGGTAAAAAGTAAAAGATGTCAGTCGTTAATAAAGAGAAAGTAAGAGAAATCTACGAAGTTCTGCCTAAGCTAAATTGTGGTTTTTGTGGATTTGAAAGTTGTGGCCAATTCGCCAGAGCAATAGCTGAAGGGAGAGCCTCGCCTTTTGGCTGCCGACAGAACCCCTGGATAGGTTACCACATAAGCGAAATTATTGGAATAAAAGTGCCAGCCTATACTTATGGATTTTTACCTGCTTTCGCTCCTCCGTTAGGGGTAGCCATTTTGCAAAAACCTTTAAGAGAAGAGATGCGAGGACTTTTCCAGAAAGTGGATAACATTTTGGGTAGGATTGAAAATCTGAAAGCAAGTAGGTGAAACGCATCGTACCTATGGAGAATCGGCTCAAAGTTCTGCCTAAGCTGGTGAGAAAAATTATCCTTTAAAACAAGAGCACTAAACTGTGGAAGAGCGTCTTTCCTTTCGAGATTATAGTATCGTTGCTTGTGGGACTCTAAACCTAGAGCTAAATTATCTTAAGGATGCTGGCTTTCTGGATGCCAGAAAAATCCTATATACCAAGCCTGGACGGCATGAGGTTCCCCACGAACTCGAGAGCCAGCTGATAAGACAAATGGGCAATGCCAAGAAATACTCTCAGAGAATCATCGTGGTTTATGGTGGTAAGTTCTGCTATGTTAATGCTGATAATCCATATCGGAAGATTGATATAATAATTCAGGAACAAGAGGAACAAGGAATCAAAATTTCTAGAATAAAAGCTAGCCACTGTGTTGATATGCTAGCCAGTGCTGAAGAAAGAGAGAAAATAAGTCAAGGTAAAGATATTTATTGGCTTACTCCCGGGTGGATGAAATACCATCATTATGTATATCAGGGTTGGGATAAAGGTTTAGCCAATGAGAATTTCCCGAAACACACCGGGGGAGCAATTATGTTGGATGCGATAGGATTTTATGATAGAGTTATGGAAAGCGATCCAGAGAAAATTCTGGAGTTCTCTGACTGGATGGGGATTCCAATAGAACCCTACAGGGTCTCCTTAAAGCGATTGAAAAGCTTGCTTTTAGAACAAATTAAATAGAAGGAGAGAGACAAATTGAGCTTACAAGAATCCTTGGAGGCAGGGAAGTTTGTGGTGACCTCTGAGATTGGCCCCCTAAAGGGAACCGATACCACCGAGATTAAGGAGGTAGCAGAACTTTTAAGCGGCAGGGTAGATGCTGCCAATGTCACTGACCAGCAAAGCTCAGTGATGAGGCTGGGCTCACTGGCTACCTGCTACCTGATAAAAGAGGATGGGCTTGAGCCTGTATTCCAGGTCACCTGCCGGGATAGAAACCGGATAGCCCTGCAATCAGACCTCTTAAGTGCCTATGTCTTGGGGATAGAAAATGTCTTGGCTATCACCGGAGATTTGCCTTCGTTGGGAGACCACCCTCAGGCTAAGCCGGTTTATGATATAGATTCGGTACAGCTACTGTGGGTCATGAAGAAACTAAACGAAGGCTATGATGTGGTAGGCAACGAGCTTCAGGGGAAGCCTAACTTATTTCCCGGGGCGGTGGTGAACCCGGGGGCCGACACTGAGGCTTCTTTTGAGCTGCAGCTTATTAAGATGGAGAAGAAAATCGAGGCCGGGGCTAGGTTCTTTCAAACTCAGGCTATCTACAATGTTGACATCTTTGCCGAGTTTATGAAGAGGGTAGAGGGATTTAATGTGCCCATCTTGGTTGGCATAATACCCTTGAAATCAGCCGGTATGGCGAAGTATATGAACAAGAATGTCGCCGGTGTCTCCGTACCTCAAGAGCTGATTGACCAGATGGCCCAGACCGAAGATAAGGTCAAAACCGGGATAGAGATTGCTGCCAAGCTAATCAAAGAGCTTAAGGATATGTGCCAGGGGGTTCATATTATGCCCATCGGCTGGGAGAAAAAGGTGCCGGCCATATTGGATGCCGCTGGACTGTGAGGCCCAGCGATTAAGCATTAGTCACCGACTTCAGGATGGAAAACAAGCAATTCTCACTACCGAGCCAGCGCAATTACGAATATGCCTATACCCTCGCTTATAAGCTTGCCGCTGAAAAGCTAGCTAAGACTCAGGATATAGAGCAGCAATGCCGTATGAGTGGTGCCCAATATCTAGAAATAGATTCCCAAAGGTTTATTATCCTTCAATTTCTAGGTAGGTCGTATCAAGTCACCCTGCCTGATATTGACATTACCCCGGTAGATAGCCAGGAGGCAGTACCGCTGAAGACTAAGGTCTTAATACTACACTATCTAACCCGGGCCAAAGGCACCCCGCTTGCCAACAAGATGATTACCTTCAAGGAGCTACCGGAAGGGGCTATTTATTTCCCGACCTTCGCCAAGAGAACTATAAGACCTCTCGTAGACTATCTGGGTGAAGAGCCCCACCAACTGATAGATACTGCTAGGAAACTGGGCGGCCGTGAAGTAGATTACGGTGATGTAGCGGTAACCATTAGTGCTTTCTACTATGTGCCGATAACCCTCGTCTTATGGCGGGCTGATGAGGAGTTTGCCCCTTCGGGAAGCATACTTTTTGACGCCACTATTGCCGATTACCTGTCTACCGAGGACATAACCGTGCTCTGTGAAACTATAGTCTGGAAGCTAGTCAGAATCTTAAAGCAGGACTAAAACCCTTCACACGCTTACGTTCTTCTCGATTCTTACGGCACAGACCTTGTATTCTGGTATTTTAGCTACCGGGTCAAAGGCAGGGTTGGTGAGCACGTTGGTGGGGCTTTCGGCAAAGTGAAAGGTCATAAAGACTACGCCCGCCGGTGAAACCTCAGTCACCTTGGCTTTAGCCACTACCTCCCCCCTTCGTGAGGCGACCTTTACCACTTCACCATCAGCAATGCCTAAGGCTATAGCATCCTTGGGGTTGATTTCTACTAGCTCCTCACCCCTTAATATATTGAGCCCGGCTGTTTTTCGGCTTACGGTACCGGTATGCCAGTGAAACAGGCTGCGTCCGGTGGTCAGTATCAGGGGATACTCATTATCGGGAAGCTCCATCGGTGGCTTGTACTTTAGCGGTATAAACTGTCCTTTACCCCGGCTGAATTGCTGGGTGTGTAATCTTGGTGTTCCCGGATGCTCCGGGGTTGGACAGGGCCACTGCAAGCCGCCATATTCCAGACGGTCGTAGGTGATACCGCCGTAGATGGGAGTTAGCGAGGCAATCTCTGCCATAATCTGACTGGGATGGGTAAAATCAAAGCCTTTACCCCCCAGCCTCTGCCCAATCTGGCAGGTAATCAACCAGTCAGGTTTGGAGTTGCCGATGGGTTTTATTGCCTTCCTTACCCGCTGTACCCGCCGCTCGGTATTGGTAAAGGTGCCGTCCTTCTCGGCAAAGCTGGTAGCTGGCAGGACAACATCGGCTAGCTCGGCCGTTTCCGATAAGAAGATATCCTGAACCACCAGAAACTCCAGCTTTGCCAGTGCTTTTCGGGCATGCCCAGCGTTAGGCTCGCTTAAGGCCGGATTCTCACCCATAAGATAGACCGCTTTTATTTTCTTCTGGTCGGCAAGTTCAATAATCTCAGTGAGGGTAAAACCTGGATTAGGGGGTAGAGAGACACCCCAGGCAGCCTCAAACTTGGCTCTTAGTGCCGGGTCGGTTACTGCTTGGTAACCGGGGTATACATTGGGCAGGGCGCCAAGGTCACAGGCACCCTGGACATTGTTTTGACCCCGGAGTGGATTTACCCCGGTTGATGGCTTGCCCATATTACCGGTAAGCATGGCCAGATTAGCAACAGCCATTACATTATCTGTGCCGTGTGAGTGCTGGGTGATGCCCATGGCGTAGAGGATAGTTGACGGCTTGTTAGTAGCGTATAACCTGGCAGCCTCGGCTATCTTATCTTTAGGCACGCCAGTAATTTGCCCTACCGTATCTGGGTCAAATTTCTTAAGCGACTCTCTAAAATCACTGAAATTCTCACAGCGCTCTTGGATAAAGGCTGAGTCAGCCAATCCTTCGTCTACTATGACACGCATCATGCCCATAAGTAGGGCGACATCGGTGCCCGGTTTATGTCTCAGCCATACCTTGGCATGGCGACAAAGGTCAATCTCCCTTGGGTTAGCCACGATAAGCTTGGCTCCCTGACGCACCGCTTTTTTTATCTTAAAGCCGATTACGGGGTGGGTCTCTGTAGTGTTAGTGCCAATAGCCAGGATGCAGGCTGCCTCACTAATCTCGTTTACGGAGTTGGTCATGGCACCGCTACCAAAGCTCTTTACCAGCCCAGCGACCGTAGGGGCATGGCATAGGCGGGCACAGTGGTCAATGTTGTTGGTGCCTAGTACTGCTCGGGCCAGTTTCTGAATGACATAGTTATCCTCATTGGTACACTTGGCTGAGGAGATTACGGCTAACTCATCTCCTTTATAACCGGCTAACCTATGGGCAACAAGGTCTAACGCTTCATCCCAGGTTGCCTCAGCAAACTCCCCGTTACGCTTTATAAGGGGAGTGGTTAAACGCTCTGGGTGGTGCACAAATTCGTTAACGCCGTAGCGACCCTTGACACAGAGCCGTCCCTCACTAGCCGGGTTATCCCTATCGCCCCTCACCGATATGATACGCTCATCGCGGATTCCCAGGTACATTCCACAGCCGATACCGCAATAGGGGCAGGTAGTGGCTACTTCAGCAGTTGGTTGCCTGTCATCTTTAGGGGTTAAGGCGCCGACCGGGCAACGGGTAACACACTCACCACAGGACTGACAAATTGAGTCCAGCAGTAATTTATCGCCAAAGGTGGCGACCTTAGCCTGGTAGCCACGATACGCCAGTTCAATAGCCCCAACACAGGTTACCTCATCACAGGTACGGGTACACTTGGCACAGAGAATGCACTTATTCCGGTCAAGGTCAAAGAAAGGATTGCTCGTATCAATGCGATACGACCTGGTGCTCTTGCGAAAACGCTGACCAGTAATTCCCAGGTAGCCATCACGGCGAGCATCATCTAACTGATAGTCGGTGGCCATCTCACGCAGCTTACATTCAAATACATCCCGGCAGCCACAAGCAAGGCAGCGCTCCGCCTCCCGTTTTGCCGCTTCCTCGGTGAGGCCAAGTTCAATCTCAGTGAAGTTTCCCTTTCGCCCTTCAGGTGGCAGGACAGGCATTTGGACTCTTGGGATACGTTCTACTTCGTCATAGTCACTAATGTCAATCTCATCTAAATTACCCTTACTGCAGTTATAGGGCTTTAGCTCTGGCATGACCTCCTGGCCGTTTAGGTACTGGTTTATAGAGGTGGCAGCCCTCCGCCCCGTGCCGATAGCTTCTACTGCCGTGGCTGGACCTGAAGCACAGTCACCGCCAGCAAATAGCCCAGCTACCGAGGTTTCCGTTGTTGCCTCATTGATTTTAATGTAGCCTCTCTTGGTTAACTCTAACTTGCTATCCTGGTCAAAGTTAGCCGCGTTGAGCGTCTGCCCGATAGCCGTGATTACATTGTCTGCTTTCACGGTAAATTCGGAGCCAGATATTGGCTCTGGCCGCCGCCTGCCGGAGTCATCAGGCTCTCCCAGTGCCATCTGGATGCACTCCATAGAAGCAACCTTGCCGTTCTGAGCGCTGATGCTTATCGGTGCGGTTAGAAACTTTATCTGGATTCCTTCCTGTTCTGCCTGTTCTACCTCCTCCTTATTGGCTGGCATCTCATCTCTCGACCTGCGGTAAACAATGGTTACCTCACCTGCTCCCAGTCGGAGGGCAGTTCGGGCAGCATCTATCGCGGTGTTACCACCGCCGATGACGACTACCCTCTCTCCCAATGTTATCTTCTTACCTCGGATGACATCACCCAGGAACTCTATCCCGGAAAGAACGCCGGGTAAATCTTCCCCCTTAATCCTCATCCGCTGGTTTGCCCAGGCACCAAGGGCAACAAAAATGGCTTCATAGCCGGCGGCTTTGAGACTTTCCAGGGTGAAATCTTTTCCCCAGGAGGTGTTACGGCGGACCTCGTAACATAGCCCAGCAATAGTAGCTATCTCCTTATCTAGAATTGCCTTGGGTAGTCGGTACTCGGGAATGCCGTATCTTAGCATTCCTCCGAGCTTAGGGTTAGCGTCAAAAATAGTTATCTCGTGTCCCTCAAGGGCTAGGTAATAGGCGGCTGATAAGCCGGCGGGACCGCCACCGATAATAGCTACTTTGTGTCCGGTGGCTGGTTTCGGTTTAGGTATATAGGCTTCGGCACTGTTGATGTCATAATCGGCAACAAAGCGTTTCAGGGCGTTTATCGCTACCGGCCCATCTACCAGATTTCGGCGGCATTCAGTTTCACAGAAGCGAGGACAGACACGCCCACAGACCAGGGGAAGGGGATTAGATTCTTTAATTAGTTTTAGGGCTTCTTGGTACTGGCCATTAGCCGTAAGAGCAATGTAGCCCTGAATATCTATTCCCGCCGGGCAGGTAAGCCTACAAGGGGCGAGGCAATCACCATAGTGGTCAGCAATAAGCAACTCAAGAACAGTATTGCGCACCTTATTTACGGCTGGTGTCTCGGTATGGACTACCATCCCATCAGTAGCCGGTGTGGTACAGGCAGTGGGTAGTCCGCGCATTCCCTCAATTTCTACCACACAGAGACGACACCCCCCATACGGTTCTAGGTCAGGGTCGGCACAAAGGGTGGGGATATAAATGTCAGCCGCCTGGGCGGCCTCAAGCACGGTCATTCCCTTTTTTGCCCAGACTTCCTGGCTATTAATTGTCAGAGTAATCTCATTACTCGGTGCTTCACTCATTAGTAGTCGCCTTTCCGCTTGGTTTTGATGTCATCACTGGGACTGGCTCAGCAGGGGTTTCTATCTTCTCTCCGGAGACCTTGACTATGGCATTAAATCGGGGAGGGCAGACATCAAGACAGGCACCACACTTGATGCACTTACTCTGGTCAATAACATGAACCATTCTTTTATCACCAGATATCGCCCCGGTAGGACAGCTCCGGAGACATATCAGGCAGCCCTGGCATTTGTCAGGGAGGATGTAAAAATTAGTTAGCTCGGTGCAGATTACCGCCCGACACCTTTTCTTGGTTATGTGTTCTTCATACTCATCCCGGAAGTAGCGAATGGTAGTCAGGATTGGGTTAGGCGTTGTCCCGCCTAAGGCACAGAGGGAGCCGGCTTTAACCGATTCAGCCAACTTTAGAAGCAAGTCTAAATCTTCAAGTTCACCTTTGCCATTAGTGATATCCTCTAGGATACTCAACATCTGCTTGGTGCCCAAACGGCAGGGAACACACTTACCGCATGATTCAGCCTGGGTGAAGGAAAGAAAGTAACGGGCGGTATCGACAATACAGTTGTCCTCGTCCAGTACTATCATGCCACCGGAGCCCATAATAGAGCCAGCCTGGGTTAATGACTCATAATCAACCGGTAGCTCTAACATACTTTCGGGAAGGCAGCCGCCGGAGGGACCACCGGTCTGAATAGCCTTGAGACGTTTGCCATCAGGGATACCGCCACCGATGCCATAGATTATTTCTCGAAGGGAGATACCCATGGGCACCTCAATGAGCCCGGTGCGGTTTATCTTACCGGCCAAGGCAAAGGTCTTGGTTCCCTTACTCTTTTCGGTGCCGTAGCTGGCATACCACTCGGCACTTCTTTGCAGGATTGCCGACACATTAGCCCAGGTCTCCACGTTATTGATATTAGTTGGTTTGCCCCACAGGCCTGAATTAGCCGGAAATGGGGGGCGGCTGCGAGGCATGCCTCGCTTGCCTTCAATAGAAGCCATCATGGCAGTCTCTTCGCCACAGACAAAGGCCCCCGCCCCCTCCTTAATCTTTATATGAAAACTGAAGTTAGAACCTAGAATATTGTCTCCAAGTAGTTCATAGTCTGTTATCTGGCGGAGGGCGACTCTTAACCGGTCAATAGCTAGAGGATACTCAGCCCGGATGTAGATATAGCCATCAGTGGCACCAATGGCATAAGCCCCAATGAGTATCCCCTCTAGAACGGCATGAGGGTCACCCTCTAAGAGAGAGCGGTCCATGAAAGCGCCGGGGTCGCCTTCATCGGCATTGCAGATTAGATACTTTACTGTGCTTGGTGAACGGCGGCTGAATCCCCATTTCATACCGGTGGGGAAGCCGGCACCGCCCCGACCACGCAGACCGGATTTCTTAACCTCTTCAATCACTGCTTCCGGTGTCATGCCTAATGCCTTAACCAGGCCGCTATAACCATCGCGGGCGATATAGTGATTGATGTTCTCCGGGTCAATAAGCCCGCAGTTGCGCAAGGCTATCCGCATCTGGGACTTGAGCACCGGTAACTCAAATAGCTTTGGGATGTCGGCTACGGTGCCATCACCGGTAGTGCCCAGAGCTAGGTCGGGCCGCGGGTTGTCCTTGACAAGATAGTCTTCAATAAGCTGAGTGGCAAGCTCGGGGGTAAGATTGCCATAATGAATGCGGGGGCACCCCGGCTTAATAATATCAACCAGTGGTTCAGCATAGCAAAGTCCTAAACAACCGACCTGAGTGATGCTGGCCTCAATATGATGATGAGCTAACGCTGAACTAATAGCTTCCAGCACTGCCATAGCCCCGGCGGCTCGGCCACAGGTAGCAGCACCAATAAATATGCTCGGTTTATCACTTTTCTCCAGGGCTTCCCATTCCGAGATTGACCGAGCTCGCATTTCGTCAAAGGTCACTATCATACCCCACGTAATTATTCATTACCCGCCAGAATTTGTCCCACCTTCTTCGGCGTCATCCGACCGTAGACAGTTTTATCAACCACTATAACCGGGGCTAGGGCACAGGAGCCGAAGCAGGCAATCGTTTCCAGAGAGTATTCAAGGTCTTCGGTGGTCTCTCCAGGCTTAATACCCAGCTCTTTCTCTAGCTCTTGGAGAATTCGGCTGGCACCTCTTACATGACAGGCAGTCCCCCGACACACCTTAATCATTTTCTTACCTGTAGGGGTAAACTTAAACTGGGCATAGAAGGTGCTCACCCCATAAACAGCACTGGGTGGTAACTGTAGAAACTTAGCAATCTTGGCTATTACCTCTTCGGGGAGGTAGCCAAACCTCTCTTGGGCTGCTTGGAGAATGGGGATAAGCTCGCCACGCTCTATCTCATGTTGCGATAATATATCATCTAATTCTTGCTTGGTATCGGGATTCATCTAGGTAAGTATCTCCCCAGCTTATAGAAAGGAGGTCTAGAGACCCCCTATTCACTTCGTTCTTCCTTCATGGTAGGGATGATATTTGTTTTGTTTGGTATTTAAAGCCAGAAGATATTATACTATCTGGATAGATGGGTTGTAAACCTTTCTTTTGTTAGTCGGGGTTCTCTCATTTGGCAAAGGCAGTGTGTTGGCGGTGGAGTGGTGGTTAAAGGCTCTTACGGGGCAGTGCCACCTAGTGCGCTGGAAACAACAGGGGTTAGACAAGGCTAATCTAAAATCCGTCGTAGCATTAAGGAGATAAGATTGGCGAAGAATTCATATAAGCTTTTAGTAATAGATGTTGATGGTACACTGGTAGGTAGGGACGGGAACATCTTGCCTGAGGATAGGGAAGCCTTGGCTAGGGCTGCTGACCTGGGGGTAGAGATTTCCTTATCTACCGGGCGGGCCGCTCAAGCCTGCTTCGGCATTATCAACGACTTGGTATTGGATGGCTATCACATATTCTTTGATGGTGCTTTAGTAAGTAGCCCTGTCCAAAATAAAGAAATCTATGCTCACCCACTTAGTGGGACGGTAGTGAAGCAAGCGGTTGAATTTGCCCGTCTAAATGATATAAGCATTGATTTCTACTCGGCGACCGACTATTTTATCGAGCGGGAAACATGGTCGTCTACCGTTCACCGTGATTTCTTCGGTGTCCTACCGACCATAGTAGATTTCACTGGTCTGTGGTTGCGGGAGCGAATCATTAAAGGCGGGATAGTAGCCACCTCACCCCAGGAAGTTGCTAAAGCAAGAAATTTCCACCATGAGTTCAATGATAGCCTCTACTTTTCCTGGGTAAAGACACCGACTTACCCAGAAATAGATTTTATCAATGTAGTTGCCCCGGGGGTATCTAAGGCGAAAGCCCTCAAGGCATTGGCTTCGCATCTGGGGATAGCCTTGACCGATGTTATAGCCATAGGGGATGGGACTAACGATATTTCTATTCTTTCTTCAGCTGGTCTGGCTGTTGCTATGGGTAATGCCCCCGCTGAGGTCAAGGCAGTAGCCGATTATGTAACCCTTGATGTTGAGCGTGGTGGTATAGCCGCCGCAATTAAGAAGTTTTTGCTGTAGCTAGTTACAGGGATTTTAGAGAGCTATGCTCCTCTCCAGGCTCTAATTTGACCGATTGCACACTGCCAGCGAGGGAGTGAATAGAAAATAGCTTATGGCCTAATTTGCAACAGCTGCAAAACACCGAGATTCTAGAATAGGAGGCAAGTATGTCGGAGCTTAAGCATATACCACGAGAGAACAATGTTGGCAAACTTAGGAACTATACCCTTGATAAGAATACGTCGCCCATTCTGGAGGTTGAGCTGGGGGAAAGATTTGTTGCCGAAACCGAAGATGCCTTGAACGGGGTTCTGAGAGAGGACCCAACTAAATTGTATCCTAGAGATACTACACCATATTCGGCAAGGGTACCGGCCTGGCTCAACCCTGTTTGTGGCCCGATATACGTTAATGGTGTAGAGGCAGGGGACATCCTGGTAGTGACCATAGAGAAGATAGACAAGCTGCTAAACGGGGTGACATGCACGGTGCCGGGTGCGCATCACTTTACCGGTCTTTGCGGCTGGGAAGAGTGTGACGAGATGTATACCGGGATAATAGAGAACGAAGGGCATAAAGGGACCTGGAAATATGGGCAACACACATACACCTGGGGGCTGAAGCCCTTTTTGGGCACATTCGCGACTGCCCCGGAGTGGGAGGTTCTGTCTAGCCTAGCCACCAGTTTTGGTTCCGCTCCAGCCTGCGGTGGGAACCTGGACTGCTGGGATATTAGAGAAGGGACAAAGGTATACCTACAGTCTTTCAATAAGGGAGGTCTATTGTTCTTCGGCGATATGCATGCCTCCCAGGGAGGCGGTGAGGTTACTGGCATGGCTAACGAAGTGGCCGGAGAAGTAACCTTGAGGTGCGATGTTATCAAGAATAAGGCTCTAAATAACATACGTCTGGAAACCCCGGAATCGCTGATATCTGTCTACTGCTACCGACCCATAGAAGCAGCAATCAAGCTGGCATTAAAGGACTTGCTCCTGTGGCTTGAAGAAGACTATGGTATGGCTAAGAGAGAGGCTTACATACTGGCGAGTATTTGTCCTGAGTGCAGGATTAATATCTACCAGGTGTGCAGTGGCTTGGGAAGGCTAATGACTACTGTGGGGGCTGAGTTCCCGAAAAAGATGTTACCCGGGTAAATGCGTATCCCCTTGATGTTGAGCATGGCCGTCTGGCAGCCGTAATTAAGAGGTTCTTGCTGTAAGTGAGGAGAGTCCTAGAGAGGCTTCATCTTCACTTACTCTGATGCAACTCTATTATATCGCCGTCCTGCAAAATATGGTCTCTTTTAGCCATCACGCCGTCGTGTTTACCGGAACCCCAGATGCGGGCATACCTCAGCTTGGCACGAAAGTCTTTATGGACTTCGGCGGCGGCATCAGCCAGTGTGCTCCCTTTATCTAGAACTATGGGGTCATTAAGCTCGGGCTTTTGACCGGGGGCTTTAGTATACACCCGAATAATATCCAGCATCTTATAGATTTCGTACCTCAATTCTTCCAGCCCATTTCCCTGTTTGGCTGAGATAGCTGCAACTGGTAGTTGCCTGCCGTATTTGTTTCTTAGGGCTATATAGCTTCCAGCGGTGGCCTCTAAGTCTACCTTGTTGCCAATGATTAGTGCCTTCTTGCGGGATAAAATAATGTCTGGCTCCTCGTTAGTCTTCAGATTGCCAATGACTATTCTCATGCTACCTAATTGCGTGGTGATGTTTTCCAGTTGGGCTAGTGGGTCGTTGCTTAAATCTACTACCAGCAGCAGGGCGTCAGCCCGTATAATTATATGACGCAGCCACCACTCAGCAGGCTGTTCGCTTAGGGGCGGGGTATCAATCAACTGTATCTTAATATTCTCAAATTCCATCATTCCCGGGGTGACAGTGTGTGTGGTAAAGGGGTATTCCGCTACTTCTGGCAGGGCGTTGGTAATACTGGCAACGAGCTGTGATTTGCCGGCATTGGGCAGACCGATTATTACTACCTGGGCAGCCCCCTCTTTCTCAACAAGCATTGAGGCTCTCTTAGCCCCTACTCTCCTCTCCGATTCATCGGTCAGCTTGGCAATCTTTCTCCTCAGGTCTGCCTTTAGATGGTCGGTGCCCTTGTGTTTGGGCATGATAGCCAGCATTTCTTCCAGAGCCATTATCTTCTCTTCGGCGCCCCTGGCCGACCGGAACCTTTTCTCAGCCTCAAAGTATTGTGGCGGTAGGTTAGCTGGCATAGCAGTTATAAATACTCCTTTACTTTCTTAGCTAAGCCTTTAGTCATGCCTTTGGTAGCGGCTAACTCCTCCTCAGAAGCCTTTTGGATACTATTAACTGACCCAAACTGCCTGAGCAGGGCACGCTTACGCTTGGGCCCGATACCAGAAATAGTGTCAAGGACTGAGGCAGTGCTTTCCTGGCTACGTATTCTCTGGTGATAGCTTATGGCAAAGCGGTGTGCCTCGTCCCGGAGGCGCTGTAGTAATTGAAGACCTGGGGAACGGCGCGGCAGAATGATAGGCTCTGTAGCGTGAGGAGTAAAGACCTCCTCGTTTTCCTTGGCTAGACTGGCAACGGGTACCGAGTCCACCCCAGCTTTATTCATGGCAGATAAGGCAGCATTGAGCTGACCTCTGCCGCCGTCAATGAGAATCAGGTCGGGCAGGATTGCCCAGGTATTAGTAGCACCACTCAGGCGCTTGAAGCGGCGGCTGAGCACCTCGTGGAGCATGGCATAGTCATCAATGCCGGGCACTGTTTTAATCCTGAAGCGTCGGTAGTGAGATGGCTTTGGTTTCCCGTTTTCAAAGACCACCATGCTGCCCACGGCTGCCTTGCCCTGTATGTTGGAAATGTCATAGCCCTCCATACGGGAAGGCAAACGAGGCAGATGGAGTTCCCTTTTTAGCTCGGCTAAAGCTGCCTCTAGTACTTGGGGTGCCGCTAGCTGCTTAATCTTGAGTTGCTCCAAGCCCTGGCAAGCGTTTTCGGCGACAGTATCTACAAGTTGTTTCTTGCTGCCCCGGAGGGGCACCTGAATACGAACCTTGGTTCCCCTTTTACCCTCGAGCCAACCCTTAATGGTAACTTTATCTTCCAGTGGATACTGGAGTAGTAATAGAGGGGGTATATGAGGCGCCGAGTTATAGAACTGCTTAATAAAGCTGGTCATAATCTGGGGTGGCTCTTCAGAGTGGGTGCCCTCCAGTATAAAGCTCTCCCGGCCCACCAGCCTACCACTGCGAATGAAGAAGACCTGAACATAGGCCTGGGCTTTATCCTGAACGAAGGCAATAACATCCTGCTCACCTCTTATCTTAGCGACTATTTTTTGCCCTTCAATAACCCGCCTTACTGCCTGGATCCGGTCTCTAAGTAAAGCCGCCTTCTCAAAATCCAGAGCCAGAGCCGCCTTTCTCATTTTTCTCTCTAGCTCTTGTATAACTACTTCCTGCTTACCCTCAAGGAAAAGGATTATCTGCCTTATTACCTCAGCATACTCATCTCTAGTCACGGCACCAGTGCAGGGTGCTAAGCAACGGTGTATGTGATAATCAAGGCAGGCTCGTGAGTCAGTGCCGGTGATAGTTTTAGAACAAGAACGAAAGGGGAAAATTTCTTTTATCACCGTTAGCGTCTGGCGCACTGACTTAGCACTGGTAAAGGGGCCAAAGTAGCGTCCACCATTCTCTTCTAGGCGACGGGTCACATATACCCGGGGCCAATCCTGGTTAATATCTATCTTGAGGTAGGGGAATGTCTTGTCATCCTTAAGGCGGACATTGTAGCGGGGATGGTGCCTCTTTATCAGGTTTAGCTCAAGAATAAGTGCCTCCGGCTCTGATGAGGTAACAAAAAAATCAAGGTCGCTAACATGGCTTACCAGACGCTCTAGCTTTGGTGATAGCTTCTGCCCGGTGCCAAAGTATGACCTTACCCGGCTACGGAGGTTAGCCGCCTTACCCACATAGATAATATTGCCGGCAGCATCCTTCATAAGATAGACGCCAGGGCTTACCGGTAGTCGCTCTAGTTGTTCTAATACCAGACTGCTGGTCACCTCTACTTCCCTACATCCTGATTATTAACGAAAGGATATAACCCGGCACCTATTCCAGCACGACACCGGTTCCGTAGGCCAGTACCTCAGAAGCGTTCTGCATTATCATTGAGGTAGTTAGTCTCATACTGACTATGGCATTGGCTCCTTGCTTTTTGGCATCCTCTACCATTCGCTGGATAGCTTGCTCCCGGGCGCTAGCCATCATCTCGGTGTAGTCGGTTATCTCGCCGCCGATTATACTCTTTAATCCAGCCCTGATATCTTTACCTACATGCCTTGCCTGGATAGTGTTGCCCCTGACCAGGCCCACCGTTCTGGCAATCGTTTTGCCCTCCACATGGTCTGAAGTGGTAATAATCATTCCTCTACCTCCTTGGGTTTTTCCGTTTTAATCTTGGTTAATCTGGCTCTAATAGTTCTCACCACAAGTGCCAAAACGCCTCCCCCGATGATGCCTACGCCTATTCTGAGGGCTAATGGGATATCGGCATTTAGAAAAAAACCCCTACCCAAATAACCAAGTAAAGCCAGAATAACAATACCAATTATGATAACACCTATTTGCATATTTTATCAGTCCCTCACAGGTTATCGCCTATATTTCCATTCTGTTCCCTTAGGGGTATCCCTCCAGGACTATATCGAGCTCAGCAAGAAGCCGGTCAAGAGATTCCTGAGACGGAACTTCTTTATACACTACGTGTGTTTTCGTTTTGGTATCCTCCAAGACTACGCCAAGTTCTGCCAACTTAGACCTTATCTCATCTGCCCGTTGCCAATTCTTATCGGTTCGGCAGTTCACGCGCTCCTCAGTAAGACGCCTGACACGAGCTTGAACAGTAGCCGGTACGACCATGACCTCAGGCGCAAAGAAACGTAACTTCAATTCAGCTTTCTGAGGAGTGACAGTTATATTCCCGGGTATATCTACTGATCCTGCTAGCTCAACTATTAGCGGAAGCCTTAGCCCCAGCACTTCTGCCAGTTCCCTGAGTGCCTTTTGAGCCGGAGCAACACTATAACCCTCCTCGCTGGCCCGGTTAATGTCACGGGTTAGGTCAAACAGGGTGGCTATTGCCTGAGCAGAATTAAAGTCATCGTCCATAGCCTCAATAAATTGACTCCGGTAAGAGTCGGCATCAAATGTATGCTCATACTCTATCTCGGGGTCGTCCAACTCACTGTTAGCTACCTGCCGCAGCCGGTTGGCAGCCTTTTCGGCTGCTTCAAATGACTCCTCGGAGTAGGTAAGGGGGCTTCGGTAGTGAGAGTTAAGAATAAAGATGCGAATAGCATCAGCGCTGTATTTTGCCAGTGCCTCTTTGATGGTTATCAGGTTGCCCAGGGATTTACTCATCTTCTCTTCACCGAACTGCACCATCCCGTTATGTAGCCAGTATTTAACAAATGGCTTAATGCCGGTAAAGCCCTCTGACTGGGCTATCTCATTCTCATGATGGGGAAAGATTAGGTCCTGCCCGCCACCATGAATATCAAGGGTATTTCCCAGGTATTTTAGGGACATAGAGCTGCACTCAATATGCCACCCCGGTCTACCCTGACCCCACGGGCTTTCCCACCATGGCTCGCCGGGTTTGGTTGCCTTCCACAGGGCGAAATCCAGAGGATTATCCTTCTCTTTTCCCATTTCAATACTGCAGCTGGTTATCATAGAATCCAGACTGCGGTGGGATAGCTTCCCGTAATCTGGAATGCTATTTACCCGGAAATAGACGCTACCCCTAGCCGGGTAAGCGTGCCCTTTGTCTATCAGTCCCTGAATCACCTCAATAATCTTGGGTATCTCCTCAGTCGCCCGGGGATAAACATCAACCCGGCCAATATTTAGAGCATCCATATCCTCAAAATAACTATCGGTGAACTTCTGGGCTAGTTCACTAACCGAAACACCAAGCTTGTTAGCTCGGGCGATAAGTTTATCGTCTATATCAGTGATATTCTGCACATATCTTACCTTGTAATTCTTAAACCTGAGATAGCGACGGATAACATCAAAGATAACATAGCTCATGGCATGACCGATATGACAGTCATCGTAAGGGGTAACCCCGCAGACATACATCTTAACCTCATCACCCTGGGGTAAGAATTCCTCCTTTTTCCCAGAAAGAGTATTAAATACCTTCACCTTTCCCCCCTTTAATCTTAATCAGTTGCTTCTCTATGGTAGCGATTCTTCTTTCTACGCCTGGTTGCCCCGTATAGGCCGGGGCTAAAGACAGATGCAGTTAAGCATCCTGGGAAAGAAAACTATCGAGCCTATCATATGTATAGCCATTACTAGACCTTACCTAGCCTAAATACTTCGTATCAAGACTTAGTCCGAACTTCGTTTGAAATACCTTCTATTAAGGCTATAGCCTGAGCCTCTATCCCCTCCCCCTGACCAATAAAGCCCAACCGGGCTGAGCTACTCGCCTTGACACTTACTTGACCAATATCAACCCTGAGCGTTTGGCTGAGCTTAAGCCGCATCTGGCTAGTAAAGCCTCCCAATCTGGGCTGTTCAGCCACAATAGTAGCATCAATGTTACTTACCTGCCAGCCTTTTTCTTTAAGCTTATCCCTTACCCTCTTAAGCAAAACTAAACTGGAGATGTCCTTGTATTGTGCCTCGCCGGGTGGGAAGTGGCTACCAATGTCGCCTAGGGCAGCCGCCCCGAGCAGGGCATCAATAATAGCATGGGTCAGCACATCGGCATCACTCCAGCCACTAAGCCCTTTATCAAAGGGTATATCCACCCCTCCCAATACCAGCCTCCGTCCTTGAGTCAGCGGATGAATATCATAGCCTATACCGATACGCAACCTACTTTTCATACTTCTGCCATAAGACCTCAGCTAAAGCCAGGTCACGAGGAGTAGTTATCTTTATATTATCATACGAGCCCATATACAGCTTAACCCGATAGCCTAACTGCTCCACCAGTGAGGCATCATCGGTGACCTCACCTTTGGACTTGCGGTAGGCCTCGGCTATTATATCAAGGCGAAACACCTGTGGTGTCTGTACTGCCCATAGATTTTGTCTTGATAGCGTCTCACGGATGATTCTATCACCGCTGGACACTTTAATAGTATCAGTAACCGGTACGGCGGCTGCCGCCGCCCCGGTTTCCCTGGCTTCGCTCAGTCCTCGGTTGATTATCTCTTCGGTTAGTAACGGTCTAGCCCCGTCGTGGATTACCACCCAGTCGCAATCTTGGAGTCGGCTGAGTCCAGCGACTACTGAATCCTGACGCCGCTTGCCTCCAGGCCATACATCGGTTACCTTAGACCACCCTTGCTCAGCTACCAACTGCCGGCCCCGCTCCAGATTTGGCTCACTGAGGACGATAACAATCTGGTCAACAGGCTTGCAGCCTTGAAAGATATCAACCACCCGGGCTAAGATTGCCCTGTTGCCTAATAAAGCCAGTGTCTTATCTATTCCACCCATCCGCTGGCTTGAGCCTGCGGCTACAATAACCGCCCCCACCTTTAGCTGACTAGCCATTTTTTACCTTTGCACTTCCTACCTAGTTATAGAGCAAAATTCTTTTGTTCTAATGCTATAGATTATAAAGCAAAACCGATGTTTATATCTACATTACATAGTAGGCGAGGTAGAACAAGTTGCGTGTAAGTTATAAGGTGATATAATAGCTTAGCTGTATCTAAGGAGTGTATGATAATGAAAGTAATTAAATATCGTGATGCTAAAGCTGTAAAAGAAGTACCCGGCGTGACTAAGCGTGATGTCATTACCGCTGATGATGGGGCGCCAAATTTCTGTATGCGTGTCTTTGAGATTGAGCCGGCTAGCTCATCCCCGTCTCATTCCCACCCGTTTGAACACGAGGTATTTGTTATTTCTGGTCGTGGATTAGTGTTAGGCGAGGCGGGGGCAACCCAGATAGAAGAGGGCAGCGTTATCTTTGTGGCACCAAATGAGCATCACTGCTTTGTTAATAACGGCAACCAGACCCTTCGCTTTGTTTGCCTCATTCCAATAGTTAAATAGTTGCTGGGATTTCAGGCTAGATTTACATAATGTGAATTGATTGGGCAGGTATCGTTTAAGCTGCTTGAACGCATTTAATCTTGGCTGGTTTTGTCTGTTGGCTTTCCCCGCCTCACATTTCCACTAATTGCGTCATTTGGTGCTATAAAGACAAAATCCCCGATTGAATTATGGTGGTCAATGGATGCCGTGTTTATGATGCATTAGTGAACCTATGGAGGAATCTCTATTTTCTGTCTTTAGCCGATTGGATATTGTCCAGAAGAAACCATGTTCATATTTGTGGAAATTAACCCTAAGTATGAATTCGGTTCTGCTTATGGCAAAGCCTAGGAGCCACATCAGTCCACAGAGCGGATGGCGGAGGAGGCAGGACGAGATTTCTCGCCGCAGGCCGGGAACGCTCATATCTTTGTCTAGGAGCTCTTTGCCGAAGTATTGACGCGATTTCTCAGTATAGAAGAAGTACCGGCTCCACTGATGACTGAAATCTGCCATTGACTCGGGCGGCCCATAGTAGAAGATGGCATCGTCCGCCCAGACAAACTGGCGGCCCTGTTGAATGCAGGAGTAGAAGATAAACTGGTCATCGGCGAGGGAATGAGGCAACACAAGATGTCGGTAAAAGTCTCTTGATAGAGCCATTACCCGCCCGTCTATACTCCACCATGAGATAGCTTTTTGCCTTCTAATCTTGTCTACCACAATCCAGTCAAAATGAGCTGCCAGCTTCGCTGCATGGATAGTAAAGCCGGGGTGGACACGGACGAGGCCACCCTGAACCAGTGCCACTTCACCATCACGGAAGTGGTGTAACAGCTTGGCTAGGCTATGTTCACTGGCTAACATCACATCGGCGTCAATAAAAACAATAATGTCGGCGCTGCTGACCGAGAACGCCAGATTTATTGAGTCCTGCTTGCCCTTCCTTTCCTGTTTTCTGATTAGCTTTATCCTCGGGTCTCTCCTAGTAACTCGTTGCACCATGTTATCTGTTTGGTCCGTCGATGCATCCGAAATCACGTAGATATGCTGGATTTGGAACCAATCACACGGCTTTGCCAGCATCACATCACGCAGCACACCCTCAATACAGCTTGCCTCATTGAACGCTGGGATGACAACATCAACGGTCATCTCTGTCGGCGGGGGTTTTACCCTAGTCGTGCTCGAGGGAACGACCCCTGTGTTCCCTAGTTTACCCCCATGTGCCATGTAATTACCCTCAATCCCCATTAGCTTTGCTCCTCCCCTTACCTCTAACCAGCCCTAATCCTATGGCTTCTCTTAGTGTACTGGCAGGGATAAGCTCGATATCCTTAGTGCTAACCTTAGCCCCCAGCTTAGGCACCAGGCAGCGCTTGAAGCCCAGACGGGCAGCTTCACTTACTCGCCGTTCTAGCCGAGAGATGGCTCTTAGCTCACCGCTTAGGCCTACCTCTCCTGCTGCCGCTAAATCAGGGGCAGTCTCTATATCACGGTAGCTGGAGGCAATAGCTAAAGCAATGCCCAAATCTGCCGCTGGTTCTCCAATCTTGAGCCCACCAGTGACATTAACTATAATATCTTGACTGGCGAGCTTTAAGCCGACTCGCCTGGTTAGTACAGCGGTAATCATCAGCAAGCGGCCGAAGTCAACACCATTGGCAGTGCGCCGTGGTAGACCAAAGCTGGTAGGATTAGTCAGGGCTTGAATCTCCATCAGCAGGGGGCGACTGCCCTCAAGGGTGGGCACTACCACTGAGCCTACCATCTGGCTCAACCGTTGCGACAATAGTACTTGGGATGGGTTATCCACCTCAATCAGACCCTCGCTTTTCATCTCAAAGATGCCAACCTCATTAGTAGAGCCGAAGCGGTTTTTAACACAACGTAGCAATCGATAGCTACTGAAGGGCTCTCCCTCTAGGTAAAGCACTGCATCGACGATATGCTCCAGAACCCGGGGACCGGCGATAGCACCATCCTTAGTGACATGTCCGGCAATGAAAATGGGTATGGCATTGAGCTTTGCCCAGCGCATAAGCCGGAGGGTGCACTCCCGCACCTGGGTTATACTGCCCGGTGCCGTATCTAACTCAGAGAGGTAAACAGTCTGGATGGAATCAATAACTACCAGGTTAGGTTTTAACTGTTCAATCTGGTTCTGGATAACCTCAAGGTCAGTTTCGGACAGAAGATAGAGCTTATCACCCTTTACTCCAAGGCGCTCTGACCTGAGCTTAATCTGGTGAAGCGTTTCCTCACCGGAGACATAGACTACCCTGCCTTGAGTCTGGGCGATGAGGGCCGAAGCCTGAAGAAGGAGGGTTGATTTACCGATACCGGGGTCGCCACTGATAAGCACCAGAGAGCCGGCTACCACTCCTCCGCCTAGCACCCGGTTAAACTCAGGTAAGGGAAGAGGCAAGCGGTCTTGTGCATTAGAGACAATCTGGGATAGCTCTTGGGGAGGGTTAACTGGCAAGATAGATGTGGCGGGAGTAGCATGAGCAGCAGCTTTGGTTTCCACAAAGGTATTCCACTGGCGGCAGTTGGGGCAGCGCCCCAGCCATTTCAGGCTCTCCTTGCCACACTGCTGACAGACGAAGATGGTGCCAGGTTTATCCACTTTACCCACGGGATAACTTTACCCCATCTTGGTAGGCAAAGCAACAACCTGCTAGGATTAGAAAGAGCGTATTTGGGCTGGTCTAAAATAGCAAGCTAGCCTAATACGCCCAGGAATATACCGGCGGCGGTAGCCGTGCCAATAACACCGGCTATATTGGGACCCATAGCGTGCATCAGCAGGAAGTTTCGCGGATTAGCTTCCTGCCCCATCTTCTGCACCACCCTGGCGGCCATCGGCACTGCCGAGACACCGGCAGCACCTATCATGGGGTTAATCTTCTCCTTAAGGAAGAGGTTCATGAACTTGGCTAATATAACACCAAAGAAGGTGGAGGCAGCAAAGGCAGCTACTCCCAGGCCAAATACCATCAGGGTCTCGGGTTTGAGAAAGGACTGGGCACTCATAAAGGCGCCGACGGAGATACCAAGGAGGATGGTAAGGATATCTATAAAGGCGGTGGCTGCCGTGTTAGCTAGCCTATCAGTCACACCAGATTCCTTTAACAGGTTACCTAGCGCGAACATGCCGATAAGAGGGGCTGATTTGGGTACCAGGAGAATAATAATGATGGCACCGATTATGGGAAACAGAACTTTTTCGAGCTTAGGCACTAGGCGTAGCTGTGGTTTCATGTATATAGCCCGCTCTTTTTTAGTAGTGAGCGCTTTTATTACCGGCGGCTGGATAATGGGCACCATCGCCATATAGGTATAAGCAGCTACAGCAGTAGCCCCGATAAGATGGGAGGCAAGTCTATTAGTGAGATAGATAGTAGTCGGCCCATCGGCACCACCGATGATACCAATAGAGGCGGCCTCATTGATACTGAATCCTAATACTAGGGCGATGAAGAAGGCGAAGTAGACACCAAACTGTGCCCCGGCACCGAGAATTAGGGTCTTAGGGTTAGCAATAACCGGGCCAAAGTCAGTCATAGCCCCCAAACCAAGAAAGATAAAGCAGGGTATTATCTCCCAAACAAGTCCGTAACGGAATACCCGGGAGAGTAGGCCGGCCGGTTCACCACCTATGGCGTATGCCTCAACCACCTTGCCCTGGACTATGCATTCCATTAACCCGCCCAGAGGCAGGTTAATTAGAAGCACCCCGAAGCCAATAGGTACCAGTAGCAGGGGCTCCATCTTTTTGGCGATGCCTAGATATAAAAACGCACCGCCAATAGCCAGCATCACCCCGTTACCCCAGCTAAAGCTGGCAAACCCAGTTTCAAAAAGACCGAACATAAATCATCAGCTTAATACTCAATAACGGCTATCGTCTCTCCGGGCTTAACTACCTGGTCAGCATTAACCCCTACCTGGCTAATGCTACCATCCACTGGAGCCAGTATTGGGTTTTCCATTTTCATTGATTCCAATATGCAGAGTATATCGCCCTCTTTAACCTCATCCCCCGGTTTGACGCTAACACTAAGAATCTTACCGGTTATTGGGACTTCAACAATTTCTTGTGACAATTCTTAATCCCCCTTACTCGTGCCATTAGCACTATCCTTACCTCTGCCAATTCTTCCAACCGCTCTCGCTACTAGTAGGATGGCTACGGCCAAAATAGTTAGTACTAGGAACACAGTGCCAAAGCCAATTCCAGCAATTTGGGCAGCCTGTCCCCAATCTACTCCCATATCCTCAAACTCCTCAATTTTAAATCTTTCTGGGTAAAATTAAGGGGCGGATTTCCTATCTCACCCGAGTCTCCACCCCTAAGATGCAGAAGGCCAGATTTATGCTATCTAGCAGGCCCAACAGCAGTTGCCTCACTTAGTTAAGTTCCGCTGTCCTTTTAGTAATTCACCGGCTAAGTCTAAATAACCTATGTTTTCCCCTCTCCCGGCAGGGCACCTACTGCTTGGGGATGTACGACAATCTCTCCCCCCTCCAGATCGACTAATGCTGTATCCCCTGGTTGGAATCTGCCACCGAGCAAACCCTCCGAGAGTTTATCCTCAACCATATCTTGAATCACCCGGCGCAGTGGTCGAGCCCCGAAGACCTCATCATAGCCCTTCTCACCCAAGAAGTTCTTAGCGGCATCGGTTACCTCTAACTTTATTCCCTTCTCAGACAGCTGTTGGCTTACTGGGGTCAGCATCAGGTCGACTATCTGGCGAATATGTTCTTTGCTCAACGGATGAAATACAATCGTCCCATCAATGCGGTTGAGGAACTCAGGACGAAAGGCTTTCTTTAATTCGCCAAGTAGTTTCTCCTTCATCCTCTCATAAGCCTGCTCCTGGTTTTTGGGTTTATCACTGCTAACGGCAAAACCAATAGTAGAACCCTTTCTTATAAGCTCGGCACCTATGTTGCTGGTCATGATGATAATGCTGTTGCGAAAGTCAACGCGGCGACCCTTGGCATCGGTCAGGTGACCGTCATCAAATATCTGGAGCAGTATATTAAACACATCAGGGTGAGCCTTTTCAATCTCATCAAGGAGAATGCAGCAATATGACTTATGCCTGACTGCCTCGGTCAATTGCCCACCCTCGTCATAGCCAACATATCCTGGCGGTGCCCCGACCAGTCGGGATACAGCGAATTTCTCCATAAACTCAGACATATCAAGCCTGATTAGAGTTTCCTCACTGCCGAACATGAACTCAGCTAGCGCCCTGACCAGCTCTGTCTTACCCACGCCAGTTGGACCAAGAAAGATAAAGTTACCTATAGGGTGTCTGGGGTCTTTGAGTCCGGCTCGGGCTCGCCTTACGGCTCTGGCTATAGAATTAATAGCTTCATCCTGGCCAATAATGCGATGGTGGAGTACATCTTCCATATCAAGTAGACGGGCGGTTTCATCTTCGGCCAACTGTACTACCGGAATACTTGTCCACATACTTACGACCTCAGCGATATCCTCAGCGGTTACTACTGCCTTGTGCTGCTCCTGCTCAGCTTGCCACTCGGTTTCTAAGTCCTTTATTTTCTCCTCAATTTGATGCTCCCGCTGGCGCAGTTCGGCAGCGTAGTCATACTGCTGGGTAGCTAAAGCGGCATCTTTATCCCGACGCACACTATCCTCAAGCCGTCTGGCATCCTTCAAGGTGATGGGGATAGACCGATGTTTAATTCTTACCTTTGATGCTGCCTCGTCGATCAGGTCAATAGCCTTGTCGGGGAGAAAACGGTCAGGTATATATCGAGCAGCCAGGGTTACGGCTGAACTTAAGGCTTCATCACTTATCTCTAGGTGGTGATGCTCCTCATAGCGTTCCTTAATGCCGCGTAGAATCTCTAGGCTTTCCTCAACGGAGGGCTCCTCTACCAGAACCGGCTGGAAGCGACGCTCGAGCGCCGCATCACGTTCGACATATTTCCGGTAGTCATCAAGGGTAGTCGCCCCGATGCACTGGAGTTCCCCCCGGGCTAGCGATGGTTTTAGGAGATTAGCGGCATCCACCGCCCCTTCAGCTGCTCCAGCACCCACTATAGTATGGAACTCATCAATAAAGAGCACGCAGTTGCCAGCCGTTTTTATCTCATCAATAATCTTCCTCAGCCGTTCTTCGAACTCGCCCCGGTATTTTGTCCCGGCTACTACTGCACCTATATCCAGGGCAATCAGCCGTTTGCCCTCCAGTGTCTCCGGCACATCGCCAGCTACAATACGATGGGCTAACCCCTCAACAATTGCCGTCTTGCCCACGCCGGGCTCGCCAATAAGAGCCGGGTTATTCTTGGTTCGACGACTGAGGATTTGAATTACCCGCCCAATTTCTTTAGTTCGCCCGATAACCGGGTCGAGTTTACCCACCCGAGCCGCCTCGGTCAGGTTAATACCCAGCTGGTCCAAGGCTGGGGTGCGACTTACGGTGCGGGTGGGTCTGGACTTAGACGCACCTTGGCTTAGGACGTGCTCTGTTTCAGCACGTGCCCGGTCAAGGGTAATACCAAAGCTATCTAATACACCAGCCGCTATCCCTTCCCTCTCACGTAATAGTCCCAGCAGAAGATGCTCGGTGCCAATGTAATTATGACTAAGGTAGCGTGCCTCATCTATTGCCAGTTCAATAACTCGCCTGGCTCTAGGCGTAAGCCCAGTTTCGTTGGCGTTAGGTTTGTCACCACGACCAATAACAAACTCCACTGAAGTGCGTACCTTGCTCAAACTCACACCTAAGTTAGTCAGAACCTTAGCCGCTACTCCATCCTCCTCTCGTACCAAACCAAGCAAGATGTGCTCTGTGCCAATATAGCTGTGGTTAAGGGCCTGTGCCTCTTCTTGAGCTAAGGTGAGAACCCGCCGAGCTCGCTCTGAGAATTTCTCGAATCGGTTAGCCATCTCTTCTACCTCAGAACTACCTTATTACTAGGTAAACAAGACTATTACATAAATTATAAAGCAACTATGAGTAAAAGGTCAAAGGTAAAGTCCAAATCATCACTTACCCTTGATGATTTACTAATAAAGCCTCCTGGCGGTGGCATATTTTCCACAAAGAGTTGCCCCTTCAGTATCGTCTGCGCTGAGGCGTTTCACTTCCGTGTTCGGGATGGGAACGGGTGGTGCCACCTCGCTCTAACCACCA
>JADFUW010000032.1 GCA_015222205.1 Chloroflexota bacterium
ATAGGCTTTTGTGTTTGTCCAATCATTAGTCTTCCTCTTTATAAATAGTTGCTCTATATCTCAAGCCACGAGTGGGAATAGAGAGACTCACCGGTAAGAACCCTTACCGTCTTCACATACTTTACCTCTTCTTCACTCAACAAGGTAAGGTCAGGTTTATCACCATCCATTACCCGATGCACCAGGTCAATAAGTTGGGGCATCTCACCCCTGGCTATCCCTATTAGCTCAGCGTCAAAGGCGTCAACTATAGCCGAATATAGTCCATACTTCATCAGCATCATCATATAAGTCCGATTGAGATATGGTCTGAGGTGGGTAGGCGTGCCATTAGAGATATTAGATAGGCCCACGGTAGATTTACATCCCGGGGCAATGTCTTGGAGCGTACTCATAAACTCTAGGCATGGTTTTACCTGATTTGTATCTACATTGACCGCCGGGGTAACTATGGGGTCGAACCAAATATTCTCGTTGGGGATACCCATCTCACTGGCTTTACTTATAAGCTCAACAGCTATCATCGCTCTTTCATCAGCATCCCTTGGCATTCCCTCCCTCCCCCAGAGTAGCCCGATGAAATCGGCATTGTATTTTTTGACCAGGGGTAATTCCTCATCCATCCTGACAAGGGAGATAGAATTAATGAGTGCTCTGCCTTCGTGGACCTTGAGCCCGGCTTCCATAGCCACCGGATTAGTCGTATCTAGGGATAACGGCCTATCGGTAACCTCCTGCGTCGTCTTAACCACCCACTCCATTAACTCATCCCCCGCCTTTCGCGCTGGGCCGATGTTGAGGTCAAGATAATCTACCCCCGCCTCAACCTCAGCTTTAGCCAGCTCCTGAATCGGCTCGGGATTTCTTTCCTTAAGCGCTGAGCCAATAGTTCTCGACATAATATTCATGTTTTCGCCGATAAGGATCATATCTTCCCTCCCTATGGCTGCCATGCCTTAAGATAGGCTGGGATGTGAGCCCCTTCCCGGGGACCAACTAGAATTTCCCAACCAGGTAATTCCTCTTCCAGGCCGCCACTCTCAGCAGCAATATACCCTGGAATTATCAACTTGTGGTGTTTAGTCTTGTCCCCAATGCCAGACTTCTTAACGAAGGGGGCAATAGCATCGGCAACAAATTTACCGGCGGCCCAGGCGGTCATTACAGAGAGCCCCTCGGTGTCCATAACTAGAAGATGGCTGGGGACTCGACTACTTTCAATTTCACCGGAGACAATGAAGTAGGTAAGGGAAAAGTTAGTAGTAAGAAGCACTGGAGAGTTTTCATTAGTCCCACCAATCTCATAGATTCCCTCGGTAGTGGCTAAGGGCCGCTGCGGATCCGTATAGATATTCATTCTCTCCACAAGCAGGGGGAACAGGCTCTCCCCCTGAAAATCAGATAGCACAATGATACCTGCATATTTAGCTACAAACATGGAGGCAATGACAGCCTCTTTCATCGGGTCGTCTGTCACTGCCGCAGGGAAAACGATAGTGGGAAAGCCTAAAGGGCGGAATTTCTTATTCAGGGCAGCACTCCTGATGACTATTTGGTCCTCAAATGCCTGGCGGATAGTTCTTGCCCCGGAATCAATAATAATCTCTTTAATGCCAGCCTCAGTTAGCTTAGTGGTTAGTTGGGCAAGCTCTTCCAGATTTGATGCTTTTACGGCTACCGGGCACGAACTGGACTTAGCCAGCTCAGCTACAGATTCCAGATTATCTTTAGTAGCGGCATATATCAACGGTCTACGGTCAGCACAAGCCTTTAGACCACCAGCTAAGATGTCAGGATTATCACTCATCAGGATAAGACCAGCATCGCTATTCTGCTTCACCCTGTTAACCAGGGTTTCAAATCTACCAGCGTCTCCAGAATCGCCCTTTACGGCTACCAGTTCCGGACGAAGGGTAAGACCCACTCGCTCATACTGGAGTTTGAACCTCTCCAGCCTGCCATTGACCTCAGCCTCATCCATGGTATCACTAACGATGATGGCAAAGCCGGGGGGGTTCTCAAACCTTTTTTCATGGCGAAACATAACTGTCTCACCACCAACTTTAAGGGCTCTATCGCCGGTTCCAATAGTAACCGTGACAATAGGTGGTGCTGCGGCTTCCGATAATTGCGCCTTGGCTTCCTCAGAGATATACGGGCAGGCAGCGAGTTCTGCCTTGCCAGCCGCCAGACTCATGGCAAAGGCAAGACAGGTAGGCACCCCGCATTCACCACAATTCGTCTTGGGGAGCAGCTTAAATATCTGTATTCCAGTGAGCGGCATGGCAGAACTCCTTTTCCATATTACTCGTGACGCTGAAAAGTACAGTCTTTCAGCTTTATTTATCTTTCAGCTTTATTTAGATTATCGGCTCCATACTAATGGCCGGGTGTCCCTTCTCCTCCAGGAAGGGTAGTATCTCCTCTTCAGTAGTACCCACCGTCTCATCAGCAATCATATCAGGAAGGTCAGGTACACCGACTTCTATGGCTCTGGCTTTAAGCCGTTCCGCGATCTCTTCCTTGAGCATCTTGGGCATCCAGACCATCCTTAGTAAGCCACCATCAGCACTAATGAATTTTCTCTGACAGATATTATACTTACCATGACCGATGAAGCCAGGGGTGCTTACGCCGCCGCCTACAGTCCCGGCTAGCGTAGTAAACCTCATCCCACACGGGGTTTCCCCGATATATTCCCGATTTACCGTCATTACCCCATTACAGAGGGGAAGGACAGCGGCAACACATTCACAGCAGCCGCAGGTAGTCCACGGGTCATTCACTATGCTATACATGCTGTAATGGTCTAGGTTGCCCCGCGAAGCCTTATAGATAAAGGCATTTACTCCTTTCCATTGTCCCAGCTTGGTATCAAGGGTTTCTCCCTTGAGCACCGGCTGGTTTGGTCCGGTAGGGTTAATCTCGTAGGCAGCTTTACAGTCCATCCAGTTATAAGAACCACAAAGTCCAGTTTTTTCCGGGGTAATGACACAAACATGGTTGGGGGCAAATGACTGGCACAGGGTGCATGAGTAGTACATATCAGTGGTTTCGTCGGTCATGCCTTCAATTCGGGCGTCTCTAGCTCCATATACTGCCTTTGCTTTTTCTGCTATTTCCTTTACACTATTCTCCTCGGTATAAAGCTTTACCTGTATTTTATCAAATATCCGCCCAAAATCCTGATGCAGTTTGGCGTGGAGGAGAGCACCAATATGGTACAGTCTGAAGCCTTTTTCAAAAGCTGATTTGGTGATTCTCAACCAGGCAATATCTCTCTGACCGATGTGCCATACCCCTTGAGCGTAGTTTATAAGGTGGTGAACTTGCCGCTCTAAGATAGGTTCATAGTCCTCTTCCATCTCTCTGCCAGCCACCTCAACCACTATAGCCAGAGGTAAAGTAGATTCATCAGGAACATCGGTTATCTCGGAACCAATAACCTCGATCTTGCCGTCCTCAACCTCGTCCATTCGCTTGGAGGTACACCACTCCACCATAGGTGTTCTCCCCCCACCACACTCCAAATACCACTCTCCCTTCCTGACCCTCTCGCCCTCAAAGGCCGGGCCAAAGGCAACCGGCACCGGTACCTCAGCCACCGCAACCTTCAGCCCCCTTACTTCTATCGCTTTGGCTACTATGTTATCGTGTGGGATGTTAGAGACAACATGCTCATAGGTGCAGATGCCGGTGGGTAGAATCTCAGGTATCGGGGTATCGGCAATAGTGGGGAAGCCAAAATTGATTGCCCCGGCGGCATTGGCATACCATTCATCGGTGACCGAGCCCAGGGGCAGAGCGAAGGCGAAGATACGGTCTTTGTTATAGATGAGGTGTTTCCTAAAATCGCCGGGCTCAATACCACCAAAAGAAAAACCGGCCCTGATAGCAAAGCCAGCAGCAAATACAGTAGCCGTAATATCAGGACCGAAGGAGACCAAACGAGTTGGCCACCCAATCTGCACCCCGGCCTCTAAAAGCTGCTCGGCGAACCTCTTCCCATTATACTCGGCTGACATAAAGACATACAGGTTCTTCTGCTGGAGCTCCTGAGCGATGCTAGCCGCTATCTCACTGGTCGGTGCCGCACCCAAGACAGCGGCAAAACCGGGGGCAGTGCCATCGACAAATTCAATGCCTCTCTTCCTGAGGATGACATCATCGGCAGCACCCAACCAGATGTTATTATCAGTCGGGTCTTCCTGCTTAGTATAGAAGTCTGGCTCCTCCAGATACCTTATGGCTTCAATGAGTTCTTCAGCAAAGAAGGTCACCATCCCGGCGTCAAGGGCTGGCGCCAGGTAGGGTAGAGGATGTGTTTCTCTTACTGGGGGTGGCAGAATCAATTTACACTTCTTAAGAATCTCCTCCATATCACCCAGTTTTTCCACCTTAATGCCCAGTATTCCGTAAATCACAGGGAGATAGTAGGCAGTATTAGGGAAGCCTACCGGTTCGTTAGCTCCCCATTTGTCCATTGCCTCCTGCCACTTCTTATCAGCCTGACCTACAATCTTATGAGCACCTCTAATAGCAGCTGAGGCAATTATCTTAGACATTTAAACAGCCCTCCAATCTATTAAACTCTGAACCTCAAACTGCGTCCAGTTCTCGCCTCATCTCCATGTCATAGAGAACCCTTTCTCTGGCCTTATCAATACCGAGAGCCTCACGCTTCTTATCAATATGGCTAATCATGAGGTGGGCTGCCTTAATCGAGTCTGGCTCAAAGGCCCACATTCCGCCATACATAGCTTCGAAATCCTCAAACAGATGCCTGGTCACCTCATCATTGCCGATGGTCGGCCAGGTAACACCAAATACAGTAAATACCCCTGAGGCAACAAAGTATTGACCAATTGAGATAGCCTTCTCACTCATCCACTCCGGGGCTGCCCCCGCCACCGGCAGGTCGCTAATGTCATCACCTAGACCGCCGTCTTTTACCATAGCGGTAGCCGCCATCAGGATACGGCTGTTATCCACACAGGAGCCCATGTGCAATACCGGTGGAATACCCACCGTCTCGCATACTGAAGCTAATCCCTCGCCGGCATATTCGACGGCGGCTTCTGGCACCATAAGTCCTGCTTCGCCGCAGGCGATGGCGTTGCAACCAGTCGTAATCACCAGTACATCATTCTTTATCAGCTCCTTAACCATGGTAACATGACCCTCATTATGTTTGGCCCGGGCGTTGTTACAGCCAACAACGCCGGCTACTCCCCTGATTCGGCCATTAATGATGTTGTCGTTTAGTGGCCGGTAGGAAGCCCTAAATAGACCGCCCAGCAGGTAGTTAATGGTTTCGTGGCTGAAACCGGCAACCATGTCAGTTTGCTTATCGGGAATCCAAATGTTAGAGCCTCTATTAGGGAAGTTCTCTATAGCTGTCTTGACTATAGTTCTGGCCCCCTCTAGGGCATTGTGCTCATCAAACTCAATGTGAGTAGCGCCGGGGATTTTAGCCTTGGGTGAGGTGGTGATAATCTTGGTGTGGTAACATTCAGCTACCGTGGCTATTGACTGCATGATGCATTGAATATCAACTACCATGGCATCTACGGCGCCGGTCACTATAGCCAGCTCTTGCTGTAGGAAGTTGCCAGCTATAGGCACTCCATGGCGCATCAATATCTCGTTGGCAGTACAGCACATGCCGGAGATGTTTATCCCGTTAGACCCCTTGGATTTAGCCAGTTCTAGCATCTGGGGGTCTTGGGCAACGGCGACAATCATTTCGGAAAGTAATGGCTCATGGCCATGGATGATAAGGTTCACCTCATCTTGCTTGAGTACGCCCAGGTTTACCCTGCCCAGGACAGGTGCCGGGGTGCCGAAAAGGATATCCTGCAGTTCGGTCGCAATCATGCTACCCCCCCAGCCATCGCCTATAGCCGCTCTCACCCCCTGCTTCAGCAGGTTGTGGTAGTCCTGGTCAACCCCGATGTGGGTTCGGTGCATTATCTCCACAATTTCTCTATCTATACCCCGTGGGGCAACGCCTTCTCGCTGCCATAGCTCCTGGCGTTTTAGGGGAGCCCTACTCAGAGTCACGAGTTCACCCTCCTGTTTACCAAATTCAGCCAGAGCTATCTCCCCGACATCTATCGCTATTTCCTGATTACTGCGGCCTCCAATCTCCACACCCCACTCTAGGGCCAGCTGCAGTAATTTCTGCTCGTCCCTGATCTCATAGCCCGGGGCCTTGCCCTTAGCCATGGCCAAGAATAGCTCGGTCACCCCGCGACCATGGTCGGAGTGGGCCGCCGCCCCACCAGCCACCATCCTGATAAAATTACGGGCAGCGATGGTCTCGGCAGTAGCCCCACAGATTCCTCGCGCCGCCTTTTCCTGCCCTTTAAAAGTAAGCACCCGGCAGGGTCCCATCCCACAGTTCTTGCAGCAGCTGCCAGCAGCGCCTATGGCACACTGCGACATCTCCTCAGCTCTATCAAAGGCAGTAGTAACCCCATCTTGAGCTGCCTTGTCTATCATCTCAAGACTAGCTTCATCAATACTCTTCTTAATTTTGCCTCCAGCCATCTCCCCCTCCTTATTAATCGCTAATTCTAGCGGCTAATTACTCTGTGAGGCTGTCAGTTCAGCCATCATCTCCCGAACCAATCTTATTGCCTCGGGGTGCCTCATAATCACCACATCTCCACCCGCCAGAAGCACTACCGTAGCCGACATTGCCTCCATCAAGATGCCCCTCTTTTTAGCATCGCCCAGCGCAGGGTCTTCCTCAGTGGGAATGTGCACCTCCTTAGTCTTCCACACCTCTTTAGCTATATTGCAGATGATGGGGAACTGGAGCTTATCGTCCTGCTGGGTTAGCCCGGCCATTCTCATTCTCTCCATTACCGAGTAGCAGTACTCAATACCATAGCCGATACCGCTGACCGTGGGGTCAACGATAATCTTCTCATCAGGAACACCAAGGTTACCCAACAGGATGTTAAGCTGTTTAGCCAGGTTTATATCTATGGGGGTTGACGCAATCACCGTATGGCCGTAAGCAATAGCTGAGGCACCAATCTTCTTATGGTCTCCTTCCTCAACCGGTCCAATTATCAGGTTCTTCCCTTGGCAGACCTCGGCCACCTGTCTTAAGACCTCGGTATCCTTCTCATGATTAGCCGTGCCCCACACGATTAAGGGAACGCTAATAGCATCAGCTACCCTCTTGACCACCTGGGCGGCTTCATCGGCGCTGCGGTCAAGACCATTGGGGTCAGTGCTCAATAGTTGCAGACAAATCATCTCCGCCCCGTAGTCATTTATACACTTTTGTGCCCAGGCTACTGGGTCATTGGTTACCCCCAAAAAAGGCTCTAAGGCAGCTGGTGCCCACTCATCAGGCGGTGCGTCATAGACTTCCATGGCTATTTGGGGTAATCTGGGCATCTCACCCTCAAAGAGGTAGAAAGGATAGCCGGTCTCCCCGCCGACGGTAATAGCCTTGTTCCCTGTGCCCAGCGTAATCTCTCTAATTTGACCACTATATTGGGTTTTCGGAATCTCAAAGGTCATTTTTTACCCACCTTACTCAAGCTGGATTCTTTCTTTTTTCACTGCCGTACCAGTCTTTCCCGTACCAGTATCTCTCACCGGCCCGTAAATACTTGAGCTTCTCTTCTCGGCTACTCAGCTTCTGTCGCCACCTGCCGAGTCCCTCACCATCAGGCTTACCCGCTTCATAAGTAGCCCCTAACACCTCCACCTTCTCTCTTCCAGGAGCACTCTTTTCCTCAATCTCATATTCCATATCTCTTCCTCCCTTCTATACCAAACCAGTCGCCATCTTGGCTGCCTTTACTGTGTTTAGCATAAGCATAGTTATGGTCATCGGTCCCACCCCTCCAGGTACCGGGGTGATAGCTTTAGCCTTTTCCTTAACAGCATCAAAGTCAACATCACCAACTAGAATAGCTTTACCTTCGGCAGTCTTTCCTACCCGGTTAACGCCGACATCAACTACTACTACCCCGTCCTTGACCATGTCGGCAGTAAGGGCTTTAGGTTTACCAGCAGCGACAATTATTATATCAGCCCTCCTGGTGTGGAGTAAAATATCCCGGGTCCCGGTATGGCACACGGTAACAGTGGCATTCGCTCCCTCTTTCTTCTGCAGCAGGATATTAGCTATCGGTTTACCCACAATGTTGCTTCTACCGATAATCACCACCTCGGCGCCACTAGTCTCAATCCCAGACCTCACTAAAAGCTGCTGTATTCCATGAGGGGTGCAGGGTAAATAATCCGGTTTCCCTATTACCAACTTACCTAAATTTACCGGATGAAAGCCATCAACATCCTTTTTCGGGTTAATGGCATAAAGAACCCTGGTCTCACTGATATGCTTGGGCAGGGGCAACTGAACCAGAATACCGTGAATCTTGGGGGCTTTGTTTAATTTATCAACTAGAGACAACAGTTTTTCTTCGCTGGTATCAGCCGCCAGGTCATGCCTTTCCGAATATATGCCCAGGGCCAGGGATGTTTTTTCTTTCTGACCAACATAAACCTGGGAGGCCGGGTCCTCGCCCACCAGGACGGTGGCTAATCCCGGTACGAGGTTATGCTTTTCTTTAAGTTCGGCAATTTCCTGTCTCAGCTCCTCACGAATCTGTTTAGCAATCTCAGTGCCACTGATAATCTGTGCTGGCATTTTCGTCTCCCTTATTATAAAGTTTTTAGCGAGCTAAGCTCTCTAGTTTCTATTAAGTAGCTTAGCCATCAAGCTGTTAACGGCTATAACCGCCTGGGAGCTATCGGGTAGGTCAAGCAGGGGTTTCAAACTAAGGTCGTAATTACATACTTCCTCGTCCGAAGGAATGGTAGCTACTGGTTCAATTTCCAGTCGGCATAGCTCCTCTTTAACGAGCGGGGCTAACTCAGCCGGGGCAAAATTGATTATCACGGACTGCCTCTTCACCTGCAGTTTAAGCTCAGTGATTAAATCCCTTATTCGGTCGACAGTTCGCACCCCCTTCACCGTGTGGTTGGAGACTAGAAGCAACTCGTCAATATTCTGAGTAGTTCTCCGTGACAGGTGCTCCATCCCGGCCTCATTATCCATAACCATGTAGGCATAGTTATCGGCCAAAGTGTCAGCAAATTTCCTCAGCATAAGATTAGGATAGCAGTAACATTCAGGACCCTCGCCTCTACCCATTGTTACCAGGTCAAGCCCCTTGCTTTCAACAATGACCTCATTTAATTTATACTGTAGATAGACCTCTTTGGTCATTCCAGGGGGAATTTTTATCTTATCCCTTTGAAACTCGTCAAGCATCAAGCCAACGGTCTGTCTTATCTCAAGACCCAGGCTTTCTCCCAGGTTAGCATTAGGGTCAGCATCAACCGCCAGGATTGGCCCGGAACCATTTTTCTTAAGATAGCGGATAACCAGGCCAGCTAATGATGTCTTCCCGCTACCGCCTTTGCCAGCTACGGCTATAGAAATAGTCAAGTATTTAGCCCCCGTCCTGATTTACTATCTGGCAGTTCAGCCAGTCTCTCAGTTACATTAGGAAACTCACCGGCATGGGTGTGGGGTAAAAATAGAGCGGCTACATAGTTATTCATAAAATCAGCCCTTTCGCTAAGTTCAAGGTTAGTCATCATGGCGGCCACTTTTCTGGCATCGTCCAGTAAATCAGTAGAGAATGAGGTTAATCTAGCTCCGGTCAGTGAGCCATTACCCACGAAGATAAATCTGTCCCGAGGAATATCGGGGAGAAGGCCAATCGTAATGCTCTTCTCAATATCAATATGGCTGCCAAAGGCACCGGCGATAATTACCTGCTCTAAGTTAAAGCAACTAACCCCTACGCTTTTGGTCAATGTCTGGCAACCGGCATACATAGCTGCCTTAGCCCGGATGAGATTATCAATGTCCACCTCAGTGATGACGATGTCCCTACCGGTCTGGGTTTCGTGTGCCCAGGAGAGAACATATTCGTAGCCATCTCTACCCCTTCTGATTCTCTTAGTGGTGAGGTCAGTATTGAACTTGCCATTCTGACCGATGACCCTAGCTTCAAGCAGACCAGCAATAATATTTATCAGCCCCGAACCGCAGATTCCCCTTGGTTTGGTGCCACCAATAGTATGAACCTCTGGCTCTAAACTTGAGGGGCTAATCTCAAAATCTTCAATAGCGCCGGTAGCGGCTATCATGCCGTGCTTTATGCCACCACCCTCAAAGGCAGGACCGGCCGAACAAGCTGTGGTTACCATCCAATCTGAGTTACCAACCACTATTTCCCCATTGGTGCCTATATCCATGTAAAGCGTCAATTTTTTTCTCTGGTGTACCCCAACCCCCACAATTCCGGAGACAATATCGCCACCAACGTAGCTGGCTACGGAGGGAAAGACAAAAAGGTAGACATGCTTTCCTACCCTGATACCCAGAGAGTTTGCCTTTACCGGGGGAATGAAGCTGGCTGCTGGCGTATAGGGGGCTAGTCTTATGTATTTAGGGTCAAGTCCGAGGAGAATATCGGTCATGGTGGTATTACCCGCAATAATCATGTGTCCAACATACTCGACACTACTTTGGCTCTGGGCAAATAGTTCATCAATAACCTGGTTAACAGTCGACACCACTGCCTGCTGTAGCTTCTTAAGACCTCCGGGTGTCTGGGAGTAGGCTATGCGCGTAATAACATCCGCCCCATAGCCTATTTGTCCGTTGTAAGCCATACCTTCGGCAATAACCTTACCTCGGTTCAGGTCAAGTAGCTGGCCACAGATGGTAGTTGTGCCAATATCAAAAACCAGAGAGTAGTACTTTTGGCTGGTGTTGCCCGGTTCTATATTTATCATGGTTGGCTTACGCCTGTCAGCTTTAGTCTTGACTGCCTTAACCAGAGTAGTAGTCGTAACCTGCCAATCTTTCTTTCGTAGGACTTGGGGCAGTTTTCTTACTACCTCAAAGTCGACCGATACATTACTGATATTGCACCGTCGTTTTAAGCCCCTTAACAATCGTGACAGATCACTGATATTATCTTTTAGGGTTGGTAGCGGTAGCTCAATATAACATTTGTTTAAGGGGGGGTTAAAACTCCAGCCGGTGGCTATAGCCTCAGCAGGTTCAACGCCACCGGCCACCATCCCCGTCTCTCGGCTGAGTACCGCCGTCTCCAATCTAGATTCTACTGGAATGTCAACCACTAGGTCAGTAAGTACTCGGCTCTGGCAGGCTAACCTAAAACCCTGCTCATACTCCTCTTCAGAAATCTTCTCTGTCCTAGTGCTTTCTACTTGCCCCTTTTTAATCAAGACCTTACAGGTGCCACAAACACCATTACCCCCACAGGCAGCATTAATATGTACCCCGGCAGCCATAGCTGCCTTGAGCAGACCCTCGCCTTCCCGTACGGTAATATCAATATTATCAGGACTGAAGTGGACCCTTAGCCTTTTATCTGTTTTAGCCATCTACATCAAACGTTATCAAATCATTAGAAAATTACTAGAAAAGCCCGGTGACCTTTCCTGTCTTTACGTCTACGTCAACCTTCCTAAAAGCAGGGCTGGAAGAGGTTCCCGGCATCAGGCTGATGGTCCCGGCACAGGGGCAGAGGAATTTTGCCCCGGAATAAATCAACACATCTCGGATAGGCAAACTCCAACCCTTAGGTACGCCCTTTAGTGTCGGGTCGTGGGTGAGGCTCAGATGGGTTTTCACCATCATGGTAGCGTAATCATCATACTGGGAATCAGACTCCAGCATCTTAGCTTTGACCTCAGCCTCGGGAGACCAGGCCACACCATCGGCTGCATAGACCACCCTGGCAATCGTATCGACCCGTTCTCGGAGCTTCATCTCCATGGGATAAAGACACTTAAAATCATTTACCTCTTCGCAGGCATCCTTAACCGCATCAGCCAGCTCCAAAGCACCGTCGCCGCCATTAGCCCAATGGGTAGATACAGCACAACGTGCCCCGGCTGCCTCGGCGGCCCGCCTGACCATAGCAATCTCATCCTTGGTGTCGGTGTGGAAGCAGTTGATACATACCACCGGCTTGATGCCGGATGTACTGATGATATTAATATGGTGCACCATATTAGGAATACCCTTTTCCAGGAGGCTCAGGTCCTCTTTAGTGTAGGCATCAGGCAGAGGCAGCCCAGCCACCACCTTGGGTCCACCACCATGCATCTTTAGAGCCCGAATGGTAGTGGTGAGCACCGAGACATGAGGCTTAAGGCCACTCAAACGGCACTTAACATTCCAGAACTTCTCAAAGCCGATATCGGCACCAAAGCCGCTCTCAGTGACATGATAGTCAAACATCTTCAGGCCAATGCGGTCGGCAATGATGGAGGACTGCCCCACCGCAATATTGGCAAATGGTCCAGCATGCACCATCACCGGCTGATACTCCACCGTGGAACACAGGGTTGGGTTGATAGTATTACGCATCCAGGCAGCCATGGCACCGCCCACCTCCAGGTCGCCAGTGGTAACCGGGTTGCCTTTCTTATCAAAGGCCACGGTAATATTATCCAGCCTTGCCCGCAGGTCAGCCAAATCCCTGGCAATGGAGAGGATAGCCATAAGCTCAGAGCTCACCGTGATGCCGAACTTGGACTGCATCATATAGCCATCCATGCGGCCACCGATGCCGATAATGATATGGCGCAGGCTCTGGGCGCAAAAATCCATAACCCAGCCCATTTCTACCCTGTTAGGGTGAATGTCCAGACGGCGCATCTTGGTAAGCCTAGCCAGTTGCTCGTCATCATAGTTACGCTCATGCTGCATTCTGGCGGCAAGAGCAACCATCGCCAGGTTGTGGGCATTGGTAATATCGTTAATGTCGCCGGTAAGACCCATAGAAAATTCAGTCAGGGGAATAAGCAGGGCATTACCGCCACCAGCGGCTGTTCCCTTGATATTCATGGTGGGGCCACCTGAAGGCTGACGGAGGCAGCCACCCACATTCTGCCCCCGCTTACCCAGCCCTTCTATAAGGCCGCATGAGGTCGTACTTTTCCCCTCACCCAGTGGTGTGGGCGTTACAGCCGTCACCTCAATATACTTACCATCCGGCTTATCCTTGAGGCGCTCCAGAATCTTTATGAAATCGAGCCGGCATATTCTCCCAAAAGGGATTACCTCATCCTTCTCCAGGTTAAGTTTCTCTCGCCACTCGTCGGGGGTTGGCATGTTAGCTTCGGCTGCCTCAGCAATCTGCCAATCCTTCATTTTTACCGCATCATAAGCCACAGGAAACCTCCTTCCAGCTATCCTTAATCTGTAATCTGTCCTTTGTGTTCTAACAGAATCCGATAGATATTCTTCACCTCATTGCTAACTTGCTGACTAGCATCAACCAAGGAGAGACCAGTCAGCTCAGCATCTAATATAGCTTGGTCGTAGGGAATAAAACCAAGAAATTCAAAACCGGCTAGGCTAGAAATTAAGAAATCCCTGCCCTTTTGGTTCCGAATCTTGTTCCCGACCACGCCGATATTCTGTATTCCGATATCCCTGGCCAGTTTATCAACCCTATAAGCCGTGTCAACGCTTCGTCTGCCTGGTTCAGTTACTATAATCAGTTTATCCACTGCCCTGGCTGTTGCCCTACCCAGATGTTCAATTCCCGCCTCCATATCCAAAATAATGACTTCATTCCTAGCCAGTAGCAGATGGGTGACTAGGGCTTGTAGCAAGGCATTTTCCGGGCAGTAGCAACCGCTACCACCCTTTTTGAGCCGCCCCATTACCATCAATTTAATGCCACTATATTCTTGGGAATACTTATCCGGCAGGTCGTCGACCTTGGGATTTAGCTTGAAAAAACTGCCGACTTGACCGGGCTGTGCCCCCGTCCTTTCCTCAATAAGATTACTCATCTCAGATATGGGGGTTATCTTCTCAGGGTAGGGGAAACTAAGGGTAGCGGCGAGACTACCATCAGGGTCGGCATCTATGGCTATTACGGAGTAGCCAGCATTAGCAAATATCCTGGAAAGCAGGGCAGCCAGTATGGTCTTCCCTACTCCCCCCTTCCCACCGATTGCAATCTTCATCAAAACCCTACTTTAGCACAAATTGAGACTAAGACTTCTTGAGAAAAACACCCGTCTGGTTGACTACTCAAGTAGGGTGTTAAAGTTTATGCTGTCACTCTGTTGTTATATTATTATTATACGAAATGAAAAGTCAACCGCACCCACCCGAGTAATTAGTTAATAGATAACCCTATCCCTGTTACATGTATCATTTCAGGCCTGTATCTTCTCCTGCAACATGTATTTTGAGCCAGTGTTTTCAGGGATGGCTAATTGTTCAACGGATCCGAATACATGGTATCTAAGTTATGCTATACTAGTGGTAATGTTAGTAACGCTGGCTTCCTATAGGAGGGGAAGAATAGCCAATTCGTGTTACAGAGTTGCCGAGCTGGTGATAATAAAACTCCGTGGAAAATCTAACTCAGGAGAGGTTCAGACGTAAAAGTCAAAGGTGAGCAGGCTGAGCTGGGTTGGCTTAACGGCAACCATTTAGAAAAGGAGGTGCAAAGTGCCAAATATTGCTGTTACGACGGATACTGTAAGCTATATGCCGGAGGAAGTAGCTAATAAACACAATATAACGCAAATCCCTACACATGTCATTATTGATGGTGAAACACATGCTGAAGATCAGCTAGATTTAGTGGAATTCTACCAGAAAATGCCAAAATGGAAAGAGGGAAATAACCTGCCCACGACTTCATCTCCTTCCCCTGACGATTTTGTGAAGGCATATCGCAAATTAAGTAAGGATTACGAATCTATCGTATATGTTGGGTATAGTGAACATCTAGGTATGACTGTACAGTCAGCTTTGCTGGCCAAGGATTTGGTGAAAGATGAATTGGCTGAGACCAAGATAGAAGTGCTTGACTCAAAGACCTGGGGTGGAGCCCAAATGATGATAACGCTAGAAATTGCCAGGGCAGCTAATGCCGGGAGTGACCTCAAAGAGGTATTAAAGGTGGCTAATGAAATGATAACAAAGGTGAATCTCATTATCTTATCGGATAACCTGTATTATTTAGTAAAGGGTGGAAGAATACACAAAGCAGCACGCCCATGGGCAGATTCTAAAATTAGCAATACAGCAATATTGAAGCTGGATGCTTCCACTGAAGGGAAGCACACCCCTATCGCAAGGTGCAGGACCAAGGGTGAAACACTTGACACACTATTCAATTTAGTACGGAGTCAACACGCTAATAGTAGATTACATGTTGCCATTAATCACGCTGATGCTTTGGCCGAGGCTGAACAGCTTCAAGAAAAGGCCTTATCACAGTTCCAGTGTGAAGAGGTATTTATAAGCAATATTGGCCCCCTGGTTACAATTCACACAGGACTAGGAACCCGTGTTTTCAGTTGGTGGGCAGAATAGAATCTATTCGGTACCCTGTGAGATTCCGGGAATAATCATTGATAGCTCATCCAGCGTGGCTACCCGAGCAGTACGGTCACTGATGTTAATTCCCCACACGTGTTTACGAGAAAAACCACAAATTAGTCCTATAGATAGCCACATCAAAAGTAATCTCTGAGGCACTGGGCCATGCTAGTGTGGACTTTACGATGGACACCTATTCACATATAATAGAGGGTATGCAAAGCGATGCCATGGAATTACTGGACGAGGTGCTGCCCGCTGGGGTAAATAAAAATTCTGTCGCCAAAATGTCGCCAACTTTATAAAATTTAGCTATCGTGCCCCTGTAGCTCAGGTGGATAGAGCAGCGGTTTCCTAAACCGCGTGTCGGGCGTTCGAGTCGCCCCAGGGGTACCACGCAACCAACAAATCAAGATTGCCTAGCGGACATAAGCTACCGGCCACAACATAAAGCTACCCGAAGCCACTAAAGCGACCCCGGCTCAGCATCACATTCTCAGCCAAAAGGCCTGCCGTCGGGTAGAGATATAGCGATAACTACTGAACCTTTATCTTGGTTCTCTTTTTACGCGGAGTTTTTTCAGGCTTCTCTGCCTTCTCAATTGCCCTATCGAGTATGTCGCGCAGTGCCAGCAGCGCTTCTCTACCCCCGGCTAGCAAGTGCCGCCGTGTAGAATCAGGCAACCCCCTAAGCCTTGGTGATTTAAAGCGCAGCACTACCTCCTCTCCCGGGCGATACTCCACCTCAAAGATACTATCACTCATATGCCACCTCCGTTACTACCATAATTATTCGCTGCCCTTAGCTTTCTCCCGTTGAAACTTAATCTTTAGCTCGCCCGCCTCCAGCCTTGCCTCCCCAGCCGTCAAGCCAGCAAGGGCACGGGGCAAAATCACATTCCGCCTGAAACCAGATACCTGGATGGTAAGCTCATTACCGTTCTGTATTAAAGACACTTCCCCCTTACTACTGAAAGGCAAAGCAAGAGTGAGGACGTAGTGCCTATTCTCTTTCTGAATACTTTGAACCTGCCTCTGAGAAAAAACTGCGGTGGGGTCTTTCTTTTTATAAAGTGCCTTAGCCATAGTCCGCAGCATTGGTATACCCACTATCTCCTGCTCAAACAGAGGGATATCCCAAACAGGTAGCGGGGCAAAAGCCTCCTCAATTACCTGGTGATACTTCCTCTGGTTATCCTTCCACGCCTGAAAATAATTATCCTTCACCCTATCCGGAAGAAGGCGATTACAGATAATAAGGTCGGTGAGATAGCCATAGAGATTGAAATAGGTAAAACTACGCTGGGCTTCCTTAATTACCATCTTTTCCGGATTAACCACCAAGCGCACCGAAGCTTTCTCATCATCAGTAAGCAGGCCATGTATCCTGTAAAGCCGAGAGTAGAGGTCTTCAACTGATTTAAAAACCTCGGCACTGGGGAGGGGCATGCTCGTCACCGTCCTAACCAAGGGGCGTACCCCGGTGATGAGCTTCCGACCAAGAGGAAACAGCCGTGTCATCCACCAACTAAGCATCTCAGGAACACTGAGCAGGCGCAGGGTCTCCGCGGTGGGGGCACAATCGACAATAATAACCTCATATTTCCCCTCATCCTGATAATGGAGAATATACAGCAGATTAGCTAACTCCTCCATTCCAGGAGAGAAGGCTATCTCCTCAGCGACCATATCATCCACTCCCCGCCAGGCTAGAAGTGACGCCAAATAGTCGTGAATAGCCCTCCGGTTATCCTCCAGGGTCTGAGCCAGGTCAGTTTCCTGCCCCCAAAGATTAGAGGTAATGAGTCGCGGCTCATTACCCAAGGGAAAATTAAAGGAATCGGAAAGACTGTGAGCGGCATCGGTGCTGAGAACGATAGTTTTGTAGCCTAAATCTGCCGAGCGTAGCGCCGTCGCCGCCGCCACACTAGTCTTGCCTACCCCACCCTTACCGGTATATAAAATAACTCTCATTATATTAGCCCTCGAAATAGCCATCAGGGTCTCAGGCTATCCTGTCTCTGCATCCCTAGTACCAGACAAGCTCTATAACGGGCAGGCACTTTATTATGATACGCTATATACTAGGGGATATCAATATACTTATTCCTACCCTCCACTCAGAGGGACTGGTCACCCTTAAACCTATTTCTACACAAAAGTGAGCCTAAAGTGTTAGAATAGTAACACCGACAGGTCTGTATCCAGTGCGAGGAATTTGTTTACACTCTACACGATACAGACGGCAATACCCATTGCCCAGCTAGTGTTTTAGGAGATAGATGAGCGATTACATTATAAAAGTGGAAAATCTAGTCAAGAGATTTGGTGAACTGGTTGCGGTAGACCACATTAATTTCCAGGTGGCCCGGGGGGAAATCTTCGGCTTTCTGGGGCCGAACGGGGCAGGAAAGACGACCACTATTAACATCCTGTGCACCCTGTCTAAACCAACCTCGGGACAAGCTATCGTTAATGGCTTTGATGTGGTGCGCCAGCAGAGCCAGGTGCGTCAGTCAATCGGGCTGGTCTTTCAGGACTCCAGCCTCGATGAGCGGCTCAGCGGGTTACAGAACCTGCGTTTTCATGCCTTAGTATACAGCGTACCGGCTTCAATTCGCGAGCAGCGGATTGAGCAGGTGCTCAGGATGATGGAGCTATGGGACAAACGAAACAGTACCGTACGAACCTATTCTGGAGGCATGAAACGCCGCCTGGAACTGGCTAGAGGACTACTGCACTATCCAAAAGTGCTATTCCTCGATGAGCCCACACTGGGACTAGACCCGCAGACACGCAACCGTCTGTGGGAGTATATACTTGAGCTACGAAAGCACGAGGGGACTACTATCTTTCTAACCACTCACTATATGGATGAGGCCGATAACGCCGAGCGCATCGCCGTCATGGACTATGGGAAAATCGTCGCTATGGATACCCCACAGAAACTCAAGCGTACTGTCAGCAAGGATATTATCTCGGTGAAAACGGACAACGACGATAGAGCCGCTGAAGAAATCAGGCGCCGCTACCAGATTGAGACGAAACGTGACAACAACGAGCTTACCTTTGAGGTAGCCAGTGGCGAGAAGTTTCTGCCTACCTTCATTAAGGAATTCACCACTAAGATACTGAGCGTTAGCCTGCGGCATCCAAGCCTAGACGATGTCTTTCTCAAGCTCACCGGTCGGGAAATACGGGAGGAGGAAACTAGTAATACACTCAAGACTACTGCGCATCAGCACAGTCACCGCTTTCAGCACTAGGAGGAACAAGAATAGTGAAAAACCTGCGGGCAGTCTATATCATCTGGTACCGTGATATGCTTCGCCTCTGGCACGACAAGATACGCCTGGTTGGAGCCATCGCCCTGCCCCTTCTATTCCTGGTCGTGTTTGGTATCGGTCTTACCAGTAAGATGGGCGCCCTTGGTCCAGGGGTCAATTTTACTCAGTTTATGTTTCCTGGCATAATCGGAATGACAGTATTGATGAGCTCGTTTATGTCCGGCGTGTCCGTAGTCTGGGACCGCGAGTTCGGTTTCTTAAAAGAGGTATTGGTGGCTCCAATCAATCGTACTTCAGTAGCCGTAGGGAAGACATTGGGTGCTGCCACAGTAGCCATGATACAGGGAACGATTGTCCTGCTATTCGCCCCCCTGACTGGTGTCTCCCTTTCCCCAGGGACAGTACTGATGCTCCTGCCACTAATGTTCCTGCTGGCTTTTTCTATGGGCGCATTCGGCGTTCTATTGGCAACACGTATTAAAACCATGGAGGCATTTCAAGCAGTGATGCCGATGCTAACCTTCCCTATGATATTCCTGTCTGGCGTGTTCTTTCCCCTGGAAGGGATACCATCCTGGATGAGTATCTTAACAAAGATTAACCCGGCTACTTATGGCATCATCACCATCCGCCAGATAGCCCTGGGGACAACATCAGGCACGACTTTTGGGCTTAACCTGTTCGGGCATACTATGTCACTCTGGAATAACGTGGGCGTGCTGGCAACATTTGGGGTAGTCATGATTCTTCTGGCAATGCAGTCTTTCAGCAGGCAGGAGTAGCCTTTTCGCACCCACTTCCCTGAGTCTACTTGAACAGGACTCAGACCCCCCTCCTCCTTGATAATCCCCTGAATTGATTTCTCTACCTACTTTCTGCTTAAATAGAAGAGAACAGAAGGAGGTAATAAATGGAGGGTCTAGCACTAAAAGCGACTACTAGGGACATATTGGGGAAGAAGACCAGATTCCTGCGCCGCCAGGGTATCACCCCGGCTCATCTCTTTGGTCATAATCTTAAATCACTAGCCCTACAATGTAACACCACTGAACTCAAGAGTATTATCGCTCAAGCCGGAACAACCACACTTTTTAACCTTAAGATTGGCACCGAGAAGCGCCCCAGAAAAGTACTCATTCGTGAAATCCAAAACGACGCACTTAGCCAACAAATCCTCCATATTGATTTCTATCAGATAATAATGACCGAGAAGATAAAGGTTGAAGTCCCCATTGTTTTGGTTGCTGAGGCCCCGGCGATGAGAGTAAAGGGACGCCTACTGATGCAGAGCCTTACCAGCTTGAGTATTGAGTGCTCGCCCGACAAGCTGCCCCCAGAAGTAAAGGTCGACCTAAGCCCTCTTGAGGAGGTAGGACAGGCAATCCGTGTAAAAGACCTGGTTATTAACCCGGATATTACAATTACCAGTGACCCCGACCAGCTAATAGTCAAAATCAGTGAGGAAGCGGCGGCAAAGGTAGAAGAGGCAGTAGCTGAGGCTGAGGCAGAAGCACCGGTAGAAGTAGCACCGGAACAAGAGCCAACCGACTAAGCCAGCCCCTTTGTTGAAGCCATTCTAGGTCTTCTGCTATAATTTACGGGTGGTTATTGACTTTCACACCCATGTATTCCCGCCTCGGATAAAGAAAAACCGTGGTAAGTATATTGACGCTGACCCCAGCTTTGCCATCTTGTATTCCAAGAAGGAGGCAAAGCTCGCCACGGCTGAAGAGCTCATTGCCAGTATGGATAGAGACGGGGTTAGTATATCAGTCATCCTAAACATTGGCTGGACTACCCACGAACTGTGTGTCGAGACTAACGACTACATCCTAGAATCAATCGCTCGTTACCCCGACCGTCTGATAGGCTTCTGTGCTGTTCAGCCACGGTCAAGCCAAGCTGCCATAGCTGAGGTCGAGCGCTGCGTCAAAGGAGGCGTAAGGGGAATTGGAGAACTCAGACCGGATATGCAACTACTCGACCTAAATGACATGGAGGTGATGGTGCCCCTTATTGAGATAGTAAGAAGGCATAAGCTAATCCTACTTGCTCATACCTCTGAGCCGGTAGGCCATGAGTATCCAGGGAAGGGAAGCATTACCCCGGATATACTCTACCCGCTGATTACCAACTTTCCCGATTTAACCATAGTCTGCGCCCACTGGGGTGGTGGTTTACCCTTCTACGCTCTCATGCCTGAAGTGAAGAAAGCAATGAACAATGTCTTCTTTGATACTGCGGCTTCACCCCTTTTATACCACCCTCAAGTATATAAGCAGGTTACCCAGCTCGTCGGCAATGACAAGGTTCTCTTCGGCAGTGACTGGCCGCTGCTAGCACCAGGTCGGTTACTGAAGGAGATTAATTCCCTGGGTTTGCCCGAAGAGACAAGAAGCCTGATTCTATCGGGTAATGCCCAAAGACTACTCAATATTAAAAGCAAATAGAATAGTAAGGCTTAAGTATGGAGCAAATTCGCTCTTTTATTGCCATTGAGCTGCCTGGTGAGTTAAAGCTGGAACTTACCCAGCATGAGGCCCAACTAAAAACAGAGAAACAGCCCGGGGTAAAGTGGGCCAACCCTGATAGTATTCACCTGACACTAAAGTTTCTCGGTAATATTGCTGCCGATAGAAGCGGGGAAATAACCAGGGCGATAGAAGCAGCAGCCCGGGGAATAACACCCTTTCGTCTCAAGGCAAAAGAGCTGGGAGTCTTCCCCAACTTGAGGCGGGTCCAGGTAGCCTGGGTAGGGATAAGCGGGGAGGTGGATAAGTTGAGCCAGCTGCAAAAACGCCTTGAGTCTAACCTAGCATCCCTGGGCTTTACCCCTGAGTCACGACCATTCACCGCCCATCTGACCTTGGCTCGCCTTAGCGACCGGATACCATCGGACGAGCGACAGAGATTTGGTCAGCTTATAACTAACACCCGATTCGAGTCAAACCATAATATTGAGGTAGATGCTATCAGCCTAATGAAAAGCCAGCTAACCAGGACAGGGGCTATTTATAGCCGAATTAGCCTGATAAAGTTATAAATATAAAATATATAAAGATGGTGCGGCTAATAAAAACTCTCCGAAATAAGCACTTGTCAACAGTAAGTCGCCTAGTGTATACTGTAAAAGATTAAATTTCGGCTGGGAGGTGGATTTAATGGACCAATTTAGTTTCCCTAAATGTCAGAAGTGCCAGACCGGAGATCTGGTGCCCTTGTCTGATTTTGGCAGTCAAGGGGCAGCTATTCATTACAAAGCCTGGGTTTGCACCAATCCTGATTGTGGATTTAACCTGAAAATCAGGAACGGTGATATATATCTTAATGAACCCATTATGAGCGGAACGCTCCACAATAGCCGTGCCCGCTAAAACACACCGGTTCAACCTGAACTTCAGGTAGGTGGTGCCGTGCTTTCTCAAGTAGCTAAACTCAGGAGAGTGGCACTTGATTTAGTATATCCAAAATGGTGTCTAGGCTGTGGCAAGGAAGGGAGTTTTATTTGTGACTCCTGCTACCAAGCATTGCCACGGATTATACCACCACTCTGTCCCCGATGTGGTAAACCTCAACCCAGTGGCATACCTTGCCCCACCTGTGTTAGCTGGCAAGCGACCATAGATGGCATTCGCTCCCCATTTCAGTTTGACGGAGTAGACACAATAGCACCATAGCCTACGGGTATGTTCCCCTCAATTGATATACTATCCTTGCCCAAGATGACGCGAATGTTTAATGCTTCTAGGGCTAGGCGCTTTGACTCAAACGATAGATTGCTGAGATTGCCCCGCGCTGTTATTAGGGCTTGCTCAATGCCTTCCAGACCTATCTCAGCTTGTTTAGCCTGCCCCATTCTAGCTATTACTTCTGCCCTGCGTTGTTTAAGTCCTTTGCTCTCAAGGTTTATTTTTGCGTTCTCAGCCTCAACCATTGCTTCAGGGAACTCCTTGAGGGCTAATTCAAGTAGGCGTTGTTGCTGCTTGTCTAAGTCCTTTAGCCTATCGTCTATTGTAGTCAGCGCTTCCAAATGACTATCAGCCCTATTTGCCCCTTGCCTTAGTGCTTCAATACCAGCCATTATCACATCGGGATTTTGTAGCGCCTTTTCAACCTCTTGCCAGATAATAGCCTCAAGCCGTTCCGCTTTCCAACTATGATTCGAACAGGGATTAGTATTTATCTTGAAGCTACTTGAGCAACGATAATATTCGTATTCCTTAATGCCTTCTTTGGTTTGGTATCGCTTCAATGCCCCCTGATAGCGCCGACCACAATGCTGACAGTAAACATAACCACGCAAGAGGTAGTTTCGCTTAACATTCCTTAATGCCAGTTCTCTATTTCGCTTCAATCTTGCTTGAGCTTTGTCAAAGGTTGTCTGGTCAATTATTGGAGGTGTTGTCTTAACCTGTGCCCCGCAATAAGCCGAGTTAGTGAGCATGTTATAAACCGTTGCTCTAGGCCACATGGGATTGCCAGTCGGTGAGGCTATACCCAAATCCCTGAGCCTGTAAATCACTTTGTCCAATGGCAGATGTTCACTGGTAAACCAGTTGAATATATCCCTCACTACGCTTGCTTGTTTAGGATTTACCTGTCTTATGCCCTGACCGTTTTCCCGCCCGGGGATATAATCGTAGCCGAAGCAGTAATTAGCCTTACCGCCAGCAAGTTTTCCCGATGCTATCCTTGCCCGTCTACCACGAGAGGTTCGTTCTTTTATCTTTTCGGCTTCCAGCTTTGAAGCCCAACCACGAACGTAACTAAGGAGTTCGCCAACCTGTCCGCCCTCTATTGACTCAGTAACGCAAAGAAGCTCTGCATTTGCCCTTTGGCAATCCCGAATCAGGGTGAGAAAGTCATAACCATCTCGGCTGAACCTATCGCTTGAGTAGATTATTACTGCATCAACTTCTTTATTGTCTAGCCACCCCCTCAGCTTGGCAAGGTCAGGGCGGTCAAGCGTAAGTCCCGAATAGACCTCCTGTATGGTATATTCATTTTCAACCTCATAACCCTTCTCTTGTGCCAGTTTCTTACAAGCGTCTAGCTGGCTGTCCAAACTAGTGCCTTCCTTTTGGTCTCTGGTTGATATCCGGCAGTAAATCGCGGTTTTCATTATTGTCCTCCTTTATAAAACTCCTTTTTCTTACGCAACTCTATTCTCATCCGATGGCAATACTAAAAGTCAAGACATAGCCTCTACCCCTGACTTTCCTCCACTAGTGGGGACTACTAAACCGTTTTGAAAGAGTGTTATCTGTAGGCTCAGGTTCTCCAGTTGCGCCTTAATTCTGGCGGTTTCACTGCCTGGTATATTCGTTATTAGCCATGGATTTAAGGCATCACTCAATTCAGTAATTAATGAGCAAAGCTGGTCACAGAAATCCTTCTTTTCCCTAGGTGCGTACCGGCGTTTCTCAACGTGGAGAACCTCGTTTGCTATCGCCTCTAACGAAGGGCCTGCCGCGTCCTCTTTGAGCATGTCATCCATCGGGATGTTACCGTACATATCCATCGCCAAATTCACCCTCTTTACGAAATTGTAAAGGTGATGGTAATCAGTGATTTTATGTTTTACTATTACTTGGGCAAGCTCGAACTGCTTCCCAGTAAACTTCAATTTTGCTATCTCTATCGCCTGAGTAGTACTTAATCCTAACATTCCCTCACCAATCTGGTTAGTTAACAAACCACTCAGATTTTTAGCCAAGTTAGTATAATCATGGACTCGAGACCTACTAACCCCTAGCTCTTTGGCCAGTTTGCGCTCGCTCATATTAGCTCGTAGGTATGCCTTTCCTATTTCCAGCGGGTGTAGATCCTCACGCTGTAGGTTCTCCCTTAGTTGAGTAAGCAGTAGCACCTTTTCATCAGGGATATCTTTCACTATACACTCAATCTCTGTATAGCCTAGTGACTTCGCCGCCCGCCATCGTCGTTCCCCAGTTATCAACATATACCCGCCATCGTAGGGCCTCACTATAATTGGTTGCTCTGGCCCTTTACCATCATAGCTATCCGCCAACCTCTTGATACCGCCCTCGCTTATTCTTTTTCGAGGTTGATTTGGGTCAGGGGTGATGTCATTGATTCTTACCTTCTGAAGTCTTATCTTTGATTCCATAGCTTACTTCCTCCGTTCTACCATACATTCACTGCTGAATATTTAATTTCAGATTTCTTGCTGCGCTCTTTCAGAAATCTCGCCCCGAGGGTGAAACATCATTGACACTTGTTTCCCTCTGACATACGTTCCCCAGAACGGCATTCCAACCAAGTGACCAGACCAGACAACTGTTGAGGTGAAAACCTCTCGGGACAATCATACTCTAGTAAGTTAAGAACATTCTGTCCCGGCCCGCGCCGGTCCTTATGGAAGGGACAAAATGCAGTATAGTTATCTTGCAAGTCTGGTTCTCCAACTACTTTGAGACGGGATAGAATCTGATCGAGAAGGGCATTTTGACTACTCCTTTTCATTCGGTTATCATTATTCAAAACATCTCTCCTTCAGGCGGTGGGGAGTTCTAGCCTTCCTCGCCGCCTTCTTCGTTTTTGAGCTTTGGCCTCGGCTGCAGTAGTCGTGCCATAAGCCTCCTGAAAGCTGGGGCAGCTTCGGTATGCTTCCACTTAGTGGTTACTTTTACTACCTGAGCTCGTTGATTTTTACCCGAGCTAGCCTTCAATATTTATCTCCTTGGCATGCAGTTTTGCTTTTAACTTTTATTTGCTATCTTGATCAAGCTAGGACGATGCTTAGCCGTAGGCATTACCTTTCCTGTTTCCCAACGACTAATTTGCGACTTATCGTGACCGAACAGGTTTTTGTTGTTTGTCATTTGGTTATCTAGAGCCTCCTTTTGTTCCAATATCCAGTGGCGTATAATCAAAATAGTTGACTTCATGATTCAAGAATACGATTCACTGAAATACATCCGCCAGAATGCAAGTTATAAAAGCTAAAGCGTGGATTCAATGAAAGAATAGTAATCAGTGTCCCGAAATACTACATTGATTGAAGCTATTTGAGTGTAATTATGAAAAGAGAAATTCTAGAAGAGAGAATTCGCAAAAAAGCCAGGGAATTCAAGTCGAGATCCCAAAGAAGCCCGAATGATGCAAAACGCCACGACTTAATCAAGGACGACGAGAGAAGAGCACATTACGCTGTATACCATAAACTAGGATGGTCGTATGCTAAGATAGGCGCGGAATTCAACCGGGACCCTAGAACCATTAAGGCATCGGTAGAAAAGGAGCAGGGACTGGTCGAAAAACATAGGGGGAAAAAGCAGCAGAGAGAGCGGCAGCTTATATGGCAGCGACAGAAAGAACATATAAAGAATCTGCAACTAACGGCTAGGGCCGCATTAGACCTCCTTCCACATGTCTTTCCCGACCTCACACACACCCAATTTCAAGTGCTCTATGACTTGAATGAAAGGGTTTTCACGGCATATCGGAGACTATTAGAGAGTGATAACTGGAAGGATTTAGCAGCTCATCTAGAAGAAGGTGAAGGGAAAAAGATTGAATTAATGTTACCTAAGCTAAGCGAAGACCTTCTTTTTGGTTCTTTAAGGAATCCCGATGTCATACTATATGAGAAGTATAAGAAAGAACTAGAAGAAGCATGGGGGCTAATCAGGCGCGGGGGCTTAGTAATTATCTCTAATTTTTGTGATACTAGACACTGGGAGTGGCTTGGGCTCAACCAACGGTGTCCAAATTGCCCTGACCAGAGTTATGAACCTGTAGATATCACTCCTGATGACATTGATGGACGATATCCACCAGTTTATTTGAAGCGTGGTACTCTCAGCCCAGAAGTCGAAGCCAAATTAAGGAAATCCATAAGAAGGGCTCACCAGGGAAAGCCCCGACAAGATTAGCTGAATAGTAGCCTTTCGATGTAGGTAAAGGCGTCTTTTACTTCTGGGAACCATTCAGGCTACAATGAACGAGTAATCGCCAGGTGAGAGGCAAGCGTGAATGGGTAGTAAGCAAATCATACGTAAAATAATCAGGGAACAAAGGAAAAGAATACCGCTTACGCTAAACCAGCTTTCCGAGATGTCAGGGGTATCTATAGCACATCTGAGTAGAATTGAGAAAGGGCAGCGTGTCCCCTCAAGCCGTACTCTTCAATTAATTGCCAAGCCTCTAGGCTTTGACTTGAATGAGTTACTTATCATAGCTGGTTACCTATCCTCAGAACAGCCACCATTATCGGAAGAGCAGAGAAATAAGATACGCACTGAACTGAATACGCTATTAGAACGTGTAGTATCTGACAGCAACCGCATCAAAGAAATTGTCAATCGACTTCTAATGACGAGTTAAGAGCTATTGAGTAGCCACGTTCAGCGCTTTAGATTAGACCGCCGATGAAACAGCCACAAATAGACATCAACGAACAGTTCAGGCATGCCCTCGAAATAATAGAGGACACCGATAGGAACGTTTTCATCACGGGCCGCGCAGGCACAGGGAAATCGACACTACTAGAATATTTCCGCAACACCACGA
>JADFUW010000007.1 GCA_015222205.1 Chloroflexota bacterium
GAAGAGCGTACTTGAAGAAGATGATTTTATCCAGAGCAAGGCTTTCCTGCGTTCTTTTATTAAGAGAATCCAAGTGAATGGCAGTCAGGTTACAGTAGACTACAAGCCACCATCACCTGCGAGATATGGCAGTGGTAAAGAGGTAACCGAAGTTCTGCCTATTGTTACCCTTGGTGGAGCTGAGGGGACTCGAACCCCTGACCTCCTCCGTGCAAAGGAGGCGCTCTCCCGGCTGAGCTACAGCCCCGCTTATCAAAGGTATTATAAACAAAAGAGGGTCTTGTTGACAATTTACCCTGAGGTCAGGGTGAAGAGGTCGTGTTGACAATTGGTCCCGCAATCAGAGTAAAAGGGAGCCTATTCGCAATCTATTCGAGTACCTGAATAGTATGATAGTATAGAAAGTAAACCAGTACCTTTAGATAAGCAGATAAGTAGAGGGTCAAATGACAGTAGCTAATATTGCTATCTTGCTGGCAACCGGTATCGGTGTTGGCTTCGCCGGCGGTCTTCTGGGTGTAGGCGGTGCCTTCATTATGACACCGGTTCAGTATATGGTATTCACCAATATGGGCGTCTCCCCAGATATAGCTATAAAGTTGGCTTTCGGCACCAGTCTAATGGTGATTCTGCCTACTGCTGCCAGCGGTGCCTGGAGGCATCATAGGGAAGGAGCAGTGTGGTGGAAAGCGGCCCTTATTATGGGTGGCTGTGGTCTGGTTTGTGCTTTCGGTGGGGCAACTCTGGCTAGCTATCTCCCCGGGGTAATACTAAAGATAGTCTTTGGTGTTGTAGTCATAGCAGCTGGTGTCGGCATGCTCATCCGTGGCCCAATGGAGGCTAATGAAGAACCGAAGAAGAACCCCTGGCTGTGGGCAGTCTGGGCAGTGCCGGTAGGACTCATTAGCGGCCTCGTTGGTCTTGGTGGTGGTATATTAGCCGTTCCCATAATGGTGCTGGCACTCAAGTTGAAGATGCATGATGCGGTAGCTACATCCTTAGCCGTTATCATGATTACCAGCATTGGGGGTATAGTAGGTTATATTGTAAACGGGCAGGGTATCCTTGGATTGCCGGCCCATTCCATAGGCTATGTTAATCTAGAGTCTTGGGCATTATTAGCTAGTACCAGTATTGCTATGGCACAGGTTGGGGCCAGAACTGCCTATAGGCTACCTGCCAAGAAACTAAAGTATATATTTATTGGTGTCATGTTCTATATGGGGCTGAGGATGCTCGGCATCTCTGGCTGAGCGTCCTAAGTCTTGGCTAATACTGTCTAACCACCGATAGCCACCCTGCCAATCTGGTAGATAAGGGTAGCGGCAATCCAGGCGACACCGGTAGAATAGGCTATGGAAAACCAGGGCCACTTTCGGGAATTGGTCTCGCTCCTAATGGTACCAATAGTAGCCACACAGGGCACATAGAGGAGGCTGAAGACCATAAAGGCAAAGGCGATAAGTGGTGTCCAGCCAAGCTGAGCCATTAAAGCACTTCCCAAGGCCCCTTCTTCAACAGCAAAGATGGCTCCCATAGACCCGACTACGACCTCTTTAGCTAGAAATCCGAAAACAAGGCTTGCCGCTGCCTGCCACTCACCAAAGCCACAGGGTATAAACACCGGGGCAAAGAAGCTTCCCAAATGCCCTAGCCAGCTCCCGGTGCTGGCATACTCTACACCCCAGGGCATGCTAGCCAGAACCCAGACGAGTACCACCACCCCAAAGATAACAGTTCCTGCCCGCCTCAAGAAGAGCCTGCCCCGCTCCCACATGTGCACTGCTACCCCGGTTGGGGTGGGGAGTCGGTAGGGGGGTAACTCCATGACAAAGTGGCCTGATTCTCCACGAAACAGGGTTTTGCGGAATAACCAGGCGCTAAAGATGGCTGCGCCGATACCAATCATATACATGGCAAAGACTACCAACCCTGCGTGGGCAGTGAAAAAGACACCGGCGAGGAGGACAAAGATAGGCAGGCGGGCGCCACAGGATATAAAGGGACTAACCAGCATGGTTGTTAGCCTGTCCCTGGGGTTCTCTATGGTTCGGCAGGCCATAACGGCCGGGATAGTGCAACCGAAGCCCAGCATCAGGGGGATAAATGAACGGCCATGCAGCCCTATTTTATGCATTGCCCGGTCCATAACGAAGGCAGCCCGTGCTAGGTAGCCACAGTCTTCCAGGACGGATATGGCGACGAAAAGAAGGAATATGGGCGGTACGAAGATGAGCACTGAGCCGACTCCAGAAATAATACCATCGGATAGAAGTGAGCCAGCCCAACCACCAATGACTGATGCTTGCTCAGCTAAATAGCCAAAACCAGTATCAATCAAGTCCATAAGGGGCACTGATGCCGCAAAGACAAATTGAAACATGCCATACATTATCCCCAGAAATATGGGGATACCTGCCCAGCGATTGACCAGCACCTTATCAATCTTATCCGAGGTGGTAACCTTTTCTACCCGCGGCTTTTTCAGGGTATCTTTAAGTAAGCCACCGATGAATCCGTATCTTTCGCCGGCGATTACAGTTTCGCTATCGTCGCCAAAAATATGTTTAAGGTGGGTAAGGCTCTTGTTTCTGGCTTGTATTATCTCTTCTTGACTCAAATCTTGATGCCTATCTTTCCCAGTACTTCACTGTCCTCTTCAAGGAGTTTTATGGCTAGCCACCGGGGTGGAAACTGATGTGAAAGCTCCTCATCTTTAGTAATAAGTGTTTCTAACTCCTTTATGTGTTCCTCCAGTTCACTACCGTAGTAGAGCTTGATCTTTTTAATAATAGTCTTACCTTCAAACACGTTCACTATTTCTTGAAGCAGCTTGTTGTGGCTCTCTTTGCGTGTGGCTATCATTGGTATTACCGGTGCTCCCAGCTCTCGGGTAAGACTATCAGCGTCAATCTTATAGTTGCGGGATTCAGCCACATCCATCATGTTAAGAGCGACTACCAGATTGGCTTCCAGCTCAATGAGCTGGACAGTGAGGTATAGGTTTCTCTCCAGGTTTGAAGCATCTACGATATCCACTACCACATCCGGCCTATCTTCCAGTATGAAATTACGTGCCACCACCTCATCCGGAGAATAGGCGGTCAGGCTATAAACGCCGGGTAGGTCCACTACCTTGACTTTATAACCCCGGTAGCGGTAGCTTCCCTCTTTTTTTTCTACGGTTACGCCGGGCCAGTTCCCCACGTGCTGATGGGCGCCGGTTAGATTGTTAAACACCGTGGTCTTTCCTGAATTAGGATTTCCGGCTAGGGCAATGGTTATTTCTTTAGCCATTTATTCTCTCCACCATAATCTTCTGAGCTACGCCAAAACCCAGAACTAGCCTTGAGCCCCTGAGGTCAATAAGGATGGGCCCTGCACTCTGGCTATTTATGACCCTTAAAGTTGTTCCCGGGGTTAAACCCATATCCGTTAGTCGTCTAGCTAGCCCCCGACCGGCTCTAATATCAACTACCGTAGCCTTTTCACCCGGACTGACCATGGCTAATGGCATGGATTGCCTCACCATTTATGCCACCTCCACATATACATTAGCCGCTTCTTCCTTACGCAGTGATAGGTGATAGCCCTTTAACTTAATCCAGATGGGGTCTCCCATAGGTGCGATACGCTCTACCTCAACCGTTGTCTTGGGGATTACCCCCATATCCAGGAGGCGCCGATGGATTTGCCCGCTACTGCCCACCTGGCTTATCTTGCCTCTCTCGCCCGGTTTCATATCACTTAAAGGTTTAACCATCATATGATGTTAACCTCCTTTTCTTCCCAACCCCTATAAACCCTGAGAATTTACCTTAAATACAAGCCGCCTTTATATAGCCTTTATCTACAGTAAGTATAGCCAAAGAATTCACTTTTTATTTCTTTTTTTGCGGCACTCAGCGCAATAACCGGTCATATGAACCTCTACCCCGGTGATATCAAACCCCTTCTTGCAGGCTATTTCTTTTTTCATCTCTTGGCATAGCTCGCACCCAAATTCTACAATTTTACCACAGCCGAGGCATACCAGATGATGATGCTCAGCAGACGGCTTGACCTCATAGTGATGATGAGCCTCATCAAAGTGAAGCTCCTGTACTAAACCCAGTTTCTTGAGTGCCTGCAGGTTTCGGTAGACAGTGGATAGGCTGATGCCGGGTTGCCTGTCTCGGGCAAGGCGATAGATATCATCAGCATCCAGGTGTTTATGTCCCCGGCTGATGATATCTAGGATTAGAGCTCGCTGACTCGTCATCCTCAGCCCGGCGGAGCCTAATTCCCGGCGACTATGCTCTAAAGTGTGCTTTTTAGTAGGCATTTTATTATCGCTAATGCTTATTATTTGCAATAAGTATAACACATAGATATCTTCCTGTCAATATCTATTCTGGGGTTTCAGCCAAAAATTTTGGAGGGCAGGTTAGAAATCCTAGGCTTCCAGCTGTCTCTTTATATCGGGAATAGCCCGTTGAGCGGCTCGCTCACCCCGGAGAATTAGCTCCCGGGCTCGGTTGAAATTATCAGGGCGGATGTGTCCCACGCTGGGAGCAATGGTTACATCAGCCTCCCTGAGCCCTGACATCGCTGCTTGATAGCCCATAATATACATCATCCGTATCAGTACACTGAAGATGTTTGGCTCCTTTGGCTTCTCTAAATCCTCGGGTATTGCTTTTTGAAGTCTGTCACCGATATAGGGAACTACATTTACCGCAATAACAAGGTCGGCACCCATTTCCCTGAGGACCCTCACTGGCAGCGGGTCAACTAGAGCGCCATCAATTAAATACTGCCCTTGCCATTTAGCTGGGGTAAATATTACCGGCATAGAGACACTGGCTCTCACTGCTTCTACCACTGAACCCTGCTTCATTACCACCTCGCCACAGGTATTTATATCAGTAGCCACACAGGCAAAGGGTATCTTTAGGTCCTCAAAGTCTATGTTACCGATAACCGACTTTAACCAGTGGGTAATCTTTTTCCCCTTAATGAAACCCCTGGTGGGTATGGTGAAGTCAGTCAGAGACATCACCCGCCGCCGACTCAGCCCCGTTACTGCGCTTGTTATCTGACCGATATCCTTCCCGGCGGCATAAAAAGCACCGATTATAGCGCCGACACTGGCACCAGCTACCATGTCAATGGGGATACCCTTCCTTTCCAGGACAGCGAGCACACCAACATGAGCCAAACCCCGAGCTACCCCACTACTCAGAGCCAGTCCCACCTTTTTTCTTCCCAATTCAACCTACCCCTTTCATATTCAAATCTCTATTCCCAAAGCTCCTCAATATCTGTCTCAGCTTGTTTAATAGCCTCAGCCTCTCCCTTAGGGATAAAGTCCTTATAGGACTCAGCCGAACCATATTCTCTGATTTTAATTACCACGGGCATGGGCACAGCGTGACCAAAGATAAGTACCTGCTGTTTGGATGCCAGCTTGGCCAGTACCGATTTGAGCTCACTCTTGCCGGATACTCCCGCCAGGACACTATCAATATCACGCTCGTTGTCCAAAAGGCAGGTTATTTTAGTTCCCATTTGTGACATAACCTCATCATCAATGCCGCTGGGGCGCTGGTCGATTACCAAAAGTGTAACGTTATACTTACGCATCTCACGGGCAATAATGCCGAAGATGGTCTGGCTGGCTACCTCGGAACTCAAGAATTTATGTGCCTCCTCAATGGTTATCACCAGAGGAGTAGGGCGAGCTGCATCTTCGCCCATCGCTCTCTCCATCCTCTCCTGATATTGGGCGTAGATGCGGCGGGTGAGCATATTGGCTACCAGGATATAAGATGTGATATCCCTGTATCTGCCAAACTCCAGAACTACATTTATACCCCGGTCAAGATATTCCAGAATGCTTTTTACAGCATTAGTCGGGGCGTGAGGCTCTATAAAGGGGAGCCGCCTGATAGTTGCCAACCCCCTCTGTAGGTTCTGAAGGGTGCTCTCATGTATGTTCAAACCGTCGGGCAATTCCTCGGCATCTTTCAGGTCCAGGGTGCTCTGCAGCCAGCTTTTACCAAATCTTACGGATAGCTGGTATACAGCTTCAACGGCAAGGTCGGTAAGATTTAAGGTCTGACGCAGCAGTCCTATATCTCCAGGCTCTATCTCATCATAGCCTACCCTGACCACAAAGTCGGTGCTTACCCCCCGACGCCGTGAGTTCTCCTCGTCAAGGGTAAACACGGCTACATTTGATGGGAAAAGCTGTTTTAGCGCCTTAACTGGCGGGCCTCCTTCCCTAGTCCCCGCCCAGCCATACTCGTTATGCATATCAAAGATTAAGTTTACCGCTTTGCTCTTCTGCAGCATGCCGATAAGCAGGATTCTGGTGAGGAAGGTCTTGCCGGTGCCACTTTTACCAAAGATGCCATTGGAACGCTTAACCAGCTCCTCAAGGTTAAGACAAAGCTTGGTCTCCATATCCAGGGGATTACCAATCCAGAATCTTTCCTTATCCTCTTTGCCAAAGACTAACTCCATATCCCGGTTTGAAGCCAAACTTACTGGTGAGAAGTGAGCGGGTATTGTCTTTACTGGCTGTGGCCCCTCAATCAGGCTGGTAATGTTACCACCGATGGTAAGATAAGGAGAAACATGGAGTGTCCCATAGGTACTGGTGCCGGCTAGTACCTCAGCTATAAAGGGGTCAGAGGCGTCAGGGGGGGTAAGGGTAAGCTTCGGGTCAATTACGCCCAGGCTGATATCGGTTATCATGCCAAAGAAACGCTGTTTTTGCCCCTCAATAGTGACATACTGCCCCACTACCATATCCTCAACCGAGGCTGAGTTGTCCAGCCTGACCTCCACCCCCTTATTCAGGGAACCGGCGGTAACAATACCCAGCCTCTTGCTATTCTCCTGACTCATTCTTTAATCCTCACCATCTATTTATTAAGCAAATTAGAGGTAGTAATGCCTGCCCCATAAAATTCTCCGGTGTCAGGTTTGAATCCTCCCCAGAATAGCCTTGAGCTGGCTAAAATCACTACTAAGCAAGATAGCCAGTTCCTTACCAGCGGCGACCAAAAAGCTGTGAGAGTCTTCATATACCTGGCTCATCTGGCGCAAACAGGCGCTGATAAGCTCATCACTAGAAACGGGCAGGTGAGTGTTAACCAGTATATTGAGAAAATCAAGGGGCTGGCTAAAGCTTCTTACCTCCTCCGGCGAGCACAGGTAGACAAAGCCGTGGATTCGGGCCGGCTTAGGTGGCAGGTAGTGGTGTAATTTATCATCCTGACGGTGCCCTACTACCAGGGTGCTGAATTCACTCTTAAGCAGCTTCAAGAGTTGCGGGTTTGCCTGATAGATTGCCTCCTCGCTGGCTTCATCCTTGCCCCGGGCAATGGAACGCCGCCCCGGCTCAAAGCTGGTGGTAATCGCCTGGTAGACTACCCCATATAGTTCTACCTCTGAGTCTCTGGTCTTTACCAAACTGCCCAAAGGTGGCGACTGGTAAAGCTCATAGCACTGGGCGACAAAGTCCGTGGTTGAGGCTTCAATAATCTCACCGACTCTTTGCACTTTATCCATCCTTAATTTCCCTACTTCTTAATTAAGAGATATACGGCTTGTAAAGCCATAGCGACTGCAAGTCCAAGGATAACCCAAGCTAAACTAGTCTTGCCGAGCCATGTTACCTCGTTAATTGCTACAACGATAGCAATTACTAGGGAAGCCCATAGTAGACCTTTCATACTACTTATTTCTTCTTTTCCTTCTTCTGCTTGGGCTTTTTCACATTCTTTCTGCCTTTAGTTCCCATTTCTTTCTCCCTATTTTAGTAAAACTATAATAAACCATTTTAATCTTCTAACATAACGATACTTCTGTATATTAGCCCTATTTATACTCTCAATCAACTCTTAGCCTCACGCCTCCAGACGCGCCATGTATACTTGAGTATTATCGGGTAGACACTAGTAAGCGCCGCCAGGAGCAGGATAGCCATTATCTTACTCTGGATAAGGACAGCCTCAGGCGAAGGAAGGAAGCGGATGGTGTGGATGGTGAGGGTAACCAGGGCTGCCGTAACTACTGCGGTAACCCCTATCCTCACCGGCCGGGTTTTCAGCTTCTCCATGAGACTGGGTCTGATTAGGAGGAGGAGAAAAAAGTACCCAGCAACAACTACGGCTATGGCTAAGCCTAGGACGACCTTGCTGACGGTGGCGACGGAGTAGGGAATATTCCAGGTCAGACGGAAAACCGCCGCACTAAAAATAATGGTAAGGGGTACTATTGCCCATACCCGGAAGGGTAAATTCCTTAATCCCTTCACCCTATAAAATCTCCTAGCAAAGACTGATGGTGCTAGTCTCTATAATCTCAGCCACTCTTTCTACCGATATGCCTTTCAAACAGGATTAAATTCTAAACAATGTCTAAATCCAAATTTCAGGTGTAAAAATCGTCTGGTTCCTCTGGATTTTGGTCGTTTGATATCGTTTAGTATTTAAAGTTGCCTATTTCTTCTCTCCCTTACTTTCCGCTTGCCCTTTTATTTTGCGGGCAAACTCTCTGGCATTTGCCAGCTCTTCACTATTGGGGTGTCCTCGGTTAAGCAAAAGCCATGTTTTTCCCTTGCAGTAAAAGCTACCTTTTATAATTGCCCCCGCTGGCTTGAGCAGTTCTTCTACGGCTTTTACTTCAAGACCAATACCGGCTCCTGAAGTGCCAAAGAGTGCCACCTGCCGCCCCTTAAAGTCATTTCTTTTAATAAACTCCCCTAACTTTTTGCCCGGTTTGCTTGCGTAGCAACCAGAGCCCAGAAAAACGAAAGAGTCTTTGGCCAGTTCTTTTTTGGCTTTAACATTCTCTACCTTAACGCCTAACTCGGCGGCGATGGCTTCAGCAACCTTTTTGGTGTTCCCGGTCTTAGAATAATAGATAACCTCAAACATTTTACCCTCCTGTTGTGCGCTAGACTTGGTTGTTCCTTGTTGCCCCCGTTTGCCTCCTCCAAAGCCACTTATGAGGGGAGTTTAAGGGGTCACTGGCTTTAAACCCACCGTGTTCTCTTGCTCCGGCTCTTGGCTGAGCTGAGGCTGGGTAGATGTTCGTCCACCAGCGAGGACTCCACCAACTGCCAGAAGTTCTCCCTATCGGCACCGGTGACCACTGCCTGTTCGTGGGCTTCACTTAGAGCCACCGGGTATCCCTGCCCCCGCTGGCATTGGTCTAAAACCAACGAGTGAACCAGACCGAGCCGGTTATTATCCATAGCTACCCAGCGGGGAATCTCAACCCGGGCGATTTCATCATCTACCCTGAGGTAGAAAAAATAGACCTCGTGTTCCCTGTAGTGTTTTTCAACTATCTTTGACCGGCTGATAAACCGGGCTGACCTTTCCCCCGGGCGTAGTAGGTTCAAGAATAGTTCTCTATCCCGAATGCCAGCCACGGCGTCACACTCCCTTGTTTCACAGTCTTTACAATGCTGGTCAGTGTCAAGAATGTCACGGGGACAAATAGCCACCCGCAGTGTATTGACGACCTCGGTACTGCGGGGAAAGCTGATGTAGCTGGCCAGAGCTATTTTCCTGCTATTGTTATTAAGCTTTTCTATGTTACTAAGATAGCTGAGAAAGCCTTTGACTAGCAGTGCCTCAGTAACAAACTCAGGGTAGGCTTCCAGACCCCAGAGAATAAGTGAGCCGTCAATCAAGGCTAGACTAGGGATGCCTGCGGGCAGCTCTGCTGCTAGTTTGGCTAGGTGGCAACACTCGTCTACGCTACGCTTTATACCTAAAAGCGTGCCCTCTACTGGTTGCTCACGACCTTTAACCCCGGCGGGGGTAATAACCAGCTCTTCATCTCCGGAATAGAGGTTGGGGAAACTGTCAAGGGTGGCACTGGGAGAGCTACCGTACTGAAGAACGACAGCCCCGATATTTATCAGATAGCATCTTGTTGACTTGTGTCGGTCAACATCAATATGAGAGCCATCAGTAGCCGCGATAGCAAATTCGGAGGGGACCGACGGTGGTTCATAGTGCTGGTCAAGCTCATCTACCGGGCCAGCTATCAGCCAGGTCGTCTTACTGGAGGCAATCTTCCTCGTTAAATTGCTAAGGTTACTGGCCTGGGCATGAAGAATATCCAGAGCCTGCTGGAGACGCTTTCGCCTTTCCGTGCTCTCAGCCTTCATCCTGGCTATCATACCCCCAACCTGTGGGAATACCTTATCTAAATCTAATGGCACCCCTCTCACCTTTCTCTAGCTGTTTTTCATTATATCACTTATATATACTTACCAAAACAACCCTTCATGCTGGCTTTCCCCGATATACAAAACACTTTTCTCATTACTAGGTACCCTCAGGGTAGGTAGTAAAGCTCATCAGTGTTATAATGAGAGGCAAAATATTCATTATGGTTAGGCAACTATTCTTCTTTAAGAAGGTGTTTTTATGCTCCCATTTTTATCCAGCGTGGCTTTAATTTCACTATCCGGGGTAATGATGCCTGGGCCCATGTTTGCTGTTGCCGTAGCTAAAAGTTATAAGTCCCAATTTGCTGGTGCCAAGATGGCTGTGGGGCATGCTATAGTGGAAATCCCACTGATGCTACTCATATACTTTGGCTTGGCCCGGTTCTTTAACGAAGAGCCGGTTCAAATTGCCCTGTATTTGGTGGGTGGGGCTATCTTGGTCTGGATGGGTGTAGTCATGTTTAGAAAAAGGAACATGGTTATTGAGAAGGGTAGAGATTTGCCCTATAACTCGGTGGTGGCGGGGGTAGCTACCAGCGCCCTCAATCCACTGTTTTTTCTGTGGTGGGTAGCTGTAGGCAGTATGCTTATCATGAAGTCCCTGAGTTTTGGCTTAACCGGATTTGCCTTGCTTATTACCGTCCACCTGCTGTGTGACCTTGGCTGGCTATCTTTTGTTTCTGTTCTTATCTATCGGACCAAATCACTCTGGAAGGGGAAAGTTCAGGAGGGGCTTCTTATTGCCTGTAGCCTGTTGCTTATCGGGTTTGGGGGTTGGTTTCTCTCGTCGGGTATCGGGCTAGTAATTTAGCCTTCTATCGTTATTGCCTTGAAGAAATTACATCTGGTATTATCAAAACAAGGTTAGTTTTAGTAAAAAGGGAGTAGTTATGAATGTAGGCTATGTCTATGACCCTGTTTATCTAAAGCACGATACCGGCCAGCATGTAGAAAACGCCCGGCGGTTAGAGGCGATTATTTCTCATCTGGAGGAGACCGGGCTTAGGCAAAGGTTATCACCCATCCCGCCGCGGGCAGCTACTGATGAAGAGCTTTCATTGGTGCACGATAAGTGTCATGTAGCCCATATTCAGGCGGTAGCCAGGAAGAGCGGTGGTTGGCTAGATGCGGATACCGTGATGTCATCGGACTCCTACCAGGCGGCCCTCTATGCAGCCGGTGGCCTTATCAGGGCCACTGAGGTAGTTTTGAGTGAAGGCGGTAGTGCCTTTGCTTTAGTTAGACCACCGGGACACCATGCCACGGCCAGTCAAGCTATGGGCTTCTGCCTGTTCAACAATATAGCTATTGCGGCTAGGTATGCTCAGGACAAATTAAAACTAGAACGCATTGCTATCGTTGATTTTGATGTGCATCATGGTAATGGCACACAGGGTACTTTTTATGATGACCCCCGAGTGCTTTACATATCAACTCATGAGTTCCCCCTTTACCCGGGAACAGGTAATACTGAAGAAACTGGTAGGGGGGATGCCAGGGGGACCACAGTTAATATACCGTTGCCCGCGGGCTGTGGTGATGCTGAATATCTAGCGGTCTTTGAGCAGATAATTGCCCCTGTAGCTAAGCGTTTTAACCCCCAGCTTATTTTGGTCTCGGCTGGCTACGATGCCCACTGGGCCGATAGCTTAGCTATGATGCAGGTAAGTGTCACCGGTTTTGCTCAGATGGCAAAAACCCTCAAGATATTGGCTGATGAATTATGTAACGGCCATCTCATCTTTACGTTAGAAGGCGGTTATAATCTTACTGCTCTAGCGGCTTCAATAAAAGCTACCTTTGATGTGCTGTTGGGTAGTACCAGTATTGAAGACCCACTGGGTCAACCACAACCCGGATTTAAGCTGCCCAGTATTACTTCGCTAGTTGAGTCAGTAAAGAGAATACATAATCTGCCATAAGACCTATTTATAAAAGGGTAACTCGCTTGAGCATATCATTCCTCCTCTCTTTAGAGGGGGAATACCAGGGGTGAGGTTGAGAAACTCATTACTGGCTCTCAGCTTTGGCGGCTAGTCGCGGCCGCCGTTTAAAGAGCTTGCCCCATTCCCCTTTCTCCCACACTATCAGTAAATTGGGGGCAATACATATGGAGCTGAATGTTCCGGCAACAATGCCAACGAGTAGCACCACGGCGAAATTCTGAATTGATGCCCCAACAAAGAGCAACAGGGCTAGGACGACAAACAGGGTGGTTAGGCTGGTGTTCAAGGAACGGCTGATGGTTTCCACAAGGCTGCTATTAACTATGGTCTCAAAGTTACTGCTTACCCCGCGAATCAAGTTCTCCCGTATTCTGTCAAAGACGACCACGGTATTATTTACACTGTAGCCAACAACAGCCAGGATGCCAGTAATAAACATTAGGTTTATTTCCCAGCCCCACATATGGCCGAGAACAGCAAAAACTCCCAATGCCACTAGGGCATCGTGCGCCAGGGCTATTACGGCGCAGGTGCCATAGCGGAAGGGTTTTGGCATCCTGCGGAACGCCCAGGTAATATAAAGTAGTATACCCACGGCAGCGACACCTATGGCAATACCAGCATTGCGTGCTGTCTCAGAGGCTACCATGGGCGATACCGAATAGAACTCGGCTTCGGTAGCCGGACCAAACCTGGCGGTTAAACCATCCTCTAATGCTGTCTTATCCCCACCGGTTAGCTCGCTGGTGCGGATAAGGAAATTACCCTCTCCAGTACGTTGAATAATGGCCCCGGTATAACCTAAATTAGCCAGTTCCTGTTTTAAGTCGCTGCTGCTTACTGTCTGTTCAAAATTAACCGTTAACATGGAGCCACTACTGAGTTCAATCCCAGGCTTAAGGCCGAAGCTGGCCAGGGAAATGATACAAAAGAGGATAACTGCCCCTGAAGCGATGAAAAACCAGAACCTTTTACCGACAATATCATTCATTTTCTTTTCTCAAATACACGCTATATAGCGCAGTCTTTTGTGCCAGGCGAGTGCCGGCGAGTATACGCAGGAAGGTACGGGTGACTACGACGGCACTAAACATACTTATCGCCACACCGATAGCCAGGGTTACAGCAAAGCCCATTACCGGAGCACTGGCGATAATGCTGCTGCCTAGCCAGTAGAGAATACCACAGACAATGAAAGTAGTTATGTTACTATCCCGGATAGCTGGCCAGGCTCGGCTAAAACCAGCCTCAATAGCGGCACCTAGTGTCCGACCCAGCCATAGTTCCTCTTTCATACGCTCAAAAATAAGTATATTAGCGTCCACCGCCATACCTATAGAGAGCACAAAGCCACCGATTCCAGCCAGGGTAAGGGTGACCGGTATCAACTTGAATATGGCCAAAACCACCACCCCATAGAAAACTAAGGCTGCATCGGCTAGAGCGCCGGGCATGCGATAATAAATCGCCATAAATACCAGAACTAATATCAGCCCGATTAGCCCTGCCTTAAGACTCATATTAATAAAGCCAGACCCCAGAATGGGAGATACCGTTTGTTCATAAATAGAAGAAAGAGGAATGGGAATACGTCCGGCGTTAAGTAATTTGGATAGCTCTGTAGCCTCGTCAAGACTCAGTCCCTCAATTTGTCCCCTACTGGTAATAACACTACGGACTATAGGTGCAATAGGGATTTCATCGTCTCCCCGTAGGGGTTCATCGCCGAGGAAAATGCCCAGCGGCTTATTTACGAGGCGCCCGGTGATTTCCTCAGATAGCTTGCTGCCCATTTCGTTCCACTCAAATATCAGTAGTATTCTGCCGAATTGATCGCTGTTTACATATGTATTCTCTTTAAAGTAGGCACTACTCAGTGTCTTTTCCTCGCCCTCAACGACTGCTGTGGCGGGTTTCCACTTGCCAAGCTCATCTTCCCACCTGGCTTCTTCACCCTCTTCTATCAGCTCGCCGAACTCAAGCAGTGCTGTCCGTCCGATGAGCTCCTTTGCCTTCTCGATTTCACTGATACCGGGTAATTCAACCACGATACGGTCTTCGCCTAGCCTCTGGATAACTGGCTCAGTTACCCCCAGAACATCAATCCTCTTTTCAATAACTGCTATGGCACCGTTAAGGGCTTCAGTTTCCGTGCCTGGTTCTACCGAAGAGAAATCAGCCTGATAGACTAAGTGAGTGCCACCCTGCAAATCAAGCCCCAGTTGCATACCCCTCTTGCCTAGTACTCCCTTATCGATAGGTACAACCACAAGCAGGGCCAGGGCAAAAATAACGCCTATTATTATAATGGGTATTCTGTTTTTTCTGGTCATATTATTTTCTTGTCTTTATCTAGCAGACACTGACGAATATAAGCTAGAGCCTCCTCCCTGGTATTAAGCTCACCTGAGGCTCGGGCTTCGCGTACTGCCTCCAGTAACTGCCCTATTTTAGGTCCGGGACTCATGCCCAGGATATTGATTAAATCGTGTCCGCTAACCAGCCTGGGTGGAGCAGCCAGATTCTCCTGCTCAGAGCGCTGAGCCAGCACATAATTTACTATCTTAACATGCTCTTGCCAGTTGGCCAGATTTAGGTGGGGACCCCTGGTGGCGAGGTGGTCAGCTAGGCTCAAGAACAGTATATCAATGCCAGCGTCGCCGCAGTCACGAAAGTAACGATAAATAGCGCGGTGGGAGGGGAGCTCATTCTGACTCATCTGGGTTGGCCTCAGGTGATGACTGACCATAGTCTCCACCAGTTTTATCTCTCTGGTGCTAAACCTTAGTCTTTCTAAGATGCTGGCGCTTATAGCAGCGCCCTCTTTAGCGTGCCCCAGGAAACGCATTCGGCCACTGGTGTCAATAGCTTTAGTTTGAGGTTTGGCAATGTCATGAAGAAGAGCTGCCAGTTTGAGCAGTAGTCCTCGGGTGCTGCCACTACTGACCTCAAGGTTAAAGTGCTGATTTAGCTCGGCTGACCACGGGGCTGTCTCTAAGACTTCCTGGCTAGCATGCTCCCAGTTTCCCTCCCGGAGCAGAAAGCTAGTGGTAGCTACTGTCCTGAGGGAGTGGTCAAAAACATTCCAGAAGTGCTCTTTGGGCTGCTCCACCCCCCTTTCCTGAGCTAGCTCTGGGATTATAGCGGTTAATAAACCTAGCTTGTCGAGATGGTACAAGGGTTTTTCGGCTTGAGGTATGGCCAACAGTCGAAGCAGCTCTTCTCTTACTCGCTCGCCGGCGACGCTAGCTATGAGGTGGGAAGAGCGCTTGATTAGAGCCTCAGTCTCGCTGGCAATGCTGAAACCAAGCTCGTGAGCTATGCGTACCGCTCGTAACAGGCGGGCGGCATCCGAATGGAAGGCCATCTCGGTAACTGCCCTAATTATGCCCCGGTGAAGGTCACTCTGGCCATTAAGAGGGTCTATAATGTGGATGTCAGGATAACCCTTGGCTAACTGGCTGAGTTCAATAGCCATGGCATCTATGGTGAAATCACGCCGGGCGAGGTCCTGCTCAATACTGCCTTTGAGTGTGGTGATATCAAGCTCCCATTGGCTGCCAGTTGATGGGGCTTCTTTACTTATCAGTATCACTCGGCCTGTCCTATTTATCTTGTCTAAGGGGATATATTTACCACCGAGGGCAGTAGCTATCTTGGGGGCAATCTCTAGGGCGTCGGCGGCTATAGCAAGGTCAATATCAGCCGTATCCCGCTCAAGCAGTATATCGCGGATAAAACCACCAACAACATAGGACTTAATATTCTGCTTAGTGAGAAAACTACTTAACTTGGTGAGTAGTGGTAAGGCTCCAAACTCAATCAACCTGCCGAAAAAGTCCTTGAGAGCCTTTTCAGCAACATTCATCTCATCGCTCGCACTTTTAATCTCCGCTAAAAGCTGCATTCTTAGTAATTTATAGTATAACAGGTCAACCCCGGGCCCCTGTTACTCCTCTCATATATCTAAAGATAAACTATACTATACAAGCTATATATTTAGCAAGAAGTGAGGCTTACTGAATAGTCTCATGCGAAGAGGCAATCTACTTAAGGGTAGAGAACAGAAAATCGGGGGATCCATACCCTTTGACAAGTAATCCCCTCTTTTTATAAGAAAGTACTGGAAAAAGCCAGTTTATGATATTGACAAATGGCAAATTATATGCTACTATATAGCCAGCAGTCACTAATATGGGGGATGATATGATAGTAAGGACAAGGATTTTTGAATTGAGCAACGGTAAATACCCGAACCTGTCAGAGTTAGCCAGGGCTATGGGGATATCGGTAAGCCAGATTTATCGGGTTCGTGAAGGCACACGCAGTATAAATCAGGGATTTATTGTCGGGGCGATAAGAGCCTTCCCTCAGTATAGGCTTGATGAGCTTTTTTATCTGGCGGTTGAACCCGGAAGTGGTGAATCGGGGAAGGAAACACAAGCAGCGACGAACCCAGAGCCAGCATCAACGAGAGTCGCTCCGGCTGGGGACAAGTATGCTTGTGGCGTCTAAAGCTAGTATGAGTGAGTCCTATAGCCGACACTGACTAAATGTGAAATCTTAAACTAGGCCTACGGGGTCAATATCTACTGTCCAGCCCGGTGGTATGGGTATCTGGGAGAGAAGGGTAGTAGGCTCGGTACCACGAAGTATGAGCTGCCAGCGAAATCTTCCCCGCAATCTATGAATAAACGCTGGTGCTGGTCCAATCAAACTAATGTTATCTATCCCCCTTGATTCTATCTCACTGGTAAGCCGCTGCTTTAGTCTCTCTGTCTCTCGCTGGCAAAGAACATCGTTAGTATGACTGTAGACAAGGCGAGCCAACCGGGTGAAGGGAGGGTTACGGAGCTGGTGTCGATAGTTAATTTCCTGCCCGTAAAAAAGGACGTAATCGTGCTTGGCGGCTGCCTGAATGGCATAATGCTCAGGGCAGTAGGTCTGGATTATGACCTGCCCGCCTAGAGTGCCCCGCCCGGCTCGGCCCACTACCTGAGATAGCAGTTGAAAGGTTCTTTCTCCAGCCCGGAAGTCAGGTAGATTTAAACTAGTGTCGGCATTGACGACTCCCACCAGTGTAACCAGGGGCAGGTCTAACCCCTTGGCAACCATTTGCGTGCCAATGAGAATATCAGCCTCGTGGGCACGGAACTTGTTTAGTAGTGCCTGATGAGAACCCCTTCTTCTCGTAGCATCGCTGTCCCAGCGCAGTAATCTGGCCTGGGGAAAGTTCAAACCGGCTTCCTGCTCCAGTTTCTGAGTGCCAATGCCCAGAAACTTTATGCGGCGGCTCAGGCAGCGGGGACAAGTCTGGGGAACCGGTGTTCTATAGTTACACTGGTGGCAGACCAGCGTGTCCTCGTCAAAATGGTAGGTGAGGGTGACCTCGCAGCGCCTGCAGCTGAGAACGAAGCCACAATTTCGGCACTGAATAAAGGTAGCCCCACCCCGCCGATTGAGAAATAGAATCGCCTGCTCTTTGTTGGCGGTGGCTTTAGTGGTAGCCTGGGATAGAGAGTGACTAAAAATACTCCTGTTTCCTGCCTTAAGCTCCTCCCTCATATCTACTATTTCAACATGAGGTAGGGGTGAGCCTTCAGTGGGAACAACCCGCTCCGGAAGCCGAAGTAGACGGTAGTCTCCTTTTTGAGCGTGGTAGAAGGTCTCTACATCCGGGGTAGCGCTGCCAAGAATAACTACTGCCCCGGTTAACTCGGCCAGCTTTATGGCTACATCACGGGTGTGGTAGCGGGGTGATTTATCCTGCTGTTTATAGGTCCATTCATGCTCTTCATCAATGACGATAAGTCCCAGGTCAGGTTGGGGAGCAAAGATAGCACTTCTGGAGCCGATGACGACATCAAATTCCCCGTTTCTTATCCGCTGCCATTCATCAAATTGTTCACCGAGGGAGAGCTTACTATGAAGAATAGCTACCCGGTGGGGAAAGCGAGCGGCAAATCGCTCTATAGTCTGTGGAGTAAGGGCAATTTCCGGTACCAGAACGATGCCTCTTTTACCCAGCTTTACTGTTTCGGCTAAAGCCTGTAGGTAGACCTCTGTCTTACCGCTACCGGTAACACCGTGCAGCAGAAAAACATTTGACGAGGTATTATTCGCTGTTATCTGGAGCAGGCTTGACCTGATAGCTTCCCAGGCTGACCTCTGATGGGAAGTAAGGGATAGCGGTGATGATGGCATAATGCCCCGGTAGGAAATTGGTTCGCGTTTTACTTTGATATGCTGAATAGTGACCCAACCCTTACTCGCCAGGGTATCAACCACCGCTTTATCACAGTCAGTTTTGTGCCTGGCTTCCGTCAGAGGAACCGACTTGGACTGCTGAGCCAGGAAGGCGAGGAGAGCGGCTTGTTTGTTAGCTCCTTTTTTACTCAACCTAGCTGCTTCTAACTCCGCTTCGCCAGCATCAACTGCCAGGCTGAGGTAAGGCTCTATCTTCGGTCTTGCCTTGATTGGCTCCAGCTCATAGCTTCTTACGGCTAGTCCTTGTCTTACTAGCTGTGAAACGATGGTCTGAGCCTTTTTCTTACCTAAAATCTTCTCCAGCTGCTTTAGTTTTACCTTGCCTTGTCCTTGAACTAATTCAAGGGCATGCCTTTGTTCCTGAGTAAGGGAAGGTAGGTCAAAGCCATCTGGGACTGGAAGGGCAGAGATAAGGGTAAGTGCCTTTCGCTCAAAGCCGGGTGGTAGCATTAAAGCCACGGCGGCGAAAAGGGGTGACAGGTAATACTCGCTTATCCAGTGAGCCAGCAGTATCTGGGATGGGGACAGTAGTGAGCGAGGTTCAATAATGCCAGCTATTTCCCTGGTTTCTTCAACGGAGGGGTAGTCGGTTAGCTCCAGGACGATTCCTTGGAGCAGCTTATTGCCGAAGGGAACCCATACTGCCTGCCCGACCTCAATACTTAAATTAGAGGGTACAGTGTAGCTGAATGTCTGGCGTCTGGCTACTGGAGAGTTAACACTAACCTCGGCATACTCCATCCGATACTCCGGTGAGGTAGCTCTGGTTTAGCCATCCCCCTGTTTTTCCTCTTTATTTACTCGTTTGCCCTTAATGCGAGCTGCTTTGCCACTGAGCCCGCGCAGGTAGTAAAGCTTAGCCCGACGTACTTTTCCGTGTCGCACTACTTCTACCTTCTCTAGCAGTGGTGATCCAAACAGGAAGGTACGCTCGACACCGATGCCATGGGTAATACGCCTCACCGTAAAGCTGCCACCATCGGCGCTGCGGCGAATCTTAATTACTACTCCTTGGAATACCTGGATGCGCTCCTTATCCCCCTCTACTACCTTAACGCTGACCTTTACCGTGTCTCCGGGAGCTAGGGATGGGATATTAGGATTTGGCTTGACTTCAATTAGCTGAGCAATGTTCATTTTCTAAAACCTCTCGTATAGGATATTGGTTCGATGTTTGTTTAGACCCCTCATATCAAATAAAGATTTCTTTATTATTATTTTAAGACTTCCGGTGTAGCTTTGGCTTTCTTGAAGCTGTCTACCAGCTGCCTTTCCTCTGGACTAAGCTCAGCCTTGTCCAGCAAATCTGGACGGCGCTTCAGGGTGCGTAGAATAGCCTGCTGGCGACGCCATTTATCAATCTGGGCGTGGTTTCCTGACAGTAGAACCTCAGGTACTGCCCAGGCCCGGTATACCTCGGGGTGGGTGTATTGGGGATATTCCAGAAGTCTTGTAGTGTGAGAATCGTCCCGTGCTGAAGCATCGGAACCGAGAACCCCGGGTAGTAGCCTCGCCACAGCATCAACTACTACCATAGCGGCTAGCTCACCACCACCAAGCACATAATCACCGATACTGACCTCATCGGTGGCTAGGTGTTCCCGTACCCGCTCATCAATGCCCTCGTAGCGACCACAGATAAGAATCAGATGGATGCACCCCGATAGCTCCTCGGCAATCTGCTGGCTGAAAAGGCGACCCTGTGGACTGAGCAGAATAACTGGTGGTTCTTTGGCTCCTTTCTCAAGGTGGAAGTCTTGCTTCACTTTCTCTACCGCTTCAAAGATAGGCTCGGGCTTTAGTAACATGCCGGCGCCACCGCCATAGGCATAGTCATCAACGGTATGATGTCTGTCATGAGTATAGTCACGAATATTATGAATATTTACCTGGACGAGCTTTCGGTCAATCGCTCGCTTAAAAATACCCTCACTAAACGGACCCTGGAACATCTGCGGGAATAGGGTTAAAATATCAATTTTCACTTGCTTACGCCTCACTATCCATGGCTTTATGCTCTGTTACCTCACCCTTAATAATCTCTATGGCGTGAGGAATTACCGGTAGTATTACCTCAAGACATTCCCGAACTGCCTTGGGGCTACCGGGCAGATTAATAATCAGGCACTTGCCTCTCACTCCAGCCACGGCCCGACTTAATATAGCCGATGGAGTCACTTTAGAAGTCTCAACCCTCATCGCCTCAGTCAGGCCGGGCACAACCCTATCAACTATAGAGAGGGTCGCTTCAGGGGTAACATCACGCTGGGCTAATCCGGTGCCCCCGGTAGTTAGAATAATATCGACACCACCTTCGTCAGCCCACTCGATAAGCTTGGCAGCAATGACATCCAATTCATCAGGGATAATTTCATACTTAACTGTGCTGCTGCTCAGTGAAGACAGGCTCTCCCTTATTATCTGGCCACTCTTATCGCGGCGCTGGCCCTGCCAGCCCTTGTCACTAATAGTCAGTATCCCGGTATTAAACATAGCACTATTATAAGACATTTTATTTTACCATATATGACACAGATAGCAAAATGAGTTAATTTTGGCAAATTTAACGAAGGGGGTATTGACAAAGAGGGTATGTTGTGTTATAGAATGGTAAGTAGTGGTGAAAAGTGGTGAATTAGGGGGAGTGGGGGTTGTTTTAATGTTTTTTGGTGAGTTTGAGTACAAGGTTGATGAAAAGGGCAGGGTGCCTATCCCACCCAAGTTCAGAAACGAACTAAGGGAGGGAGTGGTACTGACACCGGGCGTGGAGAGGTGCATCATTGCCTACCCTTTACCGGAGTGGAAAAAGCTGGCAGAGGCTCTCACTACCGGTTCAGTTACCCCCAGTAAATTAAGGAAGCTAAATCGGGCTATCTTTGCCACTGCCTTTAGCCTTGGTATTGATGGGCAGGGGAGAATAGCCTTACCTTATCAACTTCGCGAGTATGCGGGGATTGAAGATGAGCTAGTTATAACTGGAGTCAACAACTACTTTGAACTGTGGAACAAAGAGGGATGGCAAGAGGAGAAGGCTATCAGCCAAGAGCAGGCCTGGCAGATTATAGAGAGCCTGGAGAATCGTTAATGAATCTGAATATGTCAACACCTACCCATATTCCGGTGCTGCTCGAAGAGACGGTTAAGGCACTGGCGGTCCAACCCGGGGGTCGCTATATTGACTGTACCCTTGGGAGTGGCGGTCACGCCGCCGCCATCTTGGAACAGGGTTCACCTGGCGGGCAACTCTTGGGTATTGATGCCGACCCCGAGGCAATAAACATAGCCGGGACTAGGCTTGAAGCCTATAGTGGCTCAACACGGCTAATTAACGAGAATTTCGTTAATTTACAGGCTATCTGCCTTAAATATGACTTTCAACCGGTGTACGGTATTCTGTTTGACCTTGGACTTTCTTCACTCCAGCTCAGCGAGGATAGTCGCGGTTTCAGTTTTCAGCGTGACGGACCTTTAGATATGCGATTCAATCCCGGTCAGGAGATTACTGCTGCCGATATTGTTAACCAGTCCTCGGAGGCTGAACTAGCTCACATTATAAGGACGTATGGTGAAGAAGCTTACAGTCGCCAGATAGCACGTCGCCTTGTGAACGAGCGGCCCATAACGACTACCCTGGAGCTAGCTCGGACGGTAGAGCGGGCTGTCGGTGGCAGAAAGGGTAGCATTCACCCGGCAACTAAGACCTTTCAAGCACTGCGAATCGCAGTTAACCACGAGCTTGAAAATCTAGAGTCGGCTCTAAAGCAGGCGATTAGCCTGCTTGGATTTAGTGGCCGGTTGGTCGTCATCAGCTATCACTCCCTTGAAGACCGTATTGTGAAGCAACTCATGCAAAGGGAATCAAGAGACTGTATCTGCCCTCCAGGCACACCAACCTGTGTTTGCGGACATACCGCCTGTCTAAGACTAGTCAGCAAGAAGATTATTACCCCTTCTCCCGCTGAGGTTGAACTCAACCCACGTAGCCGTAGTGCTAAGTTAAGGGTTGCTGAGCGTGTTATTTTTCAGGATGGATACTGTGATTCGGCAGAGGGATGGCACTTTTTAGTTGGTGACGAGGCTAACGGGTGGCGAAGACCAGCGTTGTTAAGGAGACTACGAATGACCTTTTCACTATCATAAATTGCATAAAATATCTTGCCATTGCAACAAGGGGGTAATAGCAATGTGAAAATTAAGATTAGTTACAGAGGTAAAATCTAAAAAGGGAGGTGACAGATGAAAAAGCGGGCTACTTTAACCTCTATTGATGTTGGTACCACTAAAGTATGCACCATTATTTCTGAGGTAGATGAGGGAGGTGGCATCCGGGTTGTCGGTGTGGGTGTTGTCCCGTCCAATGGACTGCATAAGGGGCTAGTGGTCAACATTAGCGAGGCCAGAGAATCAATCCGTGGGTCGGTGAGAAAAGCGGAGCAGACGAGTGGCTATAAAGTGGAATCAGCCTACATTGGTGTGACGGGTAGACATGTCAGTTCGATGAATAACCGGGGGGTGGTAGCTATTACTCGTGGTGATCGACTGGTGCGCCGAGAAGACCTGAAGCGGGTACTTTCCTGTGCCCAGAATATTAAAATCCCCAGCGAGAGAAGGCTACTCCATGTGATTCCTCGGGGTTATGCCGTTGATGGGCAGGTAGGTATCAAGAACCCGGTAGGGATGCATGGCTTCAGGCTGGATGTAGAGACTCACATCATTACTGCTGCCGTAACTTCAGTCCAGAATCTGATAAAGTGCGTTCGTAGCATTGGCATAGATATTGATGACCTTATCCTTGAGCCACTGGCTAGCAGCGAGGCTATATTGAGTGAGGATGAAAAGCAGGTAGGCGTTATATTAGCTGATATCGGTGGTGGCACTACCGATATTGCTGTCTTCAAGGAGAGCAGCATCTGGCATACGGCTATCCTACCGGTGGCTGGTTATCAGCTTACTCGGGATGTAGCCATTGGCTTAGGGCTGCCGTTTGATGTGGCTGAGGAGATGAAAAAGAGGTATGGTAGTGTTATGCCAGTATACGAGAGCAAGGCAGAAACCACCAGTGCCATATCAGCCGATGGACACGGCGTTTCCTATCAGGACCTATGTGAGATTATCCGTGCCCGAGTTGAGGAAATCATAAGGCTCATTCTGCTTGAGTTGCCACGCTCTGACTATGAGGAGCTAGTCCCCGCTGGGCTGGTTCTTACCGGTGGCAGTGCTAATCTTTCTGGTATAGAAGCACTGGGGCGCGATGTGTTACGACTCCCGGTAAGGGTAGGCGTTCCAACCGATATGTCTGGTATCACTGATGTTCTGCGGGATCCGGCATATGCTACCAGTGTTGGTCTCCTGCTCTGGGGGCTAAAGCACGAAGGCCGGCAGATATGGAAATCCCAGGGACCCCTACGGCGGTTTATTTCCCGAATTAGGAGTCTGTTCCGCTAGTAAGCACCAGCGGAAAATCTATTTAATGATACAGAAAGGAGGAGGAGGAAATGGCAAAGACAAGCTTTGTGGCTAACCCAGCTAAGATTAAGGTTATCGGTTTGGGTGGCGGTGGCTGTAATGCTATAACCCGCATGGTGCAGGAAGAAATCCGGGGTGTAGAGTTCATAGCCATGAATACTGATGCCCAAGCCCTAGCCATTACTGAGGCTCCAGAATGCATCCAGCTTGGAGAGAAGCTTACCAAAGGATTAGGCGTAGGTGGCGACTATAATTTGGGTGAAAAAGCGGCTGAAGAGACCCGAGATGACATTAAGCAACTTGTCTCTGGTGCTGATATGGTTTTTATCACTGGTGGTATGGGTGGCGGCACCGGCACCGGGGCAGCCCCGGTGATCGCCGAGATAGCCAAGCAGAGTGGTGCCCTCACTATCGCCGTGGTTACTAAGCCTTTCGCCTTTGAGGGTAATCGCCGCTGCCAGGTAGCCGATGAGGGTATTGTCAAGCTATTGAGTAAGGTTGATACCCTTATTATTATTCCTAATGACCGCTTACTTGACCTCTGCGACCAGAAGACAGGGGTAGATAATGCCTTTAAGCTCGCCGATGATGTGTTGCGGCACGGGGTTCAGGCTATATCTGAGGTTATCACTGTCCCCGGGATGATTAATCTCGACTTTGCTGATGTCAAGGCAATAATGAAGGATGCTGGTCCAGCCTGGATGTCTATTGGTATCGCTTCAGGTAAAAACCGAGCCGTAGAGGCAGCTAAGGAAGCCCTGTCTAGCCCTCTACTAGATGTTTCGGTTAATGGGTCAAAGGGAGTGTTATTTAATGTTGTTGGCGGGAGCAACCTCACTCTGTTTGAGGTTAATGAAGCGGCAGAGGTAATCAAGGAGGCAGTGGCCCCTGAGGCTAACATCATTTTTGGCGTGGCTCATAACCCTAGTATGGATAACGATGTGAGAATTACTCTAATCGCCACTGGCTTTGCCTCCAAGATAGGAATGGCAGGTAGCCAGGAGGACGAAGTTACTGAGCTTCTTAAGGGTTTAAAGAGCGAAGAGGAACTGGACGTTCCCTCTTTCCTGCGCCGTCCACTATTTAGCCATCGGCGCCAGGCAATAACTCCAGCTACTAAGGTTGCTGGCGAGCCTTCGTACACTCCATTCACTCCATTGCGGTGAAGCTCTCGGGGAAACTTATAAACTAGATACATGTAGTTTTCTTAAAAGCCCCGGGACCAGCGTAAGGCTGTGGGCATTTGGTTGCCTGCAGCCTTCTTGGTTTCCTGAGGCTATTGTTCTCGTTTCAGGTAACGGTAGAGGGTGAGGGCATTTTTAACCGCAAATGCCTGAGCATCATTATTGAAGTAAATATACATTATCTTAGGGTTTACGGTTAGGTTAGCCAGCCTCTTGGCCCAATCAGCTAATTCTTCATCAGAGTAACAACTACTGTAAAGCTCTGTGCTGCCGTGAAATCTAATATAGGCGAAATCAGCTGTGGCTATCAGAGGGCAACTAACAGAGGGCATGTCAAAGACACAAAATCCCACGTTGTGCCTACGTAGAATTTCGAAAACCTTATCATCAAGCCAAGACGGGTGTCGGAATTCAAATACATGTTTTGTTTCTTGGGGCAGGATAGACAAAAATGACTCGAGCACTTCGTCATTTCTATGCATGTTGGGAGGGAGTTGATACAGAAGTGGGCCTAATTTATTACCCAATATCTTGGCACTGCTAATAAACTTCTCTACTGCTTCTTCACAATTTTTAAGCCTCTTAATGTGGGTAATAAAACGGCTCACCTTTACAGCGAAGGTAAAATTAGCCGGTGATGAGTCATACCAGCTAGTAAAGGCTGTTTCTCGAGGTAGCCGGTAAAAAGTATTGTTGAGTTCAACCGTGGTGAAGTGACTGGCATAGAACTGAAGCCATTTTGCTTTAGACAGCTTTTGGGGATAGAACCTATCCTGCCAATGGTCATAATGCCAGCCTGATGTACCGATGCGGTAGTGTAGTGGCATCAAACTTCCTCTCCTATAAATCAACCGTGCTCATGATTTTACAACAGAGGCGATGGATTCCCAAGCTGTGATGTGGAAGAGGAATTAAAGGGAGAGTATCAGACTCCCCGGATAACTTATATTCTGGTTTCTGCTTTAAGTGTAGAAGTGTAGCCCTCGCTATTATTAAGTAGCTCTTATCTCATCGCGCATGAATTTATAGTATGAGATAGCAAACCAAACCGCGGTTATGCCGATAAGGGTTACTATATGGGGCCATATCGTAAGTAAGGTTTGGCCTAGTGGCAGGGAGCCGCCCACAAACTGGGAGCTAGAGGCTTGCTGGAGTTGCCATGTTTCTGCCGCTGTCCTCGCCCCTGGGGCAAGGATGACAGTTGTCACTTCTTGAAAGAGGGCAACCGGTGAAGCACGTAGCGCCGTGATTTGGACCCCGACGTTCCTGAGATATTCTTGTTGACTCAACGTTTGGCTAATGGGAGCCAGCGTGTTGATCATGGCCCCAAAAAAGATGGCAAAAAACAGCCAAATGGATATTGAGGCTATGACCGAGGTAGCTACCCCTCGAAAGAAGACAGAAAATAGCATGGCTAAACCTAGCCAGAATGCCCCGTATATTGTTCCCAGCACTATGAACAAAAAGAGCCGGAAAGCCTCCTCCGAGCTTGGGGGTACCCCAATCATACTGAGTCCCAAGCCGGATACAAGGAGGATGATGCTTGTCAGCATTATGGCCATGGTAACTATGCCAGCCAGGAATTTGCCATTGAAGACAGCGTCTCTATAGATAGGTTGTGACAGGAGCCGGCTCAGCGTCCCACTATTCTTTTCACTATTTATGGCATCAAAGCCGAGGGTTATACCTACTATGGGCACAAGAAACACGGTAACAAAGGTAAGGAAGGATGGCGAACCTTCACCAGAGGTAGTAAAAAGCTTAAGGAAGATAAATTGAGTAGTCCCGAATTGAGAACCGGCGCTTAGCTCCCCCCTAATATTTTGCAAAGCCCCTGAAGGCCCATAAATGGCAAAAACTGCTGTCAGCAATACGAAACCAAATAGTATTATGCCTCGCCAACTGATGAGATAGTCAGCCAGTTCTTTATTGAATACTGTTAGTAGTCCTCGCATACTAGGCCTCTTTAAAGTATTTCATATATATGTCCTCTAGGGCGTAGCTCTGTATTTTCATCTCTACCAGTAAGCCACCGGCGTCTATAATTGCCTTGGCTACCTGAGGTCTCAGGTCTCGTGAACAGCTTATATGCAGTACCCCATCTGAGCTTTCCACGCTGAGTACGCCGTCAACCTGCTTGATAGCCTTAATAATAGCCGGCGTGGTTTCAGTCAGCTTGATCTCGATAGCAGCGTGCTTACTGCCAGCGGCCTTACTGCTCAATTGGTCTAATAAACCTTCAACCACTAGCCGTCCCTTAACCATTATCCCCACGCGATTGCAAATTTGTTGAACCTGGTGTAGTTGGTGTGAGGACATAATAACCGTCATCTTTCTCTCCCTGGCTATCTTAGCTATCAGGTCAAGCATTTGGTTGATACCTTCAGGGTCAATCCCCAATGTAGGCTCATCCAGAATGGCAATCTTAGGCGTTTTAACCAGTATATCAGCGATTGCCAGACGCTGTTTCATGCCTCGGGAGAACTCTCCCACTTCCTGCTCAGCTACTGCTGACAGACCAACTACATCTAATGCCTCGTCGACCCTTTTAATAACCAGCTCTTCGGGAAGGCCATTTAACCTGGCTGTGTAGGCTAGGTTATAGGCTGCGGTCAAATTTTCATAAAACCCCACCTTTTCTGGGACGTAGCCTGTGATACTCTTGACCTTAAGTGGCTCGCGAGTAGAATCATACCCAGCTATATGGGCTGAGCCAGAGGTTGGCTCAGTGAGCCCAAGCAGCATTAATATAGTTGTCGTTTTGCCGGCACCATTAGGACCCAGGAAACCAAAGATATCGCCCTCCTCTATCTGAAGGTTTAACCCGTCGACGACTTTAGTGTCGTCATAGTTCTTGGTCAGGTTTACTGTCTCTACTATTAACTGTTTAGTCAATGCACTCACCGTCTGCCTAATCGCCTAAACCAGACTATTAGACCAGCTATAACTCCTACCGCAATACCGATGCCAATGCCTCCCCAAACAGTAGATGTTAGCACTGTTGCCCTAAGCTCTAAGTCGGTATCAGCCTTTTCGCTGGTGACTTTCAGAATAATGGGGTAGTCACCGGCTTCCGTATTGTTGGGTGGGGTTATTGCGACATCTATCTCCTGGGTAAGTCCTGATTCTAAGGATTCAATCTTACTCGGAGTGAAGGCTATGCTCCAGCCCTCTGGTTTCTCTGATGAGAGGGTGATATTCTTAAGCAATCCCGTCTCTGGGTTTATTAGCAGGACAGATGCATGATTGTTCTCGCCAGCCTTCAGTTGAACTTCAGTTTGAAGTGTGGGGGTAACCAAACTTAGTTGATAACTAGGTGGCTCCTCAGTTATCACTGCCTTGAGTTCAACACTATCCTTCAGGTCACCTGATACTGCCTCAAGGGTAAACACATACTCACCTGGTTCCGGTAGATTTCCTGCCACTGGCTCAACTTCAACAAGAAGTTTGTCGGTCAGCTGCCTTGGCTCCGGCTCGAAGGCCTCTATCTCTACCTTCGGATAATTTGCCTTAGTTACTCCCGTCCATCCCGGAGGTACCGTAAGATTAAGGTCAAATGTCCTGCGTTCTTTAATACGATAGTTAAATGTAATCTCGTATTCTAAGCTGCTACCAGCTGTGGACTGCAGTGTGGGCCACTGTGCGGAAAGCTCAACCTCTTCTTTGGGCTCTTCGGGTGGGGGCTCATCCTGACTTGGTGGCAGTAAGAAAGAGTCGCCGCTGCTTTCTTGGGCAGCGAGTACAACTTGGCCTCCAAATGTGCCACCAAGTACCCCCAAGAGCAAGGCCACACCAAGAAGATAATGAACTCTTCTAAACTTATTCATGGCTTATCCCCTTTTGCTAATAAAATTATCGGCTTTCTTAGAAATTTCTGCATAACCCCCAGGGAGAAGTAAGATTCCCTTTCCCGTGCTAGCTACTTTTAGACTTAATTGATTTTAAGACTTTTTGATTATACCTTGCCACAGAAAATAAATCAAATCTATGAGCTTAAATCATCTGGCGATTCCTACGAGAGCCTTTGTATTGAGGTTGTTGAGCAGTTCTCTCGTAACCCTTCGTGCGCGGACTAGCCAGCTAAGGTTCAAACCTATTATACTTGAGTGAAGACCTGAAAGCTAGGGTACGGCAGGTTAAAGGTATAACAAAGCGGGGATAGGCTTTTCTCTAACGACGCTCTTTATGACCAACAGACGTCAAGAACCTTAATTAAAACTAAATAATTTGTAGATATCGGGGGTAGGCTTACTAGAAGATTTTCTGCTACTGGTGGTCGCCAATAATTGTAGTGTCAAAACTCTAAGATACTTCTTTATTTTGGCTAGTTTAGTGTAAAGGGGATGAAGGATGCTTATAGCAATTATTGCTGCCTATTTCTCAGGCGTGATTATTATTGGGGTGGTGAGCCGGAAGAAGGCGAGGGGAGTGGATGATTTTTTTGTGGCTGGCAGAAAGGGGGGCCCCTTGTTTATTACCGGCTCGTTACTGGCTACTATTATTGGTGGCTCGGCTACGGTGGGTATGGCTGGGTTAGGCTTTACCCAGGGTTTAACTGGAGCTTGGTGGTTATTAGTTGGTAGTGTTGGTCTGGTAGTTTTAGGTTTTTTCTTTGCCAAAAAGGTGAGGGGGTTTGGACTCTACACCCTTCCTGAGCTGGTGGCAAAGCAATATGACGAGCGGGTTGGTTTAGCCGCTTCGGTCCTCATCGTTGTTGCCTGGGTAGGTGTCATTGCCGCTCAGATTATTGCCTCAGGGGCAATACTGGGTATCTTGGGAATAGGCACGCCTCTTCTGTGGATGGCAGTCTTTACCGTAGTCTTTATAGTTTATGCTGTCCTGGGTGGTCAGTATGCCGTCATTCGAACCGATACCGTACAGATAGGAATAATCTTGGCTGGAGTCTTTGGTGGCTTGGCCTTAGTTCTGTCGCGTCTGGGGGGCTGGGGTGGACTGCTGAGTTCCCTGCCGCCGGAGCACTTTGCCTTCCCCGTCAGCACCCAGTTTGGTGGTAGGGAACTGATTTCGCTCCTCTTATTGGTTGGTCTGACCTACGTTGTCGGACCTGATATGTATTCCCGATTGTTTTGTGCTAGAGATAGCCGGACAGCCAGGATATCAGTATTCTGGACTGCCCTGCTTATTCTCCCCATTGCTTTTGGCATTACCCTGATTGGGATGGGGGCAGCGGCTCTATTTCCGCAAATTCTTCCCGAGCAAGCCTTCCCTGTGGTAATAAAGGAGGTTTTGCCTCCCGTCATGGGTGGCGTAGTCCTTGCTGCCTTACTTGGGGCACTTATGTCCTCAGCCGATACCTGCTTATTAAGTGCCGGCACAATATTAACCGTGGATATAATTGGACGCTTTAAGCCAGCACTGAGTCAGGCAAAAATCCTGTCTTACTCTCGCTGGGCAATGGTGATTCTGGGGCTGGGCTCTCTATTACTGGCTTTGGCTCTAAAGGGGGTAATAAGCGCTCTTCTTTTTGCCTATACAGTATATACCTGCGGACTGATTCTGCCGGTAATCGCTGGTTTCTACAAAGATAGGTTGAAGGTCACCCCTTTAGGAGCGCTGGTGGCAATTATAGGGGGTGGGTCAGTAGCTCTTATCGGTAAAATATTTGGCATACAATATCTGGATTTGGGTGGTCTATTGATTAGTGTCTCGCTGCTTTTTGTGGTGAGTTTTGTTGATAACAGGCGGCAAGGTAAGTAGCTTGACGGTTGACAAGACATCTAGTAGAATTTCTAATAGTGGGCGGTTAGCTCAGTTGGTCAGAGCGCTGCGTTGACATCGCAGAGGTCAGTGGTTCAAGTCCACTATCGCCCACTCTGGTTCCTCCTAATCGACTAATCTGACTGTTCTAATTGTGTTGTTTTGTGTAAGGCAGTGCTAAACAGTTTGTTAGCAAAATTGTTAGCAAATGAGGAGGAATCAGGCACGCGCCTAGAGGGATTCGAACCCACGACCCTCGGTTCCGAAGATGAAAGTGATATGTAATCCCCGGTGTCATTAAGTGCTAGAGAGTGTTCTCTGGATAGGTGTCAAGATGCAATTCGTATCTGACAGTGACACTATATGCCGTTGGGTGCTAAGCAGTTTGTCGGCAAAATGTCGGCAAGCCAGCTAGCTTGTTCACGCTGTTAAACAAAACGATGAAAAGTGTGATTATTCTTGTAAGCCCGATACTTGGAGGCTTTTATTGCACTGTTCAGGGACAGGGATTATTATTCTATTGTAATGAATAGAATTCTCTGCTTCCGCTTGCTAATTGCATTAGCTGGTTTAGGAATGCTTGTAGGAAGTTCTTGTGAGCTATTTCAACAAGGGACTAAGCCAGCAAAAGAAGAATCTGGCACCATGCTTGTTGAGCGAGCGATTACGATCGTAGTGGTCTACGACAACTACCAGGTTGATTCCAATTTGGCTACTGGTTGGGGATTTGGGTGTGTAATCAGAACTCCGACACAAGATATTCTTTTTGACACCGGAGGCGATAGTTCCATCTTGCTCTCCAATATGGAGAAGATGAACATAGACCCTAAAGACATAGATATTGTCGTTATTTCGCATATTCACGGAGACCATGTAGGCGGGCTCGACGGGTTTCTAGATAGAAATGCAAATGTGAGAGTATACATTCCAGCTTCGTTCCCAGATTCGTGGAGAGATAAGATAGAATCTCACGGAGCAGAATACCGAGATGTGAGTGAGGCTACGCAGATATCTGATGAAGTGTATACGACTGGCGAGATGGGGACCTGGATAAAAGAGCAATCTCTGGTCGTGGACACCAACGAAGGCCAGGTAATCATAAGTGGCTGTGCTCATCCCGGTGTACTGAATATTGCAAAGAAGGCTCGACAAATTATCCCACATAGAGAGCTCTATTTGTTCATGGGTGGGTTTCATTTATCGGGTAGCTCTGATTCAGAATTAAGAAATATTGTGCAAGGGTTCAGGGACATAGGTGTCCGTAAGGTAGCTCCTTCCCACTGCTCGGGAGATCGATGCCGAGAGTTATTTAGCGAAGAGTATCAAGAGGACTATATAGAGAGTGGGGTGGGCAAGAAAATCGTGCTCTTAACAAGCTTTCCATAGGCCTGTCCTAATATACGTTTGCGATTACCCCCTGTGGTATCTGCCTAAATGTTGCCCATGGTATAATCAGTGATAGACAACGAACTTTAGCGATGTCCTAGTACGACCTATCGGTGGAATTGCGAGGCGGGACGGATATTGTGGGCAATGCATCCGTCATTATCGTAGTAAGAATAATCCAGTGGAGGGGTAAACATGGGCGTGCTTGATATCTTCAGAAAGAAAAAGACTGATGAAAAGTCAGCACAGGTTAAGCATGAGACACAGCCGGGACAGCAGAAACAGACTACAGAGGCTGAAAAGGAAAGAAAGATTGCCAAGAAGAAAGAGGGGGGAAGGTTTTCATGGTGTAGAAGGCTTCTCATCGTCCTCAGTATCATTGGAATTGGATGGGCCATTTGGTTTGCAATCCAATCATCTTGTTTGCCTTCTCCCACCTACAGTCTTAGTGTTGCTGTGAACCCGAGTGATAGTGGCAATGCTAGCCCTAGTTATGGCAGTTATAGCGATGGTGCCCAGGTTACCTTGACTGCCGCACCAGTGCCAGGTTATGAATTTGTTTCATGGTCTGGGGATGCCTCCGGCACAAGCCCAACAGTTACCGTTACCATCGACTCAGATAAGGAGGTTGTTGCCAATTTTCGCATCATTCAGTACAC
>JADFUW010000001.1 GCA_015222205.1 Chloroflexota bacterium
CTTGCAGGCGCCGTCCCAGTCAGGACAGCAGTAGTCCAGCTCAACGGTGTGCCATACCGGCACCCCCTCACAGCAGTCCCACGGAATGGGGTCGCCCATGCACGCAAGGTTAGGCCAAGGGGTAGAATCCTGTTCCCAGTCAATATAGCGGCCGACCATTGCCTTGCAGGAGTCGGCATCACCGTGGACGGCGATGCTGGCCAGGAGCGGGTCGCCCGATGGACCACAGCGCGGGCTTAGCGAGTCATCCTCAACCATGACCACCGTGCCACCAACCGTCTCGGTAACCGAGTTGTAGGCGTCAACATAGAGGTAGATGTTCCGGGCTCCCGGGTCACTGCCGTCATAGTCAGCCGGCAGGGCAAAGCCCATCATCCGCAGACCGTAGATGCACCACAGCTCCTGGCCGTCATTCTTGATTTGGACGGCGGTGGAGAAGTCAGCCGAGTCGTTCCAGGTGCCGCCACTCTCCCAGATGCCTGACTGGAGATAGGGGATAGGGTCACTCGTGCTGTTAAACGCCATGCCCATAAACAGGATGGAGACATCAAGGTCAAAGTTGGGGGAGAAGTCAACGGCGACGACACAAGTGGTGGAGCTGCCCATTGGGTCAACGCCGCTGTCCCAACCAGCGTAGAACGAGGTGTCTTCCCAGTTGCCACTAAGCCAGGTGCCGGCTTCCAGCCGGAAGATAGTGCCGGCGTTGCTACCAGTAAAGCAGGCACCGTCATCGGCGTAACCGGCGATGGCCAGGTTGTGGATGTCATCCATCTCCGGGGAGACGGCGACATCGTAAATCCTCTCCATCCAGGTGCCGTTGGCAGTATCCTGCATATCACCGGCGTAGGTAAACTCGCCAGCGCCATCCTGAGAGGCGACCACGGCTGGTGCCCCGTTCCAGTCAGGATACCAGCCAAACCAGCAACCTGGACTGTATTCATAGTCGCAGGGCGGCAGGTAGATGCCACCGGCCACTATCAGCCAGTCCTCGTCGTCCGGTGCTACATCAACACCGCCGTATTGGAACTGGATGAAGGGTCCGGGGAGGTTGTTTGCCTCCTGAACGGTGGCGGTGATGTCACTCCAGGTAACACCGCCGTCGTCTGACTGCCATGCCCGCGGCTCGGTGAACGAGTCAACCGGATCACCATCCTTGGCAAGCGCAAGGCTACCAATTGTGACCGGCAGGATTTCCCATTCGTCAACACATATCGTCTTGCCGGTGGCGTCGTGGGTGCCGGCAATGTCGCCAACTAGACCGGGAGTAACTCCCGTACCCGTGTCGCGGTATACCTTGCCGCTGAAGGTCATGGTGTCGTTATGGAGGACGGTCGGGTCTCCATAGACTATCTCGCCGCTGACCGCCATCTCACCAGTAAAGTCGTTGACTAAGTTAGCGTAGGTGTACATGACGGCGGTGAAGTCACCATCAAGGTAACAGGCATCACCGGTAAAGCTGCCCAAGACATCACCGACCTCATCGGAGACTCTGGTGATTTTAATCGTGCCGCTACTAATGTCAAAGCTGCCGGAAAGCCCGATGGCATTGTCGTTGTCACCGCAGGTGGCACTAACAAGGTGACTATTTATAGTACCAGAGTGACCGCCAACTACTTCACCCAGGGCATAGACGATATCGCCATCATCGCTGCCGATGGCGTAGTCAAAGATGTCAGAGCCGGGGGCGATAACCTCGTCCTCCCAGCTGGGGGTGGTTACCTCAGCCCACTCCATCTCGCCCTGAGCGCCGACGGGTAGGGCTGCCAACCCCAGGCTAAGGACAACCGCTATTGATAGCCCCCAGCCCAGAAGTTTAGATATTCTTTTAGTTTTCACGATATTTGATTAATCCTCCTTTAGAATAGTTCCTGCTCTCCACAAATACAAAACTAGGAACCTCAGTTCCCTCTTTCCTGTGAGAGCAAGGTTAAGTTCTTGTTTTTCCGTAAGTGCCCTATCAGGCTTTCCCCTTCAGGACGAATCCTAAGAACCGTAATTCTCAAGCCCCCCTCCGGGACTCTGTCATCACACCACCCCCTTTCTATGCTTGCATTATACCACACCACAGCCTGTCAACAGGCGTGCTAGATATGAAACCACTATAACATAAATTATCCATTTGTCAATACCCTTTCTCACCCATATGGTTAGTACCCCGGTTCTTTTGGCTCTATCCTTTTTACTTTACCAGCGTTATAATACATAGAGCTAAGCTAAAATATCACTACTTAATATAACGGGGGGTACTATGAAGAGGTTAGCTTTAATAATGATAGCCATGTTATCTATTTGCCCGCTGATTGTTACCGGCTTTAATGGCTGTGAGGGTGAGCCATCATATTACGGGGGTGAGGGCTACGAACCGATGCCTGCCCCAATGCCAGCCATGCCACCAGAAGAGAAAGCAGCAATGCCGGGGATGGAGGGCTTTCCTGAGGACAGGGATATGACCATACCAACAGAACGGATGATAGTCCGCAATGGGGACATATCACTGGTGGTGGAGGATGTACCTACCGCCCGGGATGAGATAGAGCAGCTGGCAGTAGGGCTTGGTGGCTGGGTGGTAGACTCCAACATCTATGGTGAGGAGGAGACGAGGGGGTGGATATCTATTCGTGTCCCCAGTGAGAAGTTTGACCAGGCACTAACCGAGCTCAGGGCACTGGCAGTAAGGGTGACCTCAGAGAGCACCAGCACCCAGGATATAACCGAAGAGTATGTTGACCTTGAGTCCCGGCTGCGGAACGCTGAGGCAACCGAGGACCAATATCTAGCCCTCCTGGGAAAAGCCGAGGAGGTAGAGGACATCCTCAGCATCTATGAAGCGCTGTCCCGGATACGCTATGAGATAGAGCAAATCAAGGGCCGGATGCAATATCTGGAGCAGAGATCAGCCATGAGCCTGATTTCGGTAAGCCTCGCTCCGGAGGTCAGCCTCGGGCCGTTGGTGCCTCCCGGGTGGAGTGCTAGTGAGTCGCTTAACTCTGCTATCCGCGGGCTGACGACCTTCGGGCAGGGGCTGGGAACAGCGTTTATCTGGATTGGTATCTTCAGCCCGATATGGGGAACGATACTCGGTGTTACTTACTGGCGTCGCCGCAGGAGAAAGGTTTAGTCTTTATGTAGCAGTCGCTTGAGCAGTTCTTCCTGGCTCAAGCCACTAGCCACTACTGTCTTATTACGGCTGGTATGTCCCCTGGTGATAGTAAGCGCCCCCTGGCTGATACCCAAAAGCTGACTGAGAAAGGCTAACAGCTCCCTGTTGGCTTTACCCTTAACCGGCGGTGCCGATATCCTTACCCGTAGCATCCCCTCAGTAAAGCCGAGCAGCTCATTCCTGGGGGCGTCGGGGTAAACCCGTAGTGAAATCTTGGCTTCGTTTCTCAAAGCAGATGAAGTAAGCGTGGCTGCTTACTGATACTCGCCTTTACCCTGATTGGTGTTAAAGGCGATAGAGCCTAGAAGAAAAACTCCGGCTAGAATAAACCAGAACATCCAGGTGAGTTCGGCGCTCAGTAGGGGAATTACGCCTCCGGCAGTGAGACCACCTATCACGGCACATATACCACCGAGGATACCGAAGATTAAGCCTGCTGTTTGCATTAACGAGACCTCCTTCTTATTTGGCAGCTAAATATTTTGGAATAGTTTTAGCTTTATTTTATCCCGTGATTCTTATATACTAATATACCCAAAGACTAAGTAGATAATAACACGAATTTGGCAAGTAGTCTATACCTTTCACCCTGAAATTAGGGAAAAGTTGCCTGTCTAAAGGGGAAAGACTTGTCCCAAGCTGTAAGCAGTCTAGCGCAAGAGGTGGGAAATCTACTCCGCCAGAGGGGGCTAACCCTGGGGTTGGTGGAATCAGCCACTGGCGGGCTCTTGTCCCATCTGATAACTAATGCCCCTGGTAGCTCGGACTACTATAAGGGTTCGGTTACCGCCTATAGCAATGCGGTTAAGATTAAAGTAGTTGGGGTTAACGAGGATGCCATTAATAAATATGGTGTCGTTAGCTCCCAGGTAGCTAAGGAAATGGCACAGGGCGGTAGGAAAGTGCTAGCCACCGATATATGCTTGGCTGATACCGGCATTGCTGGCCCTAGTGGGGCTACCCTGGAGAAACCGGTTGGGCTGTTCTACATTGGGTTATCTCATAAAGCCGGGACTTATTCTCAGAAGCATAATTTCTATGGAAACCGGGAGCAAAACAAGCTAGACGCTGCCAACACCGCCCTAAGATGGTTAAAAGAATACCTGCTAAGCCTGAAATAAATTAGTTTTAGTCAGCTAATGTTACGAAATCTTCTAGTCTTTGATATGCCACTTTAACTATTTGCTCTATATCTTCCTCCTTCATATCAAGCAGTTCCTTTGTTTGTTTGGTCAGGATAGAACTTACAAGGGCTTGTTGTATAGTTTTTCTTGCTTCCTCGTTGGTAATAGCAACAGCCAAAGGTAATAATTCTGTAAGTGTTTTACGCATATTGCTAATTTCTATCCCACGCTGAAGCTCTTCCAACATCTCTACATCTCTCAATGATTCTTGTTTTAAGATACCTTGCTCTTTAGCTTTGAATAGAACATCTACATATTCACGAAATGCTAGGTTGGCTTGGATTTCATTTAAGGCCGTTCTAACTGGTGCGATTATGTTTTCCCTATATTTTCTTCTTGCCTCTCTTATCTCCTGCTCCCTTTCGAGTTCTTGTCTTTTAGCCTCCCTTCTCGATTGTATGTGCTGTACACCTAGCATTCCAGCAAGCACCAGGGCTGCCGGTATTGTTGCAAGTAATATATCATTCATGTCTCACCTCCACTATAGTGTTTCACTATAGAGTATATAACGAGGTTGCTTATTAAGGAAGGGGTGTTTAAGAGGGGCGCTAGTCCCTCTTCCTAAATTCATTCCCCCTCTCCTTGAAAGGAGAGGGGGACAAAGGGGGTGAGGTAGATAAGTGAGTTTAATTGCCAGCGCCGTCTATCAATGCTATACTTTGGCACAGGTTATAAGCTAGAAGGGAAGATTTTATATGAAAAGGGTTGATGGGCGCGCCTATGATGAAATGCGGCCGATAAGAATAATACCCGGCTACCAGGACTTTGCTGAAGGCTCAGCACTGATAGAGATAGGCAAGACCCGGGTGCTGTGTTCAGCGAGTGTTGAGGAGAGAGTGCCCCCTTTTCTTAGGGGTGGGGGTAGTGGCTGGGTTACGGCTGAATATGCCATGCTACCCCGCTCCACCGTTACCCGCAGCCCCCGTGATTCCTCATTGGGGAGGATTGGTGGTAGAAGTCAGGAGATACAACGCCTTATTGGGCGCTCGCTACGGGCCGTAACCGACCTTGTGGCACTGGGCGAAAGAACTTTAATAGTTGATTGTGATGTGCTTCAGGCTGATGGTGGCACCAGAACGGCGGCTATCACTGGTGCTTATGTCGCCCTGTATCAAGCACTGCAGACCCTGGCTAATATGGGGATAATATCGTCAATACCCTTGAAGACGGCAGTGGCGGCTACCAGCGTGGGCATCGTGCATAGCTATATGATGTTAGACCTGTGCTACGACGAAGACTGCAATGCTGGGGTTGACTTTAATGTAGCTATGACGGGTAAGGGTGAGTTTGTTGAGATTCAGGGGACAGCGGAAGCTAAACCTTTCTCCAAAGAAGTTGTCGATTCTCTCCTCTCTTTAGCCGAAAAGGGCATCAAGCAACTATTTCAAGTTCAAAAAGAGGCGCTCAAGATAGGTTGAGGCAGTTACGGTCTTACCTGTCCGCTGCCAAAGATAATCCACTTATAGGTGGTTAGCTCTTTTAGTCCTAGCGGGCCTCGAGCATGTAGCTTCTGAGTGCTGATGCCAACCTCAGCCCCCAAGCCAAACTGACTACCATCGGTGAACCGGGTGCTGGCATTAACATAGACACAGGCTGCATCCACCTCATTAAGAAAGCGCATGGCGGCTTCATATTCCTCAGTAACAATAGCCTCGGAATGCCCGGAGCCATAGCGCTCAATGTGCTCCAGTGCCTCATCCAGAGAATCTACCACCTTTATAGCAGCCGCTAGCGATAGAAATTCCTTGCCCCAATCCTTATCTATCGCTGGGACAAGCTTCAGAGAAGGCTGTGGCTTAAGGATATCTAGAGCTCGCTCATCACAGTGCATCTCTACCCCCGCTTTTGCCCATTCCGCAGCCACCAACGGTAGATAGCGCTCGGCAATATCAGCATGAACCAGCAGGGTATCTAAAGCGTTGCAAACAGTGGGGCGCTGCACCTTGGCGTTAAAGGCTATTGCCACTGCCTTATTCAAATCGGCACTCCGGTCTATGTAGGTATGGCAGACACCAATGCCACCGCTAACCACCGGCATAGCCGCATTTTCGGTAACGAATTTTATCAGTCCGGCACCACCGCGAGGGATAATCAAGTCGATAATACCACCCATTTTAAGCAGGTGATTTACTAGGGTTCGGTCGGTATTCTCAATGAACTGCACAGCGCCATCAGGAACCTCGGCTCTAGCTATCGCCTCCTGAACTACCTTGGCTAGGGCATTGTTGGAGTGAACTGCCTCCTTACCCCCTCGTAAGATGATGGCATTACCTGATTTCAGACACAGGGCAGAGATGTCTATGGTAACATTGGGTCGGCTTTCATAGATGGCACCGATTACCCCTAAGGGAACCCGTTTCCTACCGAGCTGTAAGCCATTGGGCAGGGTGCGCATGTCAAATACCTCGCCCACCGGGTCAGGAAGGGCGGCCACCGCCAGCACATCCTGTGCCATGGACTCAAGACGGTCAGTGGAGAGCATTAAGCGGTCAAGCATGGCAGTACCCATACCTTGGGTCTCACCTTCCCGGTAATCAGTCTGATTAGCTGTCAGTATCCTGTTTTTCTTAGCCAGAAGGTCGCTAGCAATATTACGCAGTGCGTTATTCTTGACCTCAGAGGGAAGGTAAGCCATGCGGCGAGAGGCTGCTTTTGCTGCCTTGCCCTTTGCTTCAAGTTCCTCAATAGGTGATTTCGTGATATTTACTCCTTTTTGTATAGTGGCCTCTCCCCTTTTATTAAGGGAAAAGGGCATTGCTTATGTAAGAGAGACTCCGCCCCTCTTCAACTCCCCTTCAAATTTATCCTCGGGCAAGGATAATAGTTTTGAGAAGGACGAAGCCCTCTATAATATTCCCTTAACTATTACCCCATTACCCCCAAAATAAGGAGGAAACGAGGGTGATTTGCTAGCGGACTTTTTGACAACTATTTATCAAGGTCTAATCTCTCGTGGCTAGCTAACAGGTTAAGGATACAGTCCCCTGATTGTCATAGCGTCTTCTATTCGCTTTATCGCCACTAGGTAGGCAGCATCTCTCATATCTGTTTTATCACGCTGGCTAGCTTCTAGTATCTCGTTGAAGGCACTATTCATCACTACCTCTAGCTTGCAGTTTACCTCCTCTTCACTCCAGAAGAAGGACTGTAGCCCTTGTACCCACTCAAAGTATGATACTACCACCCCACCGGCGTTAGCTAGGATGTCAGGAATAACGAACTGGCCGTTCTTAAAGAGAATCTTGTCAGCTTCAGGGGTGGTTGGGCCATTGGCGCCTTCTACAATCATCTTTGCTTTGATAGATGAGACGTTGTCGGCACGTATTTCGCCTTCAAGAGCAGCCGGGACCAACATGTCGCACTCCAGTGCCAAAAGCTCAGCGTGGGTTATGGTTTTGGTATCCTTAAAGCCAACTACGGAGCCGGTTTCCTTTTTGTGACGGATTACGGCTTCTACATCTAGACCCTTCGGGTTATAAATGCCGCCCTTGGTGTCGCTTACGGCTATGATTTTGCAGCCTTCTCTGGCTAAAAGCATAGCGGACACGGAGCCGACATTACCGAAACCCTGGACGGCTACTGTAGCCCCCTTAAAGTTTATGCCCAGGTGTTTGGCACCCATCTTGGCGACGAGCATACAGCCGCGGCCGGTTGCCTCACCCCTGCCCTTACTACCACCTATGCTGAGAGGTTTGCCGGTAACTACACCCAGAATAGAGTAGCCCTTAGTCATGCTGTAGGTGTCCATAACCCAGGCCATCACCTGGGGGTTTGTGCCGACATCGGGCGCTGGGATATCCCTTTCTGGACCGATTATGAGCGAGATTTCATTGGTGTAGCGTCGGGTTAATCTCTCGAGTTCGCCTAGAGACATGGTCTTCGGGTTACAAATAACCGACCCCTTGGCTCCGCCATAGGGTATGTTGACGACGGCCGTTTTTAGTGACATCCAGGTGGCTAGGGCCTTGGTTTCATCCAGGTTAACATCTGGGTGGAAACGAATCCCGCCCTTGGCTGGTCCCCGAATGTCGCTGTGCTGAACCCGGTAGCCGGTAAAGACTTTTATCTCCCCATCATCCATTCTTACCGGAAAGTGGACGGTAAGCTCACGCTGGCATTCCCTGATTCTTAGGCGGGCAGCTTCGGGAATGTTACCCCTTTTACAGATAGTATCAATTCGTTGTTGTACCATTTCAAAGGGGTTAGTTGTTTCACCTGTTGCCCCCACGGTCTGCGTCTGTTTAGACATTTTTGAACTTCACCACCCTTTCTAATTATTTTTTGTTTCTTCTTATTATAGCAAGGGTATGTCTACGATGACAACCCTATCCCCTTTATCCCCTTCCCCTTGATAAGGGGAAGGGGAAGTATTTTAGAGAGGGACTTCGCCCCTCTAGCACCCCTTTTAATGCCCCTCTCACCCCCTTAGCCCATAGATAGCTGTTCTCCTTCCTTCTTAGAAACGCTAGGTGCTTTAGCAAAGGTTACACTGGTCTGGGTCTGTGGGGGCATATCAACTGTCTTACCCTGTAAAAGCTCCTCTATGGTGAATATCTGTATCTTTGGGTAGTCCTTATCATAGACTGGTGAGTGATAGTAGCCAGCATCAACTGCCTCAACCTTCATCGGGCTGGTAGGTGGCTCAAGGGTGATAAAGACACCTATGGCATCATTGGCAGCCACTGCCTTGAGTTCCCGAACAGCGTTTACCCCAACATGCCCACTCTTAACCTGAACCACTACTCGCTTCGGCTTACCACTCGCTTCATCTATAAAGTGAATAACCCCGTCAATACCCTTATCTGCCCCCTTCTTCTTCTCACCGAGGGGTCTGGCTCCAATCTTGCCCAGCGCCCACCACTGGAACTGATAGCGTCCGTCAGGTTGATGGTGAGCCAGAGCCTTAGCTCCAGCCAAGTCCACCGGCTCACCAATAACCTCGGCTTTAATGCCAAAGCTATCCTTCAAGCGATTACGCATCAGGTTAATAGCTAGGTGGGTAATATCAATGCCTATCCAGCGCCTATTCAGCTTCTGGGCAGCGACTACCGCTGTCCCGCAGCCACAGAAGGGGTCAAGGACAACATCCCCCTCGTTGGAGCTTGCTTTAATAATGCGCTCCAAGAGAGCAAGCGGTTTCTGGGTTTCATAACCAAGACGCTCCTGCGCGTTACCTTGTATCATAGAAATTTGCCACCAATCCTCGGGACACTTGCCACCCGCTGGTAAAACTCTTTCACTTATCCCTTTCGTCACCTTGCTTGTTGCGACTGAGTATTTACCTCTCTCAAGTGTACTTTGTGAATATGGAATGCGAATAGGGTCTACATTAAACATCCAAGTCTTGTTGCTCTTGGAATACCAGAAAATAGTGTCATGAGTTCTCGGAAGTTGCCTTTGATGTTTAGTTCCTGGCCTAGTGTAAGCCCACACAATCTCATTTCTAAAGTTTGCTGGCCCAAATATCTGGTCTAGCACCAGCTTCAAGTAGTGGCTGGCGGTGGGGTCGCAGTGGAGGTAGAGAGCGCCGGTATCTCTGAGAACCCGGTGGAGTTCTATTAGCCTTGCTGTCATCATCACTAGATATGCCATAACATCGTTACTACCTATGGTATCGTGCAGAGCACCAATTAACTTACCCACCTTCAGCGGTCCATTAACCACTACATCGTGATAGGTATTCTCTGCCGTCTGCGTCCAGTGCCAGGTATCGGTGAAGGCTTTTATCTGAGCTTCAGACTCCATCCCGCTGTTCTCTTTGAACAGGATGTTATAGTCCTTCTTACTGTTAAAAGGGGGGTCTAGGTAGATGAGGTCAATAGAGTTATCGGGGAAATATTCGTGGTTTCGTAATATTTCTAGATTATCGCCAAAGTAAAGGACATTAGTCTTTATTGTATCCATAAACTTAGTCTCACCCTCAAACCTTTTAATACCACCGCCTTGCTTATCAGGAGTTTTATTCAAGCCGTCCTCGTCCCCGGAACTGATAGTGATAGAGTGGTGGAACGCCACTCACGGCCCGGTTAACCCTTTTTCTGAGAGAGCACTGACCCCGGCGCCCATCCTCTAATTCAATCACATACCCGTCACCATCGCTAAGGCGTCTGTATTCCGTAGGTATAAGCTCCCCCCACCAGCTGGCTTGTGATTCACTGTGGAACTGGTAATTAACATTAACTATAAACTCATCATTCTCAAAGTAGAGTTTGCCGATACCCACTTTAAACCTCTCTTTCTAAAGCACCACCAGGTTATTTCGGTGGACTATTTCAGAACCGTAGTCATAACCAAGAAGGGTAGCAATCTCCCTGGAGTGTACCCCTTTGATAGTAGCAATATCCACCGAGCTATAGTTAGTTATGCCACAGCCAAGGCGTGACTTGTCAGGATTATAGATATTGACTATGTCACCCTGCTGGAAATCGCCTTCAACCTGTTTAATGCCAGCGGCCAGCAGGCTCCCTTGCTGCTTCTTTAGCGCCGTGGCTGCCCCTGAATCTACTACCAGTTTACCCTTAGTGCAAAGACCGCTGAGCATCCAGCGCTGGCGACTCTCAAGTTTGCTGGTAGTGGGCAGGAAACGGGTGCCTAGTGCCTCACCGGCGGCTACCCGTAAAATAACATCTGGTTCTCGGCCATCAGCGATGACTAATGTCACCCCTGAGGCAGTAGCCAGCTTGGCGGCCTCTATCTTGGTAACCATACCACCGGTGGCTAGGTTGCTGGAGGTACCAACTGCCAAACGCTCAATCTCGGCATCTATCCTGTCTACCTGTGGGATAAGATGGACCCCGGTGTTGCGGTGTGGGTCGGCCGTATATAGTCCGGCAATATCAGAGAGAATTAATAATAGGTCGGCGTCAACCAGGTTTGCCACCATGGCTGATAGGTTATCGTTATCGCCAAATCTAGCCTCTTTAATCTCGTCCACCGCCACCACGTCGTTCTCGTTGACAATGGCTAGCACCCGAAGCTCCAGCAAAGCCAGCAGGGTATTACGGGCATTGAGATAACCAGCCCGGTTGGCGAGGTCAGCCTTGGCTAGTAAAGCCTGTGCCACCGTAATATTATATCGGCTGAACAGTTGGTCATAGACATGCATCAGGCGGCTTTGACCCACTGCCGCCAGCACCTGTCTATAGGGAATACCCCTAATCTTCTTGGATAGCCCCAGCCTATACCGGCCCGAGGTGATAGCTCCTGAGGAAACAACTATAAGCTCCCGCCCCCGCTTATGAAGCTCTGCTACCTGGGTGACTAAGCCTGACATTAGCTCCTGGTTGAGACAGTCGGTGGCGCCGGTGAGCAGACCGGTGCCGAACTTGACCACTATTCGCTGATAAGCTAAATCCTTGACTTTGCCCACTTACAACCCACCTGTTGAATCTGCTTCATTATAGCAAGCCGAAGCGGGTTAGACAATACACCCCTCATCCCCTCTTCAGAAGGGGAGGATATTAAAAAGAGAGGCGAAGTGCCTGTTAGACTATCTTTAACCTAAAGATTATCTGCGCCCTGTAGCTTGTAGAAATTTGTCCTCGTCAATCTCAAGCCGCTTGAGAATATCTGAGAGAAAATAAGGGCTGATGGTTTTAGCTGGATGAATGGGAATAGGCACTCGCCGGCAATCTTGATGATGGAATATTGCATGGCTGCCTCTCTGCCTTACCTTCTCAAAGCCCAGTGTCTTAAGACCCTTAACTACTTCACGTGCTTTGAGTGGAGGTAACTTTGTCATATAGCAACAGTAACCTGCTTTGCCCCAATTTCCTCCGGAATTTCCTCGTCCCTCTGTTTGCGGTATTCGAGGCAAAGTTCAAGCACTTCTTTAATATTGGTCAGACATTCCTCATAGGTCTCACCCTGAGCATGTGCTTCTGGAATCAGAGGGCAGCTAGCTATATAGAATCCATCAGGAGCTTTTCTGATAAGAATGGTATATTGCATCTTTATCTCTCCCATTTGACCCTATTATAGCACCTTTTCTTTTATGGGATAAGGGACTAGAGATTTCTTATCAACTTCACCCCCTGTGTCCCCCTCTCCTTCAAAGAAGAGGGGGGAAGGATATTAAAAAAGAGGGGGCTTTTATCAACCTCACCCCTCGGTCCCCTCTCCTTCAAAGAAGAGAGGGAGATAGAGAAGGATATTGACAACTTGGTGACACTGCGTTAAATTACCATTGCAAATATGCTAGTAGAAGGAGGTAATCAAATGCTATTCATGACTATTTACACGTATGAACCTAAGGATAGAGAAGCAGTAATCAAGAGGCGAGCAGAAAAAGGGACGATGGCACCTCCGGGCATGAAGATTGTTGGCGAGTGGAGTGCCCTTACTGGTGGCCGAGTTTTCAGACTGGTCGAGGTGGATGACCCTCGGGTTATGTTGGGAGCTAGTGCTGCTTGGGCTGACCTGGGCAAGATTGAGAGCGTTCTTGTGATGGAAACAGAAGAAGTAATGAAGCTTTTTGCCAGCAGGTAACAAAGGGTAGATTTAGACAGACTGCCTTCAGATTATGCGCTTACAATGCCAATTCCTGGTCTTATATTTGTAAGCTCTATCGCTAATTCTAGTGTCAATTGTTCACTCCTTCAAAGGAGAGGGGGAAGATATTAAAAAAGAGGGGATAAGTGCTTCTTAGACTCTCTCCATTTGGGATAGAGTAGGAATAACCCTAGTTTTTTGCTTTATTAACGCTGTGGCGAAGTTCCGAGAAGTTGTGGAGGCAATACTTAAATATTTAAGTCTAAAAGGTAAAGTCTTTGTTTTGAGGTTCATTTCTTTTACCAGTCATTTTACCAGTTTACTATAACCCGAGACTGGCCCTGATAGCATCACTTACTTCAGTCATTTTTGTTTCGGCTAACTCGCCACATTTATCACCTACACGTGATTTATCTATAGTCATGATGGATGCACAATCAATTGTGCTATCTTCGGTTAATCCGCTCTCTGCTGACGTTATTTTAACCAAGAATGGGTAGGTTTTCTTAACGGTAGTGGTTAGTGAAGCAACAATTGTTGTCGCCCCATATTTGTTGCCCACATCATTCTGAATAATAAGGGCGGGTCTTATCCCGCTCTGTTCAGAACCCCTGCTTGGATTCCAATTAATCCAATATATCTCACCTCGTTTAATCTCCTTCGGCATAGTGGTATCACTTCCATTCGGGTACTGTTTCTAACATTATACCTTCGGTCATTTTGGCGAATTTCTTATGCTCATTAGCCATTGCCTTATACCCTTCTTCCATCTCAGCGAGTTTACGCCTTCGAGCATATTCCTCCAAGCAATCAGAAACGACTTTACTGCGACTTATTCTCTTTTCAGCGGCGACTTCATCCGCAAACGAAGCCAATTTTTGGGGCAGGCTAATAGTTAGCTTTGCTGTTTGGTTCACCTCTATCTACCTCCTGGTATGAAGATTTTTAACTACCATTAGAGCATACCATCGGTAGTATGATTTGTCAATACCCAGCATATGTATGTTTGCTATTGACACCCCCTGCCATAGTGTAGCGTCTCACCGGTAACATCTAACGCAGCTTCTCAAACTGCCTTCAGATTATGTGCTTACAATGCCAGTTCCTGGTCTTATATTTATAAGCTCTATCGCTAATTCTAGTGTCAGTTGTTCACTCCTTCAAAGGAGAGGGGAAGGATATTAAAAAAGAGGGGCGAAGTGCCTGTTGGAGTGCCTGTATATACTGACTTCATAACAAATGGGGGCGCACCTTATCTGAGAACTGCTTCGCATTTATAGTCCTAACTCCTAGTCTTTTAGCTACACGCGTGGCTAGCCCTTCTTCTACTACATATGTCCCTTTACGATGGTGTGCTATAACAATGCCTTGAACATCAGCATCACTTAAGAGTCGCTCCTCTACAAGTATTTTTATAAATAGTTTGTGTTCACTATCAACGTTGAATGTTGATAGTTTACCACTCCTTAGCCAATTCTTTGTATCTGCTGGCGCACCTTCGCTGTTCGTTTCCTTTGCTACTTTTGATGGAATAACAAGCCACCTTCCTGGACGATCGGGCATGTGATTGAGGCCATTGCGATTCGGTCCTTCCAACTCAATAAGAGATGAGGCATCAAATACATAGCAAGGAGGTTCTGAGGGCAATTTGTCTTCCATCTAAATATCCTAACCTGTACTTATCAGTGCCTAGACTCCTCTACTACTTTCGTCACGGTCCTTACATCCTGCCCGAAGTATTGAGATAACTTGCTTAACGAGATGTGTCCTTCTGAATGCGCTGCTAGAGCAAGCGAAACAAATTCCTCTCCCAGTTGATGTTTCCATATTGGGCCTTTTCTGCCTCCATAATGTTTTTGTCTCCTCTCCCACTCGACTATATGCGAAGTAGTAGTCCCCTCAGGAATTAGCCTAAGGTCTTCTAGTCTTATTCCCATCGCTTCTAGGCTTACCCTATAACGATTTGCGAGTCTGCCTAAATCTTGGTCGCTAGGCAAGCTACCATAAGGCCCCACCAGTTCTACAAAAGATTTCTTTAAATCTGTGGCTGGCATAAGAAAGACAGCAGCAAATTGATGGGCGAATCGTTCCTCGGGGATATCTAGCATAAAAGCACACACTGTTGGAGGGTCGGCTCGCAGAAGGTGAGCGTATTCGTGCGCTATAGTAAATGACCGACGACCAAGATTATTGTGGCTGTTGACAAGTACGCAAGGGCCATAAGCATCATGCCACCATGATAAACCAGACAGCTCGTTCGCTGGAATATCTGGAATAGGTAGCACGAAAATTCTGATGCCCTGATTCGTTAGGAGCTTACGCAAGTCTCTAATGGGTTGCTCATCTAAACCTAATCTCTTCCTTTCTTTATCGGCAAGCTCCTGAGGACTATAATCACCAGTGACTCTTCTAATTAGTATCTTGCGAGGCTTTTGCAATGCCTCTTCTATTTCAGCTTCCGCACGGCACAGCTCTTCGAAACGCACAATGACTCTCCGTACTTCTGGTGGTAGGTCTTGCATCACTTTTCGGCGTTCTAATCTAAAACTTAGGTGTTCAGGCAAGGCAGGTGCTTGCCTAAGGAAATAGTCTGTACTTCGTTGGTATAATTCTGCAAGGCTCCATAGATGTTCTAGAGGAGGTTCTAAAATCCCCCTTTCCCATTTGGTTACTTCGTCTACGCTTATACCCAAAGAATCGGCTGTTTCCTTAGGTTCTAGTCCTAAGCTTTTTCTCGCCTTAATGAGCTGGTCTGGGATAACTCGCGCCATATGTTCATTAGTCATTGCAGCCTCCTAATCTTCGTCTTTCAACCAGTCCACAAACCAAAATATCGGCACACTGCCATTCTACATACCTATCCTAGTTTTGGCAATATATCCTCCAGTTCCCCCTGCCACTCCCTGCCAAGCTTCTTATAGTTCAGCCTGAGCTGGGTTAAGCCTATCTTTATGCCGTCTTTAGCTAAAGGTTCAAGTTTGTGCCTATCAAGGTGCATGCCGGTAAATGGTCTTATTATAATCTGGCCGTGCTCGGTGGCGATGGACTCAATGCCCGCCTTAGCCGCCAGCGCCTTAACCTTGAGGGCATAGAGCAGGTTTTTGACCTCTACCGGTAGTTTGCCAAATCGGTCGCCAAGCTCACCGGCTAGCCCCTCTATCTCATCAACTTCTGATATGTTTACCAGCCGCTGGTAGAGGGATAGCCTGGTATTCAGGTCGGCTATATAATCTTCGGGTATATAGGCGGGCAGGGGGAGGTCTATCGTCGGTGGTGGTAATGGTCTGGTTATCTTCTTGATAGTCCCAGTCCGCCGAGCTTTTTGTTGCTCTACTGCCTCAGCCAGCAGGCGACAGTAGAGGTTAAAACCAACGGCGCTGATATGCCCGCTCTGTTTTGCCCCCAGCAGGGTGCCGGCGCCCCTAATCTCCAGGTCTTTCATAGCGATGTTAAAACCAGAGCCAAGCTCGGTGGCTTCAAATATAGTCCTCAAGCGTCTTTCCGCCGTATGGGTTAGGTGCTGACCCCGGTCATAGAGAAAATAGGCGTAGGCAAGATTGGCGCCGCGACCTACCCGCCCCCGAAGCTGATACAGTTGGGTCAGGCCAAACCTGTCCGCTTTGTTAACCATCAGGGTATTGACATTGGGCATATCCAGCCCTGATTCAATGATAGTGGTGCAGACCAGAATGTCTATCTTGCCCTGGGTAAAGTTAGCCATCACTGCTTCCAGCTCACCCTCAGGCATCTGCCCGTGAGCGATGGCAATATTAGCCTCCGGTATCAAAGACTGGAGTCTATTGGTGACGGCTTGGATGGTTTGAACCCGGTTGTGGACAAAGAATACCTGCCCATTTCGTTCCAGCTCTCTGAGTATGGCTTCTCTGGTAAGGCTATCGTCATATTCAGCAATATAGGTCTTAATCGGCAGGCGGTCTTCAGGAGGGGTCTCAATAGTGCTCATATCCCTCACCCCCACCAGGGACATATGGAGGGTGCGGGGAATGGGGGTGGCGCTCAGGGTGAGGACATCTACTTCTTGTCTCATCTGCTTGAGGTATTCCTTATGGGCGACGCCGAAGCGCTGTTCTTCATCAATTATTAAAAGCCCCAGGTCCTTGAAGACAACATCCTTTTGTAGCAGACGGTGCGTGCCGATGCAGATGTCTACTCTGCCGTTTGTCAGCCCGTCAAGGATAATACTCTGCTCTTTTGGTGTCTTAAATCGGCTTAACACCTCAATCCTTATCGGAAAGGCGCTCAGTCTCTGGCTGAAGGTGGCAAAGTGCTGTTGAGCCAGCACGGTAGTGGGCACCAGCACAGCTACCTGCTTGTCATCCATTATTGCCTTGAAGGCAGCGCGAATAGCTATCTCCGTCTTACCGTAGCCCACATCTCCACAGACCAGTCTATCCATAGGCTTGGCTTTTACCATATCCTCTTTTACCTGATTCAGCGATTCTATCTGGTCCGGGGTCTCAACATAGGGGAAAGAAGCCTCAAGCTCCTTTTGCCATACTGTATCGGGAGAAAAAGAAAAGCCGGGCACAACGCCTCGGGCGGCATAAAGCGCTAATAGTTCCCCAGCAATGCTGGCTACTGCCTCCCTGGTTCTCTGCTTGGTTCGTGTCCATTCTTGGGTGCCCAGTCGGCTTAATGTCGGCGGCTGTTCGCTAGCGCCGATATAGCGGCTCACACGATATATCTGGTCGGTAGGAACGTAGAGCTTATCGCCGGCCGCATATTGCAGCATCAGATATTCCTTTTCGCTGTTACTCACATGCATGATAGTAACGCCGGCGAACTTGGCGATGCCATGTTCAATATGCACCACGTAGTCACCAGGAGTTAGTTCCATAAGCAACTTCTGATGTGGCACCGGGTGTTTTTTGGCCATTCGGCGCTCTTTTGTGAAACCGAAGATTTCATAATCAGTCAGCAGGTGAGTGTCACTATTCATAACCCAGCCCTCAGCCAGCGAACCCTGGACTAGAGTCAGTGAGCCGGGGGGAGGTATCTCTTTGATTTTAGTAAGGGGTGGGGCAATAATATCTTCTTCATTAAGTAGCTCCGACAGGCGGCTTGCCTGATGGCTGATAATTATAAGTCGGTGTTTTTGGCTCAGGAGTTTTTTAACATTCCTGATAAGGGTGGGTATCTGTCCTGCGTAGCTAGGAACCGGAGCAAAGTTTAACCGGTGTGGCTTTTCATCGTCAGTATTACCCCAACTGGTGAATATCAAGCGCTGTCTCTTCATCATGTCTGGCTCTAATTCATCCCAGGTAAAGTACGGTCTGGGGAGGTTAGTCGGCATTTCGCCACGCTGTAATTTCTCGGCACGTAGCTCGCTGGCTTTGGCCTCCAGGTCTTCGGTGGCTGATTTAATACTCTGGGACTCATTAAGTATTATTAGTGTGCCTTGCGGTAGATAGCTCAGGATGCTGTCTGCATTAAACAGCGGGGCATAAAACTGCATATTAGGGGGTCTCTGCCCATCAATTAGCATAGCTGTCTCCTGCCTAAGCTGCTGGTGTACCTCGGGGCTTAAGCCGGCTAGATTAATACTACTTAGGGTCTGCTCCAGCTCTAGCTTACTGTTTAGCATGGGTGCCAGTAGTTCTGTCGCTGGTGTAATGGCTACTTCTGATACTGCCGCCTGTGAGCGCTGATTTGTTGGGTCGAAGAGGCGGATACTTTCTATAGAGTTACCATAGAACTCTAGTCTGGCTGGTAGTTCGTTGGAAGGCGGATAGATGTCAACAATACCCCCCCGATGGCTGATGGTACCGGGCACCTCTACTGTGTTTTCCATGCTGTAGCCCATAGCCTGCCACCGGCTCAGCAGGCTGAGTGGTTCTGTGTCTTGTCCCACTTTTATGGTGTGGCAGGCAGAGGTGAAATCACGGTGCGAGACTATCTTTTGCATCAGGGCGAGGGCAGAGGTGATAATCAGGGGGGCATTTTGGTTTCTATCTGTATTGGCTACAGCCGAAAGTACCCGGAGCCTCTCCATCTCGGCGGAGGTATCTGAGATAGTACGTTGGTAGAAAAGAGTATCCGGCTCAGGAAAGAGCCTTAGCTGGGGAGAGTTACACCAGGTTGAGAGCTGTTCATAGAGCTTTTTAGCATCCTCTGGTTGTGCCGTAACGATGAACACAGGTCTTTTTAGGCTGTGGTATAGAGAGGCTATGAGGTAGGGTTTGGCGGCATCAAGCACCGTTACCTTGTTGCTGCCGTGTGGCTTCTGTAGCCCATCTAAAAGCTGGCGGTAGGCAGGCATTTCGCCGATGAGATGTAATAATTTGGTTATGTCTAGTTGCATTTTCTTTCCCAAACACCACTGGGGCTAGCCGAAACGGCCTAGCCCGACACAAGAATTTTAACACAGGGCAGGGTGTTAGGGAAGCTAAATGGGGTGAATAGGTTGATGCATGACAGATGGCTTTTGACGATATATTGACAAGCATGCTATATTATGATAGGTTCGTAATCCTAAAAGATTTGGCATAATGGGGATGATAATGAGCGAGCTAGCTCAAGGTGCTTCAACTCCTTTTCCAGTGGCATTGTTGCTATGTGACAGCGTTGTAGTTGATGAGAGGAGTAAGAAAAAGACACTAGTAGGCGTTTTTGACAACATTAATGCTGTTAGCTTTCCAACAACCTACCGTCCTATCACACTATACGCACGGCTTACAGATGCAGAGGGACAGTATAGTTTTCGTTTGGACTATGTTCAAGTTAAGACAGACCAACTTTTAGCGAAAGCTGAAATTCCATCATTAAACATACCTGACCGGCTAAGCGCGTACGAGATAATGCTGGAACCTCCTCCTATCGTCATACCGGAACCTGGTGAATATGAGTTCCGACTATGGGCAAACGATCGATATATAGGCAGAGTAAAGTTCAGAGCTAATAAGATAGAAAAGAGAGGTAACTAGATTATGGCAGTAGAAACTCTCCTTCATGTAAGCGAATCTGAAACGGGAAAAAATGAGATACCGATACCGGTTCCTCGTGCTTGGAATGAAGGCAATCAGAAGATTTCAGGAGACCTTCTGCCGATACAGACATACGGTGGAGGACGAGATACGAGTTTTGAAACTTTACCTAAGCCAGCTCAAGCAACTCCTACGCTGCTCTATATTGGAACCTTAACAGATGATAGGCTACGTCTAAGAATACCAATAGAGGTAGAGATAGAACGGGAAGCGGTATTCTATATTGCTAAGTGCCAGTATGTCGACGAATTTGGATATGGCGAGAGCCCGATGAAGGCTGTCGATGACTTGCAGGCAGCCTTAGCTGAACTATATTGGGCACTTAAAGAAGACGAGAAAAGGTTGGGGCGTAATTTGGCTGAGACATGGGAATGGTTGCGTAAAGTGGTAGAGGAACGATGACCATCAAAGCCAAGGACTTTGATCACATCGTAAATAAGTTTGGTTTACGGACTAGAAACAGTGGCGATCGGTTGGCTTGGTTCGAGTGTGAAGGAAGAATAGTAACCCGAACCCGACGCTCCAATAAAAAGGGAGGAGACCTTCCCTTCCAGCATAGCATACGTCAGCAATTAAAACTTAATGATAATGAATTTCGACGAGCTGCTGCATGTAATCTTGACCGCAACCAATATGTAGCAATACTAAAACAAAAGGGTGTCCTATAGGGTATCCTAATTACGTACGCCTCAAATTGTCCGCTGGGCTTGTCTTCTTATAACTACTGTAATATCATCTTGTGCTTGACACTCTACCTGCGTAATTGATAAAATAAGTAACTTGTTTGTGGAGAAGAAGATGTACGCTATCATTGAAACTGGTGGCAAGCAATATAAAGTGGCCCCGGGCCAGACTATAGATGTGGAGCGGCTGGATGTGGCTGAGGGTAGTAGTGTTGACCTGGATAGGGTATTATTTATTGCCGGGGATGGTAAGACAACAGTGGGTAATCCTACAGTTACCGGGGCGAAGGTAGTGGCGACATCACAGGGTGAGGGTAGGGGAAAAAAGATTATCGTCTTTAAGTATAAGCCCAAGGTGCGTTATAGTAAGAAGACGGGGCATCGTCAATCTTATACCCGGTTGACTATAGAAAAGATAGTTGAACCAAAGGCTAAGAAGGCTGAGCCGGTAGAGGCGGCTCGGTAGCTCAAAGTAGAGAGGTAGGGGCAAGTGGCACATAAAAAGGGCGGTGGCTCTACCCGCAACGGTCGGGATAGCAATGCCCAGCGGCTCGGTGTGAAGAGGTATGCGGGGCAGAGCGTGAATGCTGGGACTATTCTGGTTCGGCAGCGTGGTACACGTATTCACCAGGGAAGTAATGTGGGTGTTGGTAAGGACTATACCCTCTTTGCCCTTATTGATGGTGTCGTTAAGTACGAGCCGGCCGGTAAGAATAAGAGGAAGGCTAGCGTTTACGCTATTTAAGGGTATGAAGGACAAGATTCACCCCAAGTATTATACTGATGCCCAGGTAATTTGTGCTTGTGGCAATACTTTTACTACTGGCTCCACCCAGAAGATACTGAAGGTTGAGGTGTGCAGTAAGTGTCACCCATTTTTCACCGGAGAGCATAGGGTGGTAGATACCGCCGGGCAGGTGGAGCGGTTTAAGCGACGCTACAAGCTGGAAGGTTAAATAGGCAAGTTGTAGTAGGGTCAGGAGCGGCTTTGCGGAGCTGCTCTTTTTGTTTATCAAGTTGTTTATCAAGGGGTTCTTGTTGTGGTGAAGAAGTTTAATTATGGTGGTCAGGCGGTTATTGAGGGGGTGATGATGCGGGGACAGGCAGCGATGGTAACAGCGGTGCGCCGGTCTGATGGCGGAATGGCTATGGATACTCAGTTACTGCCGGCTATGGCTAATAGTAGAATGAGGAAAACCCCGTTCATTCGGGGTGTTGTTGCCTTGATTGAGGCTATGGTTTTGGGTGTTAAGTCCCTCCTCTACTCGGCTAATGTATCTATAGAGGAGGAGAAGGAGGAAAAGCTTTCGGGGAGGGCCGTTGGGGGAATAGTGGCTGGTTCAGTGGCTTTTGCTGTTGCTGTCTTCTTCATGGGGCCTCTTTTTCTCACCAGATTAATTGATGACTATATTGAGTCATCAATCGTATTCCATTTGGTTGAGGGTTTTGTCCGGCTGGGTATTTTCGTTGCTTACCTCAAGCTACTAACCTTATCTACCAGCCTTAGGCGGATATTTGCTTATCACGGTGCTGAGCACAAGGCGGTGAATGCCTATGAGGCCGGGGTTCCTCTAGAGGTGGGGGCGGTGAGGGAATATAGTACGGCTCATACGCGTTGTGGTACCAGCTTTCTGTTTGTTGTCTTGATTATAGCTATCATCGTTTTTGCCCTTATTGGTCGGCCTTCACTATGGCTTATGGTGCTATCGCGAGTTATCCTCATTCCGGTTATTGCTAGTCTGGGTTATGAGATTACTCAATTTGGTGCTAGGCATATTGAAAGTCGTTTAGTGAGGGCTTTTCTGGCTCCAGGACTTTGGTTGCAGAGACTGACGACCAGAGAGCCTGATGATAGCCAGCTTGAGGTTGCCCTATCGGCGTTAAGAAAGGCCGTGGAGATTGACCAGCTTGAAGAGGCGGAACCAGCTGCCTCTGGGTGACTGGTCTTCATATCTAGTGCGGTTATCTACTTAAATTGCTGGGAAGCAGGTTTTATAACTCGGTTATCTCTTGAAAAAAGCAGGTCTTATTGCCAGTGTGACATACCGGACCAGCAGGTTTACCTAGAATCAGAATAGTATCGCTATCGCAGTCCTTCCATACCGAGACTACTTTAATTATATTGCCTGAAGTTTCACCCTTGTGCCATAGAGCCTTTCGGCTTCGGCTATAAAACCAGGCTTCGCCGCTGGATAGAGTTCGGCGCAGTGCCTCCTCGTTCATGTAGGCTAGCATCAAGACAGCACCGGTATCAGCATCTTGGGCAATGGCCGGGATGAGTCCGTCTTTATTGAACTTTAGATTAGTTATCTACCTCACCCCCTTCATATTTCCCCTGATATGGCCGCTTTCCCCTATGTTATCTAGCTAATAGTGGCTAGCGCCCGTTTTAGATTTATGTCACCGGTGTAGAGTGCCTTGCCGACTATAGCCCCCTCGGCACCAAGCTGCCCCAGCATTCTAAGATGGTCTAGTGATGAAATACCACCGGCGGCAATGATGGGTAATCTGATGGTATTAGCTAGGTTAGCAATAGCGGTAAAGTTAGGCTCGGTGAGGGTGCCATCGCGGCTAATGTCGGTATAGATGAAGCGCTTCACCCCGAGCCTAACCATTGATTCGGCAAACTCTATAGCCCTTAACTCTGTCTTCTGTTGCCAGCCGTGTATAGCGATATGTCCTTCCCAGGTATCAATGCCAACAATGATAGATTCGCTGAAGTTACGGCACGCTTCTTTAACCAGCGTCGGGTCTTTTACCGCGGATGTACCCAGGATTACGCGCTCTATGCCGGTTTTCAGGAGCTGTTGTATTGTCTTCAGGTGGCGGATGCCGCCGCCCACCTGGGTAGGAATTAATAGGGCACTGGCTATCTCGGTGATGATATCCAGGTTACAAAGCTCACCACTGGCGGCACCATCGAGGTCAACAATGTGTACTCTTGGTGCCCCCATTGATTGCCACTCCAAGGCTATTTCTAGCGGGTCATCAGAGAATATCGTTTCCTGGTCATAATCGCCCTGATAAAGGCGAACGCACTTACCTTTTCTAATGTCTATAGCTGGGATTATCTCTATTGTCGTTTTATCTCCCCTTTGGTTACGGGTTTTCTGCTGCTAGTGCTCATTATAATATCATTATTGTCAGGTTATTAACAATAATATCTTCTGGCTTATTTCTTGACTTGACTAATTTAGGTTGTTACACTAGTAATACTGCCTTAATGTCCATTACTGTCTTCTGTTCAGGGGCTTTTGTTGACAAAAGAAGAAATATCGCAGTGGCACCTGCCCTTAGAAGCTCGTAGCCGGGGTTTGGTTCAGGTCTTTACTGGCGATGGTAAGGGGAAGACCACCGCTGCACTGGGAACAGTAATCCGAGCCTTGGGTCAGGGTCAGAGGGTATATATCGTGTTCTTCATGAAGGGCAATTACCCCTACGGAGAGCGTAAAATTCTGGCTCAGTTACCCAATGTTGATATAGCTAGCTTTGGTAGTCTGGAATTTGTTGACCCGACTGATGTTAAGCCGGAGGCAAGAGAGCAGGCGCGGCTGGCTTTACTGGCAGCTCGTGAGGCGGTACTTAGCGGTAATTATGATATAGTGGTTCTGGATGAGGTTAATGTGGCGGTGGCTTTTAGGCTAATCGAGCTGGGTGAAGTAGTTAAACTTATTAAAGATAGGCTACCCAATGTGGAGCTTATCCTTACCGGTCGTAAGGCTGCTCCTGAGCTGATTAAGCTGGCCGACCTGGTTACCGAGTGCGTGAAGATTAAGCATCCTTACGATAAAGGGATAGAGTCACGAAGGGGAATCGAGTATTAAAATGAATATCGTCAAAGGGGGCAAACGATGAAGATTACATTGAGCGTCATTAAGGCTGATGTTGGTGGTTATGTCGGCCATTCCGAGTCTCACCCTGATGTCTTGGCTAAGGCGAGGGAAGGTTTGGCTAAGGCTAAGCAGTCTGGGTTACTGATTGACTATCATGTCACCAAGTGTGGGGATGACCTGCAACTTATTATGACTCACCAGCATGGGGAGGAGAACGAAAAAATACATAAGCTAGCCTGGGATACCTTTGTTGAGGGCACCGAGGTGGCTAAATCCTTAAAGCTTTATGGTGCCGGGCAGGATTTGCTGTCTGATGCCTTTTCGGGCAACATTAAGGGGATGGGCCCTGGGGTGGCGGAGATGGAGTTTGAGGAGCGGAAGTCGGAGCCGGTTATTATTTTTATGGCGGATAAGACCTCGTCTGGAGCCTGGAATATGCCGTTGTATAAGATGTTCGCCGACCCATTTAATACTATTGGGCTGGTTATTGCTCCCAATATGCACGTTGGCTTTACCTTTGAAGTACACGATGTTAAGGAGCACAAGAAGATAACCCTTAATGCCCCCGAGGAAATCTATGACCTCTTGATTTTCATTGGTGCCCCGTCCCGCTATGCGGTAAAGGCGGTTTACAGTCGGGAAACCAGTGATATAGCGGCTGTGTCGTCAACTCAGCGTCTATCTTTAATTGCCGGTCGGTATGTGGGTAAGGATGACCCGGTGTGTATTGTCCGCTCTCAAGGGACATTTCCAGCGGTAGGGGAGGTGCTGGAGCCATTTGCGTTGCCCCACCTGGTAGAGGGGTGGATGCGTGGTTCACACCATGGTCCCTTTATGCCGGTAGCTATACCGGACAGTATACCCAGTCGCTTTGACGGGCCGCCCAGGGTAACAGCGGCTGGTTTCCAGATTGCTGATGGTAGGTTGGTTGGGCCTCGGGATATGTTTGCTGACCTGTCATTTGATAGGGCTCGCCAGCAGGCCAACGAGATAGCTGAGTATATGCGTCGTCACGGTCCCTTTGAGCCGCACCGTCTGCCTTTAGAAGAGATGGAGTACACTACTATGCCTCAGGTGGCGAAGAAGCTAGAGGGCAGGTTTTCTGACCTTAAATAAATATTAAAATAGCTGGAAGAGCGTGGTGAGATTCATCACAGTATTGGGGAATATCTAAATGGGGGTGAGGCAAATGGCAACCTATGTTATGCTTACTACATTAACTGACGAGGGAAGAAAGACGATAAAAGAAAATCCACAGAGAATCAAGGGGGTAAATAAGGAAGTTGAGGCCATGGGGGTCAAGATAGTCGCCCAGTATGCCCTATTAGGCCCGTATGACTTCGTTAACATCCTGGAGGCCCCGGACAACATCGCAGTATCCCGGGTGGCTATGGAACTGGGCTCACGAGGCACCCTCCAGACGATGAGTATGGCGGCTATGACTCTTGATGAATTTATTGGCAGCCTCTGAGGTATTATCTGTTCTGGAGTTCCATTGGTTAACAAATTGCTCTTGGCGACCAACAATGACGCTAAGGTGCGTGAGTATAGAAGGCTGCTTCAGTCTCTTCCCATTGAACTGGTTACCCTAGCCGAGCAGGGTATTACTACTGTAGTTAGTGAGGTGGGGGAGAGTTTGGAGGAGAATGCCCGATTAAAGGCAGTGGCTTTATCTGCCGAGAGCCGGCTGGTAGCGCTGGCTGATGATTCTGGGCTGGAGGTTGATGTGCTGGGTGGTGAACCGGGGTGCCTGTCGGCTCGGTATGCTGGGGAAGGGGCCGCAGATAAAGATAGGATTGATTATTTACTGGCTAGGCTAGGGGGTGTGCCCTGGGAGAAGCGTACCGCTCAGTTCCGGTGTGTTATTGCTATAGCTATGCCTGAGGGCAGGGTAGAGTTTTGTTCTGGTGAGTGCCAGGGGATTATAACCCTTGAGCCAAGGGGGGAAGAAGGGTTTGGCTATGATCCCGTCTTCTACCTCCCCGAGTTAGATAAGACGATGGCTGAATTATCTTTGGAGACCAAAAATAGGGTTAGCCACCGGGGGCAGGCAGCCAGAAAAGTGCCCCTGGTGCTGGCAAGGTTAGGGATATGACCGGGCTTTGTGATTCTTTTCAGCGTCCGATAAACTATCTGCGCATCTCGGTAACTGACCGTTGCAATCTGCGCTGTATCTATTGCATGCCGGCGGCTGGTGTTTGCCGGATGTCTCATCAGGATATTCTCACCTATGAGGAAATCTATACCGTAGCTCAGGCGGCGGCTGAGTTAGGCATAAATAAGATTAGACTCACTGGCGGTGAGCCCCTGGTGAGGTTGGGACTGGCTAAACTGGTGCAAATGCTTAAGCGGATAGATACTATAGATGATATTTCCTTGACGACCAACGGAATTTTACTTAGCCGTTATGTGGCTGAGCTAAAGCAGGCCGGCCTAAAGCGGGTTAATATAAGCCTGGATACACTTAAGCCGGAGAGATTCAGGCTTATTACCCGTAGTAGCTATGGGCTTAACGATGTGCTGGCGGCTATTGATACCGCTAGGGCAGCCGGGCTCAGCCCGGTTAAGATTAATATGGTGGTTATGGCCGGTATTAACGATGATGAAATCATTGATTTTGCTAATAAGAGCCTTAGTGAAGAGTGGCATGTGCGCTTTATCGAGTTTATGCCCACGGCGGGGTTAAGTAATGCCACCTTACATTTTGTCTCGGCAGATGACATAAGAAAAAGCCTGGAGCAATTAGGAGAACTGGAGCCATGTCTACCTGGTATCGGTAACGGGCCGGCCAGGTATTTTCGTTTTCCTGACGCCAGGGGGACTGTTGGTTTTATAACCCCGGTTAGTGAACATTTCTGCTTTCGTTGTAATCGCCTGCGACTTACCGCCGATGGTAAGCTCCGCCCCTGTTTACTGGCTGATGATGAAGTAGACCTAAAGCAGCCTCTGCGTAGCGGTATATCTAGAGATGGGTTGAAGAAGTTGATTAAGACAGCCGTTACCCAAAAACCACTGCAGCATCAACTGGCAGATGGGTATAGGCTTGAAGGTCGTCCCATGACTCAGGTGGGGGGATAGTTATAGTTATGGAAGAGCTAACCCACATAGATGCCGAGGGCCATCCCAAGATGGTAGATGTTACCGGCAAGCCGGATACCCAGCGTGAGGCGGTAGCCAGAGGTGTGGTCAGGATGCAGCCGGCTACTCTTGACCTGATAAAGAAGGGTGGGATGGCGAAGGGGGATGTTTTGACAGTAGCCCAGTTGGCTGGCATTATGGCGGCTAAAAAGACACCGCATCTAGTACCCCTGTGCCACCCGATTCTCATTGGCGACAGTAAGGTTGAGTTCAGCCTAGATGAAGCCAGTAATGCGGTGGAGATTACGGCTACGGTAAAAAGTATCGGTAAGACTGGGGTGGAGATGGAGGCGCTCACGGCGGTGGCGATTACTGCTCTAACCATCTATGATATGTGTAAAGCAGTAGACCGGGGCATGAGGATTGAGAATATCCGTCTCGTCAGAAAGAGCGGTGGTAAGAGCGGGACGATAAGTCTTGAGTGAAAAAATGGGTGGCTGAATTGGGGCGAAAACCCTTGAGTAAAAGGGGATGGCGAAGTCGGGGCGAAAACCTTGAGTAGCATTAATTATTAGTGTATACTACTCGGTTACAGGGATATATGTTGGGGGTGCATTATGAAGTTGACATGTCTTCAGGAGAACCTAAGCCGGGGGCTTGGTGTGGTGGGCAGGGCGGTGGCTACCAGAACAACACTGCCGATAACCGGTAATGTCCTTTTAGCTACCGACCAGTCTCGTCTCAGACTGGCGGCTACTAATCTGGAGATGGCTACTTCCTGCTGGATTGGTGCCAAGGTAGAGGAAGAAGGAGAGATTACTGTTCCGGCGCGGCTTCTCATTGAGTTTGTTAACTCCCTGCCCAGTGATAAGATTGACGTTAGCCTCTCTCCACGCACCAAGACTCTGGAGTTGAAGTGTGCCCGGTTTGAGGCGCGCATTAGCGGGGTTGATGCCAAGGATTTCCCGCCTATACCCAAGGTGGAGCCGGTTATTACTACCAGGGTTGAGGTAGAAGCCTTGCAGCGGGGAATCACGCAGGTTGTCTTTGCAGCGGCTACGGAGGAGTCTCGGCCGGTGCTTACCGGTATTGATGCTGATTTTGAGGGTGATTTACTGACGCTAGCTGCGGCTGACGGCTTTAGGTTGGCCGTACATAAGCTACCGCTTGCCCTGTCAGTTAGCCAGAAGGCTAAGGTCATTATTCCAGCGCGGACTCTGGCTGAGCTAAATCGACTGATGGCTGACCAGAAGGAAGCTGTTGAGATAACAGTAGACCCCAATAAGAGCCAGGCTCTATTTCGCCTGAAGAACATTGAGCTGGTATCTCAGCTGGTTCAGGGTACTTTTCCTAATTACGCTCAGCTCATCCCCCAGAGCTACAGCACACGGGCGGTAGTTGATGTGGCGGCATTCTTAAGGGCAACTAAGACGGCGGCTATCTTTGCCCGTGATGGTAGTGGTATTGTTCGTCTGGTGGTAGCCCCCGGTAGTGGGGAGCTGACCCCGGGTAAGATAACTGTTTCCGCCCGCTCTGAAGAAGTGGGCGATGATGTTGGCGAGATTGATGCCGTTGTCGAGGGTGAAGAGGCAAAGATTGCCTTCAACGGTAAATATTTGACCGATGTCCTTGGGGTGCTTTCTGAGGCACAGGTAGCTCTAGAGATTACCAATCCGTCAAGCCCAGGCGTTATACGGCCGGTGGGCGTGGATAACTATGTCCACGTGGTCATGCCGATGTTTGTGCAGTGGTAGATTGTCGATAAGGTGGAGGCAATTTGGTAATTATCGCTAGTGGGGTTGGATATCGTCTGTCGTAGCAACTAATCTTGTCAAACCCTGTGGCAGAAGGTATAGTCAATAAGCCCTCTACCGTTGTGAACAGCTACACTGGCTCCTTCCTCGGCAACGTAAAGCCAGTCGAACTGAAGCTCAGCGAGGAGCATATCCCTCAGTTTCTCCGCTCGGTCAGCAGCGCCTCTGGTATAGCCGATTAGAGCGTGGAGCTTGTCGCCGTTGCTTCGCTCTTTGGTTATTTCCACCAGCTTATCCATTATCTGAGCTACGGTTCTGGCTCTGGCTACCGGCTTTAGCATTCCATCTGTAGAGGCGTCGGCCTCGGTGATAGACCTGAAGCTACTGGCTGCCTCGGCTTCCGCCCAGGAGCGAGCCTCAAATATTCTACCCCCTTCGGCTTGATAGAAGAGGGTATCTCGGGCATACAATGCGACTACTCCTGGTACAATGTGGTTAACCAGTTCCGTAACTTCATCTATGTTCTTGCCCTGCTCTGCTGTCCTGGCAGCTTCTATGGCAAGGAGAGCAACTCCTGTCCCCATGGTGCGGGAATCAAACACCTCAATCCTTGTCCTGGGCAGCTTTTCCCTAGCCAGCTCCTTAGCCTGTAAGATATTTTTATATTGGGGGCTAAACACTGAGGACATACAGATGTGCAGGATAGCCTCTGCTCCCTGACTAAGCCCGGTGAAAAACTGCAAGATTTCATCTATATTAGTGGTTGAGGTCTTGGGCAGGTTTTCCCTGGTATCCAGTCGGGCATAGAGCTCATCCATATCTATCTCGGTATCCAAGTGCTGCTTGCCATCCACGATAATAGGGCAGGGGATGAGAGTGAAACCATACTCCATGGCTGCTTCTGGAGTTAAGGAAACAGAGTCGGCACTAATCACTACTTTTCCCATCGTTAAACCCCCTTAGAATATTTTTGTTTAGCTTGTGCTCGGTAGCTGGCTTTTACGATTTGATTTCTTTTTTAATGCTGGTTAGCTCTGATTTGAGGGCACCGATGAGGTCGGCTTTAATCGCCTGCTTGGCTTGATGTATCGTTGCTGCTACGTGAGGGGCCTGGCTAGCCCCATGTAGCTTTCGGACAATGCCATTAACCCCTAAAATAAGACCACCGCCCTGATTATACCCATGCGCCTCGGGGAGGTCATGAAACAAACCGATTGATTCCACGAACTTAAACAGTATGTTACCAACGAAAGCGTCACAGACAAGGACATTGGCTCGTCCGCTCATCATTTGGTTGCCTTCTATATTGCCAATAAAATTCAAACCACATCCCTGAAGGAGATGATAGGTCTCCCGTGTTAGCTGATTACCCTTACCTTCTTCAGCGCCAATGTTTAATAGACCCACGGTGGGGTTACTGATATTAAGCAGCTTTTTGCAACAGACAGAACCTATAACAGCAAAGGTCAGCAGGTGGTATGGCTTGCAATCCATGTTAACCCCACAGTCAAACACTACCGTATTGGGAGCCGTATCAAAGATGGCCCCACCGATTACCGGACGCTCTACCCCGGCTAGCATTCCCAGGTACTGGATAGCACTGGTAACTACGGCCCCGGTAGGGCCGGCACTAATTAGACCATCCGCTTCCCCTTCTTTTACCATCCTAGCCGCTACGGCGATAGAGGAGTTTGGTTTGCGGCGTACCGCTAGAGCCGGATTTTTGCCTTCGGGGATAAAGTCATCAGCCCTGATACAACGAATGGGTAGATGTGAGGCGTCATACTTGGCTAGTTCTGCCTCCACGATATCTAAGGGGCCAACTAAGGCAATGTCTACGCCGTTTCTTTCTGTAGCTAGTACCGCGCCCTTAACTATCTCGGTAGGGGCATGGTCACCACCCATAGCATCCACCGCTATCCTGACTCTCTGATTAGCTCTCGCCATAGGATACCTCCTTAGCTACTTGTAAGCGACTAATTTATCTCAGTCTTCGTGCCACCAGCTGAAGATACGAGTACCTAACCCGGTATGAGTTGTCACTAGCGGTCCTATATTACTGATAAAGACCTCTTCACACTGAAACTCAGCTAGTGCTTTTTCTTTCAGTTCCTCGGCTTCTGCCAGTGCGTCAGCGTGGTTTATAGCAATATGCAGCTTCTTACCCCCACTTCTCTGCTTCACGATATCAAACAGTGTTGTAAGTGTCTGGCCTTTGGTCTTACACCTGGCTAGGGGAGTGTGTTCTCCACCAGTCGCAGCATCCGCCTCTAGAAGTACCGTGTTAGTAATTTTAGTACTTGCCCAGGGGCGGGCTTTATGTATCCTGCCTCCCTTGGCTAAGTAGTAGAGGTCATCCAATATGACAACAAAGGTAACCCTTTTTATCAAATCATTTGCTATCGCAACCACTTCGGAGAGACTACTGCCGGCGGCGGCAGCTCTGGCCGCCTCTATAGCGACAAGCATCTGGGCACCACAGGCAGTCTGGGAATCGATCACCTCTATGGCAGTTTGAGGCAGCTCATCTTGTACTAGCGCCTTAGCTTGCGATGCTGCGCTTATTGCCATGCCAAGCTTGGGGCTGTAACCAATGTAAACGATGGCTTGAGCCTGCCGGCTTAGTTTGCGGTAGGCTTGTAGGAAGTCATCCGTAGAGGGCGACGAAGTTGTAGGTAGCTTGTCCTCTTTTTTCCATTCAGGCAGTTGCTCATAGAACCGAGCTAAGTCTATCTCATTCTCACGATGTGATTTGCCGTTTATGATAACATGTGTTGATACCAGCGTGACATCATGTTCGTTAGCAACTTGCTTCGACATATAGCTTACGGTATCGGTCATAATAGCTACTTTTTTCACTTTTGACTTCCTCTCATACTTTCTACTAACCGGTGTTCCTGTTTTTACCATTTTGGCATAGTGGCTATATCCGGCGCGCTGCTGGCTTGACTCGTTGTGCCTCGCCCAGCACATTAGTGATAAAATCCAGGGGTACTTTACATATCTTCGCTGTCTTTATCACCGCTTCATGAAGAAGACTGTTTAGGTGCCAGGTATTCTTACAATTGGCCAGGAGAGTAGCAAAAGCACTTTGTAGTTCACTAATGGAGGCATCTTCCTCATGTAGTTCCAGGCATCGCTCGCAGTCAGCGGCAACACTAATAAGGTCTCGTAGACTGTCTTGAAGCAGTGCTCCCTGCCGGACAAAAAACCTCTTGCTACGGTCAAGCTGCTCTTTTTTAACCTTAAAGCTATAGACGGTTAGGTCACCCATAATATTCCTCCTTCTTCAAATTAAGCCTACTAATAATATCGACTGAGTTTACTGAAATTATTACCAGAAGTATACTCTTCTGTCAAGGCTTGGGCGGGGTTTTGGCAATATTGCTATTATGAGCTTCGTCTGACATGACGGCTAGGGGAAATTGACCGGTAGGTAGAAAATTGTTTATAATTTAATATACAGGGTAGTTATTTGGGCTGAATTGAGAGGCAAAGTTGCACGAGTCTTGTGGCGTTTTTGGTGTTTATGCCCCTAATGAGGATGTAGCTCGTCTTACCTTCTTTGCTTTATTTGCTCTCCAGCATCGTGGCCAGGAGAGTGCCGGAATTGCCACTAGTGATGGCAAGGGGCTCCAGGTTTGTGCCAAGATGGGGCTGGTGTCCCAGGTGTTCAGCGAGGATTCGTTAACTAGGCTCACCGGGGATATTGCCATTGGTCATAATCGCTATTCTACTAGGGGTTCTAGCCGGGTAGGTAATGTTCAGCCCATCATCGTTGGCGAAGGCTCAAATACTCTTGCCTTAGCCCATAATGGGAATATAATCAATGTTGAGTACCTGTATAAGGAGCTCTGTGGCCAGGGCTATACCTTCCGCTCGTCTACTGATAGTGAGGTTATTGCTAATCTTATTCTATCTTCCCCAGAAAAAGATTGGGTTGGTAGAATAAGGTATGCTATGAACCGACTTCAGGGGGTGTACTCTCTTACCATTATGACCCATGATACCCTGTTTGGAGTTCGTGACCCCCTTGGCGTGCGCCCTCTGTGTCTGGGGGATGTTAATGGTGGCTGGGTCATAGCCTCTGAAAGTTGTGCCCTTGGCCATATCGGGGCCAGCTTTGTTAGGGAGATTAAGCCGGGTGAGATAGTTTCTATTAGTCAGAACGGCATTGATAGCTACTGCGTGGATGTGGGCAGAAGGGCGCTCTGTATTTTTGAGTATATCTACTTTGCCCGCCCGGATAGCGTGATTAACGGTCGGTTGCTTTACCAGGCGCGGCAGGCTATGGGGGCAGGTTTAGCTGAAGAGTATCCGGTAGATGCTGACCTTGTTATGGGCGTCCCTGACTCAGCTACCGCAGCTGGCGTTGGCTATGCCTTAAGGTCAGGCATACCCTTGGGTGAGGGGTTAATTAAGAACCGCTATGTAGGGCGCACCTTTATTGAGCCTCATCAGCGAATCAGGGACCTTGGTGTTAAGCTGAAGTTCAATCCTTTACCTGAGATATTATCGGGTAAGCGGCTGGTGGTAGTTGATGATAGTATTGTCCGTGGCACCACTACCCCTAAGGTAGTAGGCTTATTGAAACGGGCGGGGGCTAAAGAGGTGCATCTGCGTATCTGTGCTCCGCCCCTCCGTTACCCCTGTTTCTTCGGTGTGGATATGGCTACCCGCCGGGAGCTAATTGCTGCTCGTAAGACTGTGTCTGAGATTAGGGATTTTATCGGGGCTGATTCATTAGGCTACCTGAGTGTTGAGGGATTGATTAAAGCTGTCGCCTTGCCTAAAGATATCTTTTGTCTGGCCTGTTTTACTGGTGACTATCCCATACCGGTTCAGCTTGAGATGGATAAGCTGGCGCTGGAGGCTATGGCTGCTACTCAGAAAGCCTCCTCTGATGTAAAGTAGCCGTGAATAATGACGCTTAGTCATCTACAGTTTTAGTCTGTTTATCGGGGTAAATTTGTTGTGGTGAGACTTAATATTTAGTAGTCTGGGAGGTGGGAGTTTTTACCGCCAAGGTGGGACAAATGAGTGAAACCTACACTAAAGCCGGCGTTAATATTGATACTGCCGCTAAGGCTAAAGAGCTGATAGGTAAGTATGCCCAATCTACCCTCCGCCCCGAGGTTTTAAGCGGCATCGGGTTTTTCGGTGGGCTTTTTGAGTTTAAGGGCTATCGGCAGCCAGTGCTGGTCTCCAGCGTTGATGGTGTTGGTACCAAGCTGAAGATTGCCTCGGCTCTGGGCAGGCACGAGACTGTTGGTATAGACATCGTTAACCACTGCGTTAATGACATACTTACCGGTGGTGCTGAGCCGCTCTTTTTTTTGGATTATATCGCTATGGGCAGGCTGGTGCCGGAACAGGTGGGGGCTATTGCTCAGGGACTGGCTCAGGCTTGCCGTGAGGCTGGCTGTGCCCTTATTGGTGGTGAAACGGCCGAGATGCCCGGGCTATATGCTGGGGGGGATTATGACCTGGCGGGTTTTATCGTCGGGGTGGTGGAGAAGGAGAAGATTATTCAGGGTAGAACGATTGTGGCTGGTGATAGTATTATTGGCTTACCCTCCAGTGGGCTTCATACCAACGGTTATTCTTTAGCACGCAAGATTTTTGGTGAAACCAGAGAGGTGCTGGATAAGTATTACCCTGAATTGGGCAGGACTCTGGGCGAGGAGCTTCTGGAGCCTCACCGCTGTTATTATCGCGAGCTTAAGCCACTTTTGCCCCTGATTAAGGGGATGGCACATATTACTGGTGGCGGCTTGATTGGTAATGTGCCCCGGGTTTTGCCTCAGGGCATAACGGCGCGATTTCATAGTCGGGCGTGGACTGTGCCGCCCATTTTCCGGCTAATTCAGCAGCGGGGTAGTGTAGCTCAAAATGAGATGTATAGGGTGTTCAACATGGGTATCGGCATGGTGGTTATCTGCTCGCCAGATAACGTAGCCCAGCTTACTGGAGCTTTGCCTGAGGCTAAAATTATTGGTGAGGTGGTGAAGCAAGTGGGGGGGAAGAGGGTAGTTATCAGATAGGTAGCATAGCTGGAGGCACGACATGCTAAAAAAGAAGGTTATAGTCCATCTTGATTCTGGAGCAACAAGAGAGCATGAAATACATACCAAAGACGAGGCTGCTTATGAGGAAAAGGTGGTCGATTGCGCTAAAGCGTTAATGAAAAACAGGGGCGTTTTGCAATTTGGCACACCTTTTTGCCTCTATAAGATTCTGAATGTAGCTGCACTTGAGTTTACAGACCCACCACAGCCAAGCGAGAAGTTACCCTTTGGGTTTAGAAGTAAGCAAGAAGATTAAGGGAGAGTTAAAGAGAGGCAAAGCCTCTCTTGTATAACCAATTCCCCCTCTCCTTGGAAGGAGAGGGGGACACAGGGGGTGAGGTTGAAACTAAATAATAAAGTAATTGGAGGTATTTATGCGAGCAATTGTAAGTGTATCTGACAAGGCGGGGGTAACCGATTTTGCTAAAGGTTTAAGCCAGTTGGGATTTGAATTATTCTCTACCGGCGGCACCAAAAAGGCGCTGGTAGAAGCTCAGGTGCCAGCTAAAAGTGTCTCCGAAATCACTGGGTTTCCTGAGATTCTTAACGGCCGGGTGAAGACCCTGCACCCGATGGTTCATGGTGGCATCCTGGCCCGGCGCGACCTCCCATCTCATATGGAGGAACTGGCTAAGAATAATATGGAGACTATTGATTTGGTGGCGGTTAATCTCTATCCCTTTGTCCAGACGGTGGCTAAGGAAGGGGTTGCCCTTGAGGAGGCACTGGAAAATATTGATATTGGTGGGCCGACCATGATTCGGGCGGCAGCCAAGAATTTCCCCAGTGTCATCGTAGTGGTAGACCCGGCTGATTATACCCTGGTTCTGGAGAAATTGAAGCAGGGGGGTATAGACCTGACGGAGCGTAAAAGGCTGGCGCAGAAGGCTTTCCAGCATGTGGCTATCTATGATACGGCTATTTCGCAGTATCTGAGACAGGATACGGAGGGCTTACCTGAGGAGATGACCGTAGCCTTAAAGAGGCGCTACGGACTTCGCTACGGTGAGAATCCCCACCAGCAGGCTGGCTTCTATGCTGAGCTATCGGTGGGTGGCAAAAAGCCAACCGGTATCACCTGGGCGGAGCAGTTATGGGGTAAAGAGCTGTCATTTAATAATATTCTGGATGCTGATGCTGCCTGGGGGGTGGTAACCGATTTTGCCGCGCCAACGGTAGCTGTTATCAAGCATACTAATCCCTGTGGCCTCGCCAGTTATGACGACATCACTGAGGCTTACCGGCGGGCTTTTAGCGGTGATGCGGTGGCTGCCTTTGGCGGTATTGTGGCGTCAAATCGGGCGGTTACCCTAGCTATGGCTGAGGCAATGAAGCCTGTTTTTTATGAGATAGTTATTGCCCCGGAGTATCAGCCAGAGGCGCTTGAGCTACTGAAGAAAAAGAAGAATTTGCGTATTCTGGTTGCTGAGCTACCACCGGGCTATGGCAAGGCTGAGCCAGCCTACCTTGATTTCCGTCGGGTAAAGGGAGGATTTTTGGTTCAGACCTCAGACTCACTACCTGAGGGTAGCGTTACTCTTAAAACGGTGACCAAGCGTAAGCCTACCCAAGCTGAGGTAGATGACCTGCTCTTTGCCTGGCGTGCGGTTAAGCATGTGAAGTCTAACGCTATTTTACTGGTGAGGAATAAGACACTTTTAGGTATGGGGGCGGGGCAGCCCAGCCGCATTGTCAGTGCTCAGATAGCTAAAGAAAAGGCGGGGGACAAGACTGGGGGCAGCGTTCTGGCTTCGGATGCTATGTTTCCCTTCCCTGATGTGGTGGAGGCAGCGGCGGTAACTGGGGTAACGGCTATTATCCAGCCCGGCGGCTCAATAAGGGATGAGGAGTCAATTAAGGCGTCGGATAGGTATAATATCGCCATGGTTTTTACCGGCGTGAGGCATTTTAGGCATTAAGCGATAGTAGATTGAGACTATAATGGCAACTAACTTAGGCATTACTAATCTTGAAGAATTAGTGGATTCCTTGCCTGCTGGGGAAAAGGCACTTTTTCGGCGGCTATATGCGGTTACTACGACGGTGGGTGAGTTAAGTATTCCACAGAGCATGGAGCCCTGGATTAGCCAGCAGTTTGGCTCGTTAGACGCCGTTACCAGACAGAAGATTGTCAGGATAACCAATGTGATAACCTTTGAAGAAGCCTTATTTAACAGGCTACGGAGTTCCCGCCCTACTAAGTGTAGAGAAGAGAATAGCCCGGATGTTCAGCTGGCTGCGGTTAGTAAAGACGATTTGTTTAGTAAGCCAAAGGATAATACCCCTGAAGACCTTTTTGGCCGGGTAGTCGGTAAGCACTGCGTCACGGCGAGCAATGTTGCCAAGTATGATGGGCTACATGGCATGATTATCTTTAATGAGTTTCATCCTCTTCATTTTTCCCGGGAGCAGATTGCTGACTATATTGATGTTGGCTGGGAATGGGCAAAACGGGCACAGTTGGCAGAGCCACAGGCTAAGTATTTTTTCTCCATCTGGAATTGCCTGTGGCGGGCTGGTGCCTCTATATGTCACGGGCATGCTCAGGTGATGCTGACCAGGGATAGGCATTATGCTAAGATTGAGGGCTTACGGAAGGCTTCTTTGCGTTATAGGGAAGATTATGGCTCAAACTACTTTGCTGACCTGTTTCAGGCTCACCACTCTATAGGCTGTGCTGTGGGGAAGGGAGGGGTTAAAATACTTGCCCATCTGACTCCATTTAAGGATAATGAGGTTATTATCCTGGCGGAGGAACTAAACCTTCCCCTTAAAAATATAATATACGAGGTGCTGGCCTGTTTTAGGGATAAGCTTGGTGTATCATCTTTTAATCTTGGCTTGGTTACCCCGCCGCTGGCTGATACTGAGGAGAGCTGGGAAGGCTTCCCCGTAATAATTCGGCTTGTAGACCGGGGTGACACCGGTAGTCGGGTTTCCGATATAGGTGGCATGGAAATCTATGCCTCTAGCGTTGTCTCCAGCGACCCATTTGAGTTAGCCCGGCAATTAGAGGAGTGCCTGACTTAGGAGGTTTTCAAACCGACTTCAAGGGTGTCTGGTTTGGGAGGTAATACGGCTATGGCTGATGTAGTTTTAGTTATAGATATGACCAGAGGTTTTTTTGAGAAGGGTTATCCTCTCTATTGTGGTGATAAAGCCCGCCGGATAATCCCGAATGTGCAGCGTCTTCTGGAGCAGGAGCTTACCAGGGGTTCCAAGATATTGTTTCTTAATGACCACCATGACCCCGATGACTCGGAGTTTAGGATGTTTCCGCCCCATTGTATAGCTGGTACCCCTGAAACCGAGGTTATTCCTGAACTAGCTGAGTATCCTGGAGAGATAATACCCAAAAAGCGTTTCAGCGCTTTTTATGGCACCAGCCTTGGAGAGAGATTGCTCCAGCTTAAGGCGGCTAAGATAATAATTACCGGTGTTTGCACTGATATTTGTGTATATCATACTGCCGGCGATGCCAGGGACCGCGGCTATGAAGTAGAGATACCAGTTGACTGCGTGGCTACCTTTGATGATGAGGCACACTACTTTGCCCTGGGGCATATGGAGAAGGTTCTGGGGGTAAAGCTAACTAATGTTAAAGCTAGCCAGGTTAAGTCGGCTAAATTTGAACCCACTGAGGCTGTTCTTTCCGGGGAGACGGCTGATATTTACTTTGCCCGCACTATAGATGTATTGCGTTGTGAGCAGCTTAACCCGGTAGCGACTATGGAAGTGTTCTCCAGTCGGGCTGGGATGCTCTGTGGCATAGAAGAGGTCAAGGCTCTGCTCTCCCGTGTTCTACCTGAGGGTAATCGTGAGGTATGGGCTCTGGCTGAGGGCGAGACCATGGGTAAGAAAGAAGTGGTGTTACGCATAACCGCTCCCTACCAGAGCTATGGTCTTTATGAAACGGCTATTTGTGGTATTTTAGCCGACTGTAGTGGTTGGGCGACGGCGGCTAGGGAGTGTGCTGAGGTGGCTCGGGGAATACCCATTACCAGCTTTGGTGCCCGTCATGTTCACCCTTCTGTAGCCGGAGTGATGGAATATGCAGCTATAGTCGGCGGTTGTGCTGGCTGCTCCAGTATCGCCGGTGCCAGGCTGGCTGGCATTGAGCCCACCGGGACGATGCCTCACGCCCTGATTATAGTTATGGGGGACACGGTTAGAGCAACGCTAGCTTTTGATAAGCATATGCCGCCTGAGGTGCCCCGGGTATCCCTGGTTGATACCTTTAGGGATGAAGCTGAGGAAAGCCTGCTGGTGGCTCAGGCACTGGGGGAGAGGCTTAGGAGTGTGCGCCTTGATACCCCCAGTGAGCGGGGTCGGGTTACCCTGGACCTAGTTAAAGAGGTAAGAGCCAGGCTGGATTTAGCCGGCTTTGAGCATGTCGGCATTTTTGTGAGTGGTGGTCTTGACCCGGAGCGCATTACCTACTTTCTTGAGAGTGGTGCCCCGGTTGATGGCTTTGGCGTCGGTAGCTATATTAGTGGGGCTAAACCGATTGATTTTACTGCTGACCTGCATGAGATTGAGGGTAAGCCAATAGCCAAAAGGGGCCGAATCCCCGGCATTACCCCTAATCCCAAACTCAAGCGAGTGATGTAAGAGAAAGAGGCCAATTTACATACTCTTAGCCGCCCACCTGACAGCATTCAAGAAGATCTGAAAGCCGTCCCCATACTTTTTAGCGCCCTCTCGTGTCCAGCGGGGGTGTTGGGTGCCCCGGATATGGCGCTCGGGGTGTGGCATTAGGGCAAAAATACGCCCGGAGGTATCACAAATGCCGGCAATGTTCTTTTCCGAACCACTGGGGTTATGGGGATAGCCGACGTTAGTATTTCCCTGCTCATCGGTGTAATACAGGGCAATACTTAAACCGGAAAAAGTGTCGGCGCTGGTGACAACCTTCCCCTCACCATTAGCCACCGGCAGGTACAGACGGTCAATCCCCTTAGTGAATAGGCAGGGGCTGTCCTCATTCACCTTGAGATATACCCAGCGGCACTCAAATTTACCGGAATCATTAGCCGCTAAGGTTATCGTTTGTTCTTTGCCATTAGATAACCTGGGCAGAATCCCCGCCTTGACCAGCACCTGAAGACCGTTACAGATACCCAAGATTAGTCCACCACTGTCAATGAAGTTCCGGATATCCTCACCCAGCTTTAATCTAAGCTCGTTGGCAAGCACCTTGCCAGCACTGATATCATCGCCATAGGTAAAGCCGCCGGGAATAACCAGTATTTGATGGTTGGAGAGTTGCTCCTGGCGACGGATTAGCTGATTAACATGAACCCGGGACACTATGGCTCCAGCCTGCTGGAAGGCGAAAGCAGTTTCAGCGTCGCAATTTGTCCCCGGGGCACGTATTATCAGCGTTCGTACTTTAGCCATTTAGTTTCACCACCTGATTGGCTTCTGCCATGCCTCCTTGAGTTCGCCGAGTGATTTATGGAGAATCCGCTGACCGTTTAAGCCATATATTTCTAGCACTCCGGAACCGGTAACCTGACCGATAGTGGCCAGGCTAATGCCCTTCATTATCTCCAGAAATTCATCCTCGCTCTCGGGCGCTACCTCGACCAAAAAGCGACTGTTTGATTCCGAGAAGAGTATGAAATCGTCCCGGGCTACAGGCTCACCCAGTGGCACCGGCTTCAAATGGACTAGCGCCCCCAGCCCCCCAGCAAATGCCATCTCCGCTACAGCTACTCCGATACCACCCTCACTCAGGTCATGGCAGGCTCGAACTAAGCCTTTTGCAGTAGCCACACTTAATCTATCCATCAGCTCTTTCCCGTGATGTGGGTTTACCCGGGGCACGCTATTGCCGATAAGACTATGAATCCTAAGGTACTCCGAGCCTCCCAGTTCATTCTGCGTGGTGCCGACCAGATAAATAATGTCGCCAGCTTGCTTAAAGTCCATTGATACAGCTCGGTTTACATCCTCCATAACACCGATGGCGGAGATGAGCAGGGTGTGGGGGATAGAAATAACCTTGCCCTCGTATTCGAACTCGTTGTACAGGCTATCCTTTCCAGAGATAAATGGGGTCTCATATATGGTTGCCATATCATAACAAGCCTGAGCTGCCCTCACCAGAGCACCGAGTATATCTGGCTGCTGGACATTACCCCAGCAGAAGTTATCCAGCAGGGCTACCTTCGTTAGATTACCGCCCACAGCGATAATCTGTCTTAAGGCTTCATCAATAGCTGAGGCTGCCATCCAGTAGGGGTCAATCTCCCCGTATCTCGGGTTTATACCGCAAGCGACGATAACCCCCCCTTCTGAATTTAAGACCGGCCTGATGATAGCCGCATCACCTGGCCCATCGTTATCCTTTCCCACCAGAGGTTTGAGAACACTGGCTCCCTGCACCTCATGGTCGTACTGCCGTATTACCCACTCCTTGCTGCACACATTCCACGAGCCAAGAATCTGAAGCAGAGCCTCACCTAAATCTTGGGGGCAGGTGAAATCGGGTTCACTGGGCCGTGGTTGCGTCCATACGGCTTCCCGCTCGATTTGGGGGAGACCATCGTGTAGGAATTCCATATCAAGGTCACATACCAGATTGCCTTGGTAGAGGAGCTCTAGCCGTCGCTCACCGGTAAACTCACCGATAACTACAGCCTCGACATCTTCACTGGCAAAAAGGTCTAATAATTCGGTGGCACACTCTGGTGGGACTGCCAGTAGCATGCGCTCCTGAGATTCCGAGACCCATATTTCCGTATAAGAAAGCCCAGCATACTTTAGCGGCACCTTATCCAGATACACCCGTACCCCGGTACTGGCTCCCATCTCACCCACTGCCGAGGAAAGCCCCCCCCCTCCACAATCAGTTATCCGGGAGTAGAGCTGGCGGTCCCTAGCTTGGAGTAGAATGTCAATAAGCTTTTTCTCCACAATGGGATTACCAATCTGGACTGAGCTATAGGAAGAGGCACTTGACTCTTCGGTGAGCTGTTCTGAAGCAAAGGTGACCCCGTGTATACCGTCGCGCCCGGTTTTGCCCCCGACCAGTACCACCAAATCGCCAGGTTGCTGCTGACCCCTCGGGGCCAGTTCTTTAGGTAGTAGCCCTAGTGTGCCGCAGAAGACAAGGGGATTAGCCAGATAGCGGTCATCGAAGAGTACCGCTCCGTTAAGGGTAGGTATCCCCAGGCGGTTGCCGTAGTCAGCCACCCCCGCCCGGACCCCCTTAAAGATGCGCCGGGGATGCAACACGCCCTTGGGCAGTTTTTCATACGGGAAATCGGGGGGTGCAAAACAGAATACGTCGGTGTTTAGTATTGGCTTGGCACCTAATCCGGTACCCAGAGGGTCCCTGACCACCCCACCAATACCGGTGGCGGCACCCCCATAGGGTTCGATTGCCGAGGGGTGGTTATGGGTCTCAACCTTAAAACATAGCGCCCAGCGGCCATCAAGGTCAATCACGCCGGCATTATCGGCAAAAACAGAGAGGCACCATGGTTTATTCAGCTCCTCGGTTACCTTCATAATAGTATTCTTGATTAGGTTATCTATGATTGTTTCCCCCAGTTTGATCTTGGCCTTAAACGTCTTATGAACACAGTGCTCAGACCAGGTTTGGGCCAGTGTCTCCAGTTCGGCATCGGTGGGGTTTCGCCCCTGCTTTTGAAAATAAGCAGAAATAGCCTTAAGCTCATCTTTACTAAAGCCAAACTGCTGTTCTGCTTGCGTGATATCTAACTCTTTTAGGGTAAATTCATACCGGGGATTTTCCGGGAATGCCACTGGTTCCTCTCTAACAACATGTTGAATAATCGGGTTTACCAGCAGTTTACTGCATATCGCCTCTAACTCTAGCGCATTCAATTGCCCTTCAATGAGATACCGTTTGGCTGTCTTAATTGCCCTGATATCTACTACGCCCAAATCCTTAAGTGCCTTGATAATAGTATCCTCAATTGGGTCGGTGACGCCGGCATTATAGGCAACCTCAACGCTATGGTGCTCGGTACCGGCTTCACCCTCAGGGCGGGGATACTGTCCATGCCAGTATTCTTGGGTTACCGGGTCAACGAGCAGGCGGCGGCAGACGAGTTCCAGCGCCTCTGGTGTTAGCTCGGCGTCCACCCGGTATATATCAACCACGCGGACATTAGATACCGAGGGTATTCCCAGGTCATGTATATCCCTGACCAAACCCAGCCCTCTGGCATCAGGTAGATGTTTTTTTAAGCTCACTTCGACTTTATGCATTAATTCGCCTGCCTTTTTAAGTAAACTGCAACCCTATGCACTAGCTAGCTCTATTATACCACCTTGAAAAACTAAGAGGGGCAAGAGCCCCTCTATCAAAATAACTTTTTTCTGGAACTTACTGCAAATCATACTATGAACTCAATAACTCGGTTACTACCTCGTTTATCTCTCGCCCGTCAGCTCTGCCTTTAAGCTGAGGGATAATCTGAGACATAACCCTTCCCTTGTCGCCGGGTCCCTGTGCCCCTGCCTCGGCAATAACCTGACGGGCCTTAGCGATAATTTCCTCCCGGGTCAACTGCTGGGGTAGATATTCCTGAAGTATAGCTAGCTCGGCCTCTTCTTGAGCCACCAGGTCTTGGCGATTACCTTGCCTGAAGGCTTCAATGCTCTCGTGACGTTGCTTAACCTCCTTGGCGATAACACCGAGGATATCAGCATCAGCCAGAGTAGCGTGCTGGGCAATCTCAGCATTTTTAATGGCGGCCATCACCAGTCGGAGCACGGAACGCCTTACATTATCTCCAGCCCTTATTGCCTGCTTCAGGTCAGTTTCTAATTTTTGTTTTAAATTAGCTTCCACTCTAGCCCCTCTGGTAATGACTCAGATTTTACTTGTCAGGTGATAAAGAGTGTGAGCGCTTAGATTAAAGGACGAGATTACTGGCAATCTCCTAAGATTCTATTAACTCCTCACCGCTCTGGCAGATTTGCGTCTTTTAGCGGCTCGCTTCCGCTTTCGCTGCGCACTAGGCTTCTCATAGTGTTCACGGCGGCGCACTTCCGACAGGATACCATCCTGTTGCACCCTTTTGTTAAACCGTTTGAGCAAACTGTCAAAGCTCTCGTTATCACCGGCGACTACATTAGCCACATAGCATCAGCCTCCTTTAGACCCTCAATAAATATTGTGCCTTGATGCTACTAAATACTAAAGATAACTAAATACTAAAGATAATTTAAGGGTAAAGCCTCACCACCACTTTCCCTCTCTCGTGCTGTGAGTGAGGGTCAGGGTATAAGACCAGTTAAACATCCTCATTTTAATTGGCATGAGCTAGTCCTGTCAAGGATGGGCGGGTAGGTTGCGCCCTCCTCTGGTTCACCACATAGCCCTGTAGAAACCAGCCTTAATGGGTGCTTCTCTTTAGTATCTCACGGGCGGCTAGTACACCCGAAGCTGATGCCTGAATTAACCCCCGACTGACCCCGGCGCCATCACCGCAGGCAAACATATTGCTTACCTCGGTTTCCAGGCTAGGACTAAGGTGAGGCCGGCAGGAATAGAATTTGACCTCAACCCCATAAAGCAATGTATGTTTAGATGCCACCCCCGGCGCCAGTTTATCTATTGCCTGGAGCATCTCCATAAGCCCGGTAAGGTGACGGTAGGGGAGAACAAAGCTGAGGTCGCCCGGCGTAGCCTTACTTAGGGTAGGTCTAACTATGCCCCGCTCAATGCGGGCTGGGGTAGAGCGATGACCTTCGGTGAGGTCACCCAGTCGCTGTACCAGCACCCCACCACTAAGAATATTAGCCAGTCTAGCCAGATACTTGCCATAGGCAATAGGCTCCCGGAACGGCTCGGTGAAGTTTGTGCTTACCAGCAGGGCAAAATTAGTGTTGTTACTCCTGTGGTTAGTGTAACTCTGCCCGTTAACCGTGATAACGGGGTCAGCGCCACCAGTAGTCTCCAGGGTAACCTCACCACCGGGACACATGCAGAATGTTCTAATCCGATCATCAAAGCTCTTGGACAGGAACTCTAGTTTTGCTTCATATAGCACATCGGTTAACTTCTCCGTTACGGCCATGGGTACCTCCACTCTAATGCCAACGTCAACCGGGTTATTATACATAGTTAGTTTAAGTTGCTTGGCCTGTGTAGATAACCAGTCCGCCCCCTCCCTACCGGGGGCTAAAATCAGGTAATTACAGTCAAGCCTCTCGCCGGTCTCAGTTTCAATCCCTTTAACCTCACCATTATCGGCAATAACCGCGCTAGCCATGACCTCAAGCCTGATTTCCAGGCGCGACATAAGGTAATCTCGCATTGCCTTGAGCACCAAGCGGCAACGCTCAGTGCCTAAATGACGGAGAGGCACCGGTATTAGACGTAGCCCTGCCAGGGATGCTTGACGGCCAATCTTGTCAATCTCATCGCCTACCCCGTAGAGCTTATCGGAAGCGCCGAACTTGAGGTATGTGTCATCGACATACTTAATCAGAGATTTAGTGTCGTCCTTACCGAGATAATCTTGAAGCCGACCCCCCACCTGTGGTGTTAGTGTTAGCTTACCATCGCTATAGGCACCAGCCCCACCTAAACCACAAACCAGGTTGGTGCGTTTATCAATGTCCTTACCCTTCTCAATAAGTAAAATACTAATATCGGGTTTCTGAGAGAGCTCTAAAGCGGCAAAGATACCAGCCGGGCCACCGCCTACAATAATAACATCGTATCTCTTAGTCATTTTATTTAAGCAGTGCCATTGTATAATTCTCAGCCTTAGCCGTCAAGAAACAGAATTTAACAGAATTTTAATGCTATTTTTATGGACGTTTAATGCCAGTAGGCTAGTATACAAGAGGCAAGAGTTCTAAGCGAGGGTTGCTTTTACGCCATTTGGGGGATATTACAATCTAGGGATTTTGACATTTGGCGAAAAATATGATACTATTTACATATTGACACTTGTCCGATGGAGGTTATAATTAAGTCATGGTCAGTAGTAATCGGGGTGATTTTGGTGAGATAATCAGGCAGCAAAGGGTTATGATGTCGCTTACCCTGGGGGAGTTAGCCAAGAAGTCACTGGTATCGGCATCACATCTAGGCCGTATAGAGAGGGGAGAGCGTTTTCCCTCCGCCCGTATCCTGCGTCGGCTGGCTAAACCTTTGGACTTTGAAGAGAATGAGCTATTTGCTTTGGCTGGTTATCTGTCCTCTCGTTCCCTTAGCGTAGCTGAAGAGAGCCCAGCCTATGCTGGTCGGCGATTGGACCCTTACGTTGCCAAGGTGTTATCACAAGAGCCGGTTGAGGTGCAGCGGGCGGTCATTGGTATCCTCAGCATCCTGAAGAGCATCGCCACCAGCATGACCAAAGAGTAGACGCCATAGGATGTGGGGGAATGACTAAGTATAGACGGCTATGACTACTGCTTCTTTGGGGTTATATTCATCAAAGAAGATGACAGCTACCTTCCGGCCCAGTGCCATTTCGGCAGTGGGTAGATTTCTGGCCACGGTAACACCCTTAAGATAAGCCTTATAGCTACCAGTGAGCTGGATAGTAGCTTCGTAGTCTGTAGAATTAAAACCCTTTAGTATTGCTTTCTTAAGTCTCATTTTGCTTATCTCCTTTAAATTTTTAATAACCCTATCCCCTTTATCCCCTTCCCCTTAACAAGGGGAAGGGGAGGATATTTTAAGAGGGGCTTTGCCCCTCTAACTCCCCCGATGTCAGGGGGTATGGACAGGCGACAGAAGAAGAGCCTATTAGTAATCCTTGATTACTACCTCGGGGGATTTATACTGCTCCCAGTAGCAACCGCTCCTCGTATTCCCTGCGGAGAGGGTGGTAAACCAGAATTAGTCCGAGTACCCTCTTTTTTTCACTACTAAGCCCCACTCGGCTGTCGGTTATGTCAATGACATCATATAGCTGCTGTCCGCAATTGGGCGGGATGCGAATAGCCCCGCTAGTTGATTCTATCTCAGCCTGCCTTAAATAGGCCTCCCCTCGCTGCTCGGCTTGAGACACGCTACCTATATTCCTGTCCTCAAGCTGGTGTAGCCGGTCATAGAGCCTGTCTATCTCATCCCAGGAGAAGCGGTCAACAACAATTGGCTCATCATTTATCGGGTCGTAGCCCTCAACCTGAATGCGATTAAGCTCCCAGCCTCCCTTTTGGTATTTTCCGTCTAGTATGGGATGGGCTGAGCCATAGGAATACACAGAACTATCGGCGGACTCAGGATTAACCACGTAGGCTTTACTGCCCTCGATAAACACGACATCGGGGACGAAGGATAGTAGCTTTCTTAAGACCGTATCCCCGGTATTATTAGGATGGATGGTAAAGTCCGGGTAGTAGCTATCTAAAACTGTTGACTGAGATTTAACCTCAAGCTTGAGTCCACATCGGCCTAACACAAAAGCCAGGAGTTCTTTAACGCTCATATCATCACTTGCCTTATTCCACCGGAACTGGTGTCGGGCTCGCCAGTTTTTAGCTAAGTCCCAGCCGTCTGAGGCATGTAGAATAAGGCTGGCTTTGCCCCCGGAGCTGGTATGCTCACAGGCTGTAACCCAGAAAGCTAGACCGGAACTAATCTCGTTGCCCTGAGAGGTAGTATAGCCCGGGCTTAGCTCTAACTGACAGCCTATATCAAGGACGGTAAGCTCGCCCTCCCTCGGTGAGGCATAGTGCCCGTTACTGTTATCTAGCTCGACTATTAGCCTCCCTTCCCCTTTAGTGAGTTCCTGCCTTACACTTAAGACATCAGCGGTTAATTCAAGGCTCTCCTCGGTGAGTTTTGCCCGCCATACACCGCTGGGACTTGACAGCCAGCAGTAGTCGCCATAATGGGCTATGGCCAGTCCGTACTCACTGGACAGGTTAAACGGCACTGGCTCATGCCACAGGTTATTACTAAAATCGGTGTCGGGGACAGAGTGTGACCAGAAGGGGCGGCTGTAGGCTTCGGTGCCGGTAAACTTCTCAATGAAGAAACACCGATAGGCATCGGGCTTAGCCATAAACGCCCGGCGGTATTCAAAGTTACCATCTGAGGGGGCTGAAGCAAACGGCTTTAAGCCAGACCAGGTACCTGATGGTAGCTCACCGCCGTCGCCGTAGATAAGCGACCACAGCTTAAAGTTACCATCTGAGTCCTTACCGGTAATAAAGAGATTAAAGTCGCTATCATAACAAGCGGCCACTCCGGATAAATCACCGGTGGTTTTATCCCAGGCGACCTTGCTCTGCCAGCTACCACCTACATACTTTTTAACATACAGGGTTGCCTGGTCAGCAAAGAACAGGGCGATATCACCGTTTGGCTTATAGCTGGCAGCGATACCGTAGATAGCCGTGGTTGGCGAGTAATCAATAAGCTCTGGAGTGCCCCAGCTAGCCCCGTAATCGGTGCTTTTTAGCTGGTAAATTCCCCGGTCGCTCTTTATCCAGAAGATAGAGACCTCAGCCCCCAGCGAGCTGGCGGTTACGATAACGGCATTATACTGGTTACAGTATGTCCACTGGCTGAAATCTGATTCCGGGTTGGGGTTAGCTACCCTTTGCCGGTAGAGCTTCCTGCCATCGGCTGGGGGCGTCAGCCTCAGCCTGATGAGAGAGCCATCACCGGGGATAGTTAAGGCGTGAAAGTAGTCAGTCTCGGCGCCGGTGTACAGCCGTGTCCAGTCTAACCTCGGAGTACCGGTGATTTTATTCTTGGCTTCAACCTTGACATAAGGGGTGCGGCTGGCTTCCTTCTGAGCGGCTAGCAGCGTTGGCGATAGGCTTCTCAAGTTAGACCTCCTTTTAATTCCCTAACTGTCCTGGGACCCAGGGCGTTCCCCAGAAGATATGGCCGAGCAGGATGCCGATACCTGTGGCTAGCCCTAGCCAGAGAAGCGGCTTGCGGTGATAGGAGTCCCGGATAATATAGGTCCAGGGACGTCTGCCTACCCTTGACCACATGGTTTTATAAAGGCAACACAGCCAATCTTGCTTCATAGCTCTCTTCAAGCCTCACCTTCTTGGTCGCAGGGTTTTATAAAGACGACACAGCCGATCTTGCTTCATAGCTCTCTTTAAGCCTCACCTTCTTGGTCACAGGGTTTTATAAAGATAACGTGCCCAGTTCTGCTTTATGGCTTTTCCTTGAGCCGTTTCATGGCTCTCTCGCCGAAGTATTCTATGATGACGGCGGTAATTAGCCCGGCGAGCAGTTGAGGTATCTCCACCCCGGTTATGACACAGATGCCATAAACCAAAAACCCCCAGACGATGATAAATGGTCTGATAATACTCTTTATGAAGTCTGCCCACTCTTTCATAACTTGCTTCCTGTAGCCTTCTTAAGCATCCTCACTCAGTCTGGGTCTATTCTGTGAAGAGCTGCTGGGTTCTAAGCCTCTGCCGCCGGCCCAGCTGCTTTAGCCTCTCCCTGAAGATTACCAGCCTCTCGTTGCCCCAGGCGCGGTATTCATCAGCAGTCATCTTACCCCCGATATTTACCTTGTTTATGGAAAAGGCGGCCCAGCTAATAGCGGCATAGCCACAGGCACCGGTAGCTACTAAGTCCTCATATTTGTCGGGGACAGTGGAGCCGTTAGCATCAATGGTGTGGAGTGTCCCGTAGTAAACATAGCAATCTGAGCCGTTTGGCTCAGGGCCGCTTATTATGGTTAAGGCATCCCCCCAGATGGAGAAGCGCTGATACCTAGCCGGGGACTCATCTACTGGATATTCTACGGCTTGAACCATAACCCGATTGCTAAGGCTGGAGATATCCACCTCTCTGGAGCCACTTACCGTCGGCAGGGTAGCCTTGGCCGGCAGTGGCACCCTCTCTGATAGCTCCCCTAAGGCGTGGTTAATATGTCTGCTTAGTTCATCATCTGACCACTGGTAAGGGGTGGTCTCATCCTTAAGGTCACGTCTGACCAGGGTTATCATCTCAGATATATTCATAGATTACCTCCTCAGGCGGTATTTCTGTGTGTCCTGCCTTGATGCACAGTCTTATATTATCGGCAGCGGCTGAAGTCATAAGTTCACCCTCTTGGATGGTATTCCTGCCTTACCTTTCCTGGTAGGCAGTTTCATATCGCTGGCAGCGGGTGAGGTCATAATCTTAGCTCCAAGCCGCTCTGAGCCTGAGCCTACCTCACTGGCGATGGTTAGCACCAGCAGACTAGCTAGGACGTCAAGTCCGGCGCCGTTATCGCTGGAGAAGAAGGCTTTATATAAAGTAGCTATATCCAGTCCTGAGCCGATATCAGGAAGGGCTATTTTTCTATTCAGCAGCTCGTCTATACCCGAGCCGGCCTCAGTGGTAGCTAGGGCAGAGATTAAACCGATAAAGGTGTCTAACCCGGAACCGGTTTCCGCTCTGGCTAAAGCGGCTAACAGGGTTAAGCTGGCATCACTACCCAGTCCGCTGTCGGTGTGATGCAGTAATCTAGCCAGTAAAGACTCACTACCGGTCACCGCCTCAGAGGCAGTTAGTAGCCGAGTAAGAAGTGATTCAACGCCTGAGCCTGAGTCAGAGCCAGTCTTTAGGGTTGGCTGAGCTAGCTCGGTGACAACATCTACCCCTGCCCCTGTTTCACTACCTGTCAATATGGCAAGGAGCGCCACCAGGGCTTCCATCCCGGAGCCAACATCAGGGCGCTCGTGTAACGCACTTGGGTAATCGTTTTTGGTATCTGCCCCGTTGCCAGTATCAGATTTACTTAATGTGGCTAATGGATTACCTGAGATTTTGACATCTACCCCTGAGCCAGTATCAGAGGAGGTCTTTTCAGTAATAGTTACCGCTGTGGCATACCCAACAAGGAAGAAGTCAACATCCAAATCTGATATTTTACCCTCAATTACCCTTGAGGCATCACATTCAACTACTCCCCAATGGTGTTTATATGTGTGTTGGTATATATCTTCAGCAGTATCATCTTTTCGTAAACCATAACTGAGTTGCCATGCTCCTGTAACTTCTATAATACCCATCAAGGGGCTTGCATCAGGAAGGGCTGTGAGGTCTAACCATTCGTCAGTGTTACCTAGACTCAGGTCAGTAGCGTTAGTATTAAAGGTTGCTCCCTCAGTGATATACCCAGTTAACCAACAGTCTTGATTGATAAGTTCTATATATCCTTCACAAATTTGACCGGCATCACACCCGATAATGGCACTAAAACAACTATGTTGGTTAGCATAGAATGTTCTGTCGTCTGAACTACCATTCTTTCTAAAGCCAAACTCATTTACATGAGCATATACTTCAAATATCAAGCCTATAGCATTAGGAGCAGGTGTGGAGCAATCTATATCTGTCCATGCACCTGTATCATCTAATGACTTATCGGTGGCATTAGTGGCAAAGGTGACTCCAGCCATAGTGTAGCCAACAACATAAATGTCAATGGAGCTGGTGCTTTCAACCCAGGCTTCAAAGATACGGCTGGCATCTACGCCAATCATTGCCCATGTATGGCTTTCTTCCCCAAAGTCGTAATGCCTATCATCCGTTGAGCCATTTTTTCTTAAGCCTACATACCTATCGGAGCCATAGGTACAAACAACATGCAGAATAACACCTGTAGCATCAGCAGGAATAGAACCACTAGCATCCATAGGTGTCCACTCTTTAGTAGCACCAGCTACAATCTCGGTTGGAGTAATTGGATAGAAGGTCTGAGCCATTACATCACCTGCATCGCTTTTTCTTTGACCTCAAGCAAAGGCTTCTTTAGTTCAGCCCTAATAAGATTGGTTCGCTCAATCTGCTCGTTAAGCCCATCCTCAACCTCAGTAAGCTGTTGCTCTGGGGTAACTTCCTCATACAAGCCTTGACTGATAGCCCAAGCCTTATAATCATTCCAAAGTTTAGACTTAGCTATCTTATAAGTCTCTTCTTCTTTAGCGGTTACACCAGTAGTCCTCTTCTTCTGGTAAAAGGCTGTGCTCAAGTTCTGGACGGCAATCTCATACTCGCTGTCCTTCTGAAGCTTGGCTTGGCGTTGTCCATCAGTTAAGCTAGATGGGCGTTTTGGGCGATAAATAGTCTCCATAGAGCCTCCTCATGGGCAATAGGGAGTAGATAAAGCCTTAGCCGTCTCCTACCCCCTATTACCAGGTCTTTATCAGCTTAGTGTTATGGATACCTCCAGAGTCCACGTGCCCGATGTTTTAGTGCCTAAGTCTTCTACCTTACGGTTGAGGCACTTAGCGCTGGTTGATTGCTTAACCACCCATTCCTTCCAGGCGTAGTTAGCGTCGCCCGTTGCGAAGCTAGACTTGAAGGTTGCTTTCTGGCTGGTTGATGTCGGGTAGCCAGACTCCATGCCCTTATAGGTCTTGTTGCTGGCTGCTTGAAGGTCAGTCTGGGTAGCATCAGCGGCCGTATCCGAATCCCCAACGCCAATCTGGGCATGAGAATTGTCGTAAATGTGGTCAACACCAGAAACTATCCCAGTGATTAAGTCCCACATCTCGTCAATGCCTGAATTTAGGAGGCAATTTCCCTCGCCCTCTATAACCTCATAGGGCTTGAAGAGTTCGTGGAACTTAGTCTCCTCGCCTCTGGCACGGTAGGGCTCTATATCCTCGTGATACTTGCTGAGCCGGTATTGGCAGTGCCAGTTTGCTAGTTCTTGCTTTTTCATTGTTAACCTCCTATCTCCGATGTGATAGTTTCGTACATCCTTCTCTAGTATTACCCATAAAAGTGTGTCTGAAAATTTAGTCGGTAACCCCAATCAGGGCGGCGGCCTTAACTGCTGAGAACAGTGCCAGGGAGCAATACCACTTAATCCTGGTTCGTGAGGCATCCTTGGTCTCCAGTGGCCCCACCGGCTCTACCTGCAAGTGTCCGGGGCTGGTTAAGCCGCAGAGGGCACCCTCTCCGAGCTGGATGGCATAGATGGTGGAACAGGTGCCACCGGTAGTCACGGTCTCCAGGCCTGATTCCAGGGTGTGAGTATCCAGAATCCAGTCATTAACCCCGATAGGGATGCCGTCCCAGAGCTGGATAAAGTTACCGAAGTTGTCCCGGTCCGTTACCATCATACCGGAGTTAGCTGTCCTGACTAGGGTGTTAATCTTCCGCCGGGTGCGCCGGCTCATCAGGAGTATAGCGGGTTTACCCCCCTTTATGGCGTCAACAAGCTCGTCTAGCTTGTCCAGGGTAAGGGTGGCTCCAGTATCTCCCATAGCTATCACCTGGTCGCTTGAGGTAGTGGTGTCAATAAGCAACCTTAGGCCGTCAAACTGCTTGGAATTGGTTACTGAATCTCCATAGATAAAGGTCTCCTCAAACTTATCCTTGAGTGCCTTGGCCTTGAGCTCAACAACCGCTCCCTCCAGATCCTGGAGATTACTGCGGGTAGCCTTGAGGAAATTATCAATATCGGCATCTCCCCCCATAATCTTCAGGGTGGTTGTTATCTGCTCAAAGGTTGGGGTTGACTCTGCCCAGGTATCACCAACATCATAGAAATCAATCTCCGGCAGGGTCTTCTCCTGGTTGTAGGTCAGGCCGTTACCGGCAATTTCAATGAAGGGCAACCGTTGCAGTATGGGTGAATCCTTAATGATGGTCTCTACCACCCCTTGAAGTAGCATATCGTTGGACAATTTGGCGGCTTCGTCTAATGTTAGTGCCATTTATTTATTACCTCCTTTAGTGGAAACTTATTGTTGCGGGTTTATGATTTCGTGTTTTATCGTTTGCTTCCTATTGCATATTGAATCTTCTCCCGTGGGGATAGACCAGAAAGGTCGGGTGGCGTCCGCTGTGGTGCTCCGACAGGAACCCTAACTGCCGAAATCTCAGCCTCCAGTCCCTGCCTAACCCGGGTTATCATGCCTTGAGCCTGCTGCAGTGACTCGTTGACCGAATCAATGCTGTCACCGCTGATAAGCTCCTCAAGCACTTCGGGGTGAGCCTCAATCACCACTTTCTTGTAGCTGGCTACTGCCTCAGCCAGAGAGTCATTCGTGGCTTTGAGCCTCTCATCTGACTGGGCTGTTGCCTGCTCCAGCTCGGTGATGCGGGCATTGGCTTTAGTTAGCGCCTCGTCCTTTTGGGCTATCAAGCCCTCAAGCTCAGCAATGCTGGATGCTTCGTTTGCCTCTGTCTCCTCCTCTTCGGGAATAGGGTCTTGACTTGGGTTTAGTTCATCATCAGCCAACTTTCGCTCTCCTTTAGGTTATTCCTCAATACCCTCTGCCGGGGACGGTATCGCTCTCCCTCTCGTTCCACTCCGGGCAGACTTGGTATTAAGCTCTTGGTTCATCCTGAGGATGATTTCTCTCTCCTCAAGCCACCGGTTAAACTCTATCTCGGGGTCTTTGATGCCCAGCTCATCCATAGCCCGTTTTCGGGAATGGATACCATTCTGAATCAGTATCTGCTCATTGGCTACCAGCCTCTCCATATCCCGGGGTAATACCGGACTCCAAACTATCCGCAAGCGGTTATCGCCGAAGTTCTCATTCTGATACTTCTCCAGAAGCTTAAGAATTAGCCGATTCCTTCGGTTATAGACGGTGGTTCTGATGAGCCGTTTTCGTTTCAGCTTCTGCAGCAGGGGCTGAAGCTCAATCTCAAGGGCGACCCCAGAGAGGTTCCGCTCGGTGCCACCAAAGGCAGACCGTGGTGATTCTGATATGTCGTGTAGGGTTCTATAGAGTAGGTTGATATAATCTATGTGTAGCCCGACACCACCACCCTGAAGCAAATCCAGTAAGTAGGCTTTAGCGTCCTCAGGTATATTCCATACGGCACCTGGCTTAACAGCGATATCCTCGGATTCCTCCACATTCTCCAGTACAGCGACAGGGTTACCCGAAAGCTCCAGTATTCTTGATAACTGGCTCATGGCTCGGTTAAGCTCCCGCTGCGGTTCTAAAAGCTGAGATAAATCGGATATACCCCAGAATTTCTTGGGTTCCCTCAGGTTAGGGTAGATAATAAAGGGGATAAAGCCGTAGGGATTGGGTTTCTTCTCCACCAGGGCGTTGTCTAGCCATAGCTCGAATTCTTGAGCCGTCCATAGCTCAACGATGTTAGCTACTTTGCCCTTAGGTTTTACCTGATACAGGATTTCAGCTTCGTCGGCAGTCAGGCTGTATCTGGAGGCTACCCGCCACACCCGTGATGTATCGTCGCCTACCCACCAGGCATAGATGCCCTGGATATCAGGGGCAGTAATCCTGACCGCTTTTGATTCGGCATCCCAGATAACCTTAAAGCAGCCGTCACCCAGGATGGCGCAATCAATCTCAGTCTCAAAGTCAAGTTGCTCTAGGTTATTATCCTCATATACTTGATACAGGGCTTGCTCTGCCCTCTGGGCTCTAGCCCTGGCCTCATCCGAGTCCAGAGCTGGCTCAACAGTGAAGGTAATACCGGGCATTAGATATGAGGTAATCTTATCTATAATTACCTTGGCATAGTTAAAGGTCAGGCGTTTCTCGCCTCGCCGGGCATAACCTTCCCAGTGCTGCCCATGGTAAAAATCAAGTAGTTCTTTGTAGCCCTTGAGCCGGTCGATATCACGACGATTTAGCTGTCCTGGAGTAAAGCCTTCATTCATTTCTCACCCTCTTTAATGCTCTCTGTACTGTCCGCTGACTAATGCCAAACATCAAAGCCAGCTCTCTTATTCCCTTCCCCTCAGTGGTAAATAGCCTTAACATCTCCCTGTCTCGTAAACTTTTGATATAATGCTGCCTGCCTCCGGGTTCGTCATAGATGCACCTCTCAAAGGGGCAATTGAGGCAGGAATCGGCAAACTCGCAGCCGTCATCCTGATAGTGGCAATATTCAGGCGGCAAATCTAGCTCATCAAGAAAACCCTCGTTGTTTTCAGGCATGGTCTCGGTGCTTTCTTCTGGCTCCATAACTCATCATCCCAAATAGCTTTTCGTTCTAACTTCATAGTTCGACCTGCCGAGAGGTTTTTTATTCTAACTTCGTAACTCATCTTGCCGAGAAGCCTTTCGTTGTTGCTTCATAACCCAACTCCTCAAAAGTATTCGGTGATGCTAGATTAGCACATATGTTCTAATACCGTCAATAGTGTTTTGTCATATTTTGACCTCACCACTAATGTTGGTTTTATCATGGTTTGTCCTGCCTAACTCCGTGGCTTGACAAAAGCAGTTTTTTGCGCTATTATTGCTTTAATAAAGTAATATTTACATTTAAGACTATGACACCCTTGGATAATTATTTTAATGTGATAGAGGCCAGCCACCGTCTCAAGGTTCACCCGGAGACGGTAAAGCGGCTGTGTCGGCAGGGGGATTTGCCGGCGGTAAAGCTCCATAATACCTGGCTGATTAATCGGGATATCCTGGATAACTTCGCTGCTACCTATGTCCCCCAGCGTGGTGCCAGGAGAAGATTGATGAAATAGAAGGGAGCTAGAGGGGAGATTTATCGCTGCTCTAGAATAAGTCTCCCCTCGCCCTATAAACGGAGATTAAAAATGGGTAGGTTGCCGAATGAAAAACAGTAGAATCTCACGCATTTTAGCTATAGCTTTTATCTTATCCTTGTTAGCCGTGCTTATACCAGCCACTCCAGTTCTGGCACAACCTGAGATTACCCTCTCTCCAACCTCTGGCTCAGTGGGCACCGAGGTTACTGTAACTGGAATAGACTTTGAGTCCTTTAAGGGGACTGAGGTCAGTGTCTTATTTGATAATGAGGAGATTGATAGCAGCCCCTTAACTATTCCTGAGAGTGGGACCTTCACCGTCAGTTTTGATGTTCCCGATGATGCTGAACCGGGAAGAGCCTATGTTAGGGTTAGAACCATGCTCGGTGGCGAAGCCAGGGAATCGTTTATTGTCCGGGAGCCTGAAATCGAGCTATCCGTCGGGGAGGGTACAGTGGGCACGATGGTGACCATTGATGGCCATGGTTTTTATGCCCAGGGAACAGTGGTTCTTTACTACTACAAGGATGGTACTAGGGTCAGTGTGGGTGAAGTGGCGACTACTCCAACCGGGGAGTTTACGTGTGCTATTACTGTTCCTGACAGCATTGCTGGGGACCATAAGATTATGGGTGAGGACGCACTGGACAACTCGGCTGAAGCCAGCTTTGAAGTGGTTCCTGCCATTACCTTAAGCTCGTCTTCGGGGGCTATGGGTGATGAGTTAACCGTCAGTGGTACTGGTTTCGGTAATAAGAGTGATGTCACCATTTATTTTAATAATATTGTGATGGCTGGGGATACCGCTAATAAATACGGTAGTTTTGAAACCACTTTTAATGTGCCGACAATGGCATCAGGTAGCTATGATATCAAGGCGGAGGATGATGCTGACAACACTGGTAAGGCAGAGTTTACGGTCGTTGCTGGCGCTAGCCTCAGCCAATCTACGGGTGATGTCGGCACACCACTCATAGTTAGTGGTGTTGGTTTTATGGCTGGTGCGCCGGTGGCTATTACCTATGATGACCTTGAAGTAGTCACGGCTGTTGCTGGTAATAACGGAGCCTTTTCATCTGCCTTTAATGTCCCGCCCAGTATTGGTGGTAATCACACTATAACCGTTACTGATGGCACCAACACGGCGACATGTATCTTTACTATGGAAGCAGAGGCACCGTTAACACCAGCGCTGCTCTTACCGGAAGACAGCACTAAAGCCGGGGCAGCGGCAAGCTTTGACTGGGAGGATGTTACCGACCCCAGTGGCGTGACCTATACCCTTCAGGTGGCTACTAAAGACGATTTTACGGTGTCTTCTATAGTGCTGGAGAAGACAGGGCTTGCTGATTCTGAATATGCCGTTGCTGATGAAGAGGAGCTGGAGCCAAGCACTAAGGAGTCCCCTTACTACTGGCGGGTAAAGGCGGTTGATAGTGCTTCTAACGAGAGTGAGTGGTCGAGTGTCAGGTCATTCTATGTTGGCTCTTCCTTTACCCTGCCGAACACAGTTAGGAACATATTGATAGGGGTCGCTATCGGGGCGGCTGTTTTCTTTGGCTTCTGGCTGGGCAGGAGGACTGCCTACTCTCGGCGGGTATAATCTTTAGGCTCTTTTACAAAACATATTAACTTACTTTATAATATAGGGGATTAGGGGAGTATGAGGGAACAGCTTATCTTGAGAAATAGCCTAACTTCCTCTATAATTTAACGTTATATGATATAGTGATATAGGGAAATACAGGAGGTAAGTTTCTGGTGAAGTATACTAAAAAAATCTACCGGGCACTGGTTATAGGTGTTATCCTTTCACTATTGGTGATAGTTATACCTGCCTCCCCAGCCCTGGCGGCTAGGGAGATTGACCTAGATACCGACGAGGGTGACATTGGCGACTATATTGATATTGATGGCAATGATTGGCCCCCCAGTGACCCTGGCGCAGACCCGCCATATTATAAATATGTTGATATATATTTTACTTCGGATGAAGCGGTAAAGGGTGATGACATTGACGACGAGGTTGAGATCTACGAGCTTGTGGAAGAGAAACTTCAGGTTGATACAAGTGGTGACTTTGGTGCCCGTTTCAGAGCGCCGGATGAACTTACCGATGGCAGTCCGGACGAAGATGTGCGTGGTGGCACCTATTATGTCTGTGTTACCTATTGGGATGATGAAGACATTAAAGCTGTCGCCGATTACACTGTAATTGCGGGTAAGATTACTAAGTTTTCCCCCGATGAGGGTCCGGTAGGCACTGAGGTGGAGATTAACGGTGAGGACTTTGGCGATGGTGAAGACATTACTATAAAGTATGATGGTGATACGTTGGACATAGAAAGTGGCGATGATGCAGCCGATAGCAGTGGTGATGTTGACTGCACCATCATCATTCCGGAAAGTATTGCCGGCGACCATACACTCACTATCAGTGATGAGTCTCTCTCCGAGGTTGAAGAGGTATTTACCGTGGAGCCGGAGATAACCATCAGCCCTACCCAGGCACCACCCGGCGATACGGCAACAGTTACCGGGACCGGTTACGGAAAGAAAGTAGACGTGGATATCACCCTTGATGGTGATGTTGTGGCTACTAAGACAACCGATAGTGACGGTGGCTTCACCGTCAGCTTTGAGGTTCCCGAGGTGGATGAAGGTGACTATGAGGTTACCGCGGAGGATGAGGATAATAATGATGCTACGGTAGATTTCACCGTGGAGAAGGGTATTGAGGTCAGCGCCAGCGTGACTACCGGTCATGTCGGCAGTGAGATAACCATCAGCGGCTTTGGCTTCAAGGCTAACTCCCCGATAACTATCACCTATACCAGTGAGCCGGTTGTGTTTACTACCACCAGTGATGCCGATGGGGTTTTCACCTACACCTTTGATGTTCCCCAGAGCGGGGCTGGTGCGCATACGATAACGGCTACTGATGGCACCGATACCTTGCAGGTTTCATTTACTATGGAGTCGCAGGCGCCATCAATACCAGCGCCGCTATTACCAGAGATGGATACTAAGGCTGAGGCGCTAGCAGAGTTTGACTGGGAAAGTGTTACTGACGACAGCGGGGTGACCTATACCCTCCAGATTGCTACCAGTGAGGATTTTACGGCCTCTTCTATAGTGCTGGAAAAGACGGGCCTTGCTTCTTCTGAGTACACCCTTACTAAAGAAGAAGCCCTGGAGTCAACGGCAAAGGAAGACCCCTACTACTGGAGACTAAAGGCAGTTGATGGTGCCTCCAATGAGAGTGGCTGGACAGGCGTTGGGTCATTCTATGTTAGCTCTTCCTTGTTTGACCTATCCGGTAAGTCCTGGCTGATACATCTGTGGTGGGGTTTAGGGGCTTTGGGTGCTGGTTTTGCTGGCTACTTCGTGGGTAAGAGACGGTCGTATTACTATTAAGCTAATTAAGATATGGTAATCGCACCCCCTCTCCTTCCAAAGGGGAGGGGGTATTTATTATAAAAGAAGGGCGCCAGCCCCTCTTAAACTCCCTTTATGAAGCTCGCATCTGTAGCTTGTTAATATAGAGTTTGTTAAAGCGTGGTATCAATGGAGTGTATCACGCTGTGAGTGAGAAGTATCTACAGAACTACATCAACGAGTATAGCTTTAGATACAACCACAGGAATGATGAGAAGCCGATGTTTAAGACTGTTTTGGGGAAGATTTAGGCTGGTATACGTTGATAAATCCGTTCTAAATCCGTGACAAATATCTTCTTTGTAAATGGTTTGGGGCCTGATTTCAATAAAGCTATAACTATTTCCTTGATTATCGGGTCTGTAACTACTCTGCCTCTTAATATAGAATGATACTTTGGGGAGAAAAATCTCTTAAAACCCTCAATCTCAATACCAACAATCTTGCCTTTATCGGGATTTACCCTTACCCACAAATCACCATCCCAGTCAACCGAAACTGCGGGTATTGGTATTGGGAGTTGGAGCATTAGGCTATCTATTTCCTTGTCGTAATTAACGGCAAAAGACCTAATATTATCTATCGTATCAAAATCAATCTTGTTCCTTAGATTGCTCGCCCTCTCCATACTAGCACCTCCCCTATTTGTGGTGTAGCACAAGCCATAGCACTTATAACACCACCGCATAATTCTTCCACTTCGTTCATATTGTATTCTATTACAATTCTTATATACCTTTCATTCTTGCCTAATTGGGCAAGATAACATTTCCTATAGAATGTAAACCTATTAGCATAAGAACGAGTTTTATTTACAAAATCCGGTTTGATGATTATTGATTTAACGATATTTTGGAGACCAACCATTTCAGCGTGAGTACATATGTGCCCCCATCTTTTTCTGGAGCAACTAACCATTTTCTTAAAAACATCCACGCACTCAAATTCTTTTCGGCTCCCCATATGCAAGATATATCCTTACTTATGAGAGGGCTTTGGCTTTTCAATCCGTTGGCTTACCTTCTTCAAAACAGACACGAATTCTTGCTTTGTTGTAGATAATTTCTTAACATCAATATCTTTTACTTCAGACATTTTTACTGCCACTTAACATTTACGCAAATGTTAACTACACCTTTATTGTAAACCACACTATTGACGCTTTGTCAAGTAAATATGCGTATATTTACAAACCCTATTGACATCCCCTCCCATAGTGCTATAATCAGTCTGCATTAAGCTAGGAGGAGTGTTATGGCTAACGAATGTATATGGACGGGTGCCTCCGGTAAGAAGTATAAATATACAATCTATGCAATGGATACCGATTGGAATGACGTGGCAGGAAATTACATCTTTGCCAAAGAGACCTCACCCCACAATTGGGTCGCTGTATATATAGGCGAAACTGAAAGCTTTAAAGAACGGCTACCTAATCACAATGAGTTACCGTGTGTCCATCGCAATGGGGGCACACATATACACGCACATACTAACTCAGACAGCAGTGCCAGATTAGAAGAGGAAGCAGATTTACTTGCAGACCAAGGCACACCCTGCAATCAATGATTCGTTGTGTTTTGATTTGTTAATTCGCCCAAGAACCTTGCTACAGCAATAGATATATGACTTGATGGTTTCCAGTTACCATCCCAATCTTGGCATAATACAACAAAACAGTGGTCATCAAGTGTTATGCCACATTGGCTGTGTCCTGCATCAACCAACCACTTCGGTTTCCAATTAGGCTTTGCATCTGCTATACTTTGTTCTGTTTGCATTACCATTTATTTACTCCTATACGTTACCTCAAGGGATACTTACCAATATTTATTATAAAAGAAGGGCACAAGCCCCTGTTAAGCTCCCCTGGCGCTTCGTGGTGAGTATTGCCTTGAGGCTTCCAGCAGGAGTGCTAGGCTCATCAGGAAGTCATCATGTCCCCGGGCAGGGTCAACATAGAAATTCATCGTCTGGTTAGGGCGATACTGACTTCTGGCTCGCTCCATCTCCAACCAGAACTCCTGATACTCAGGTGAGCCATCCCCGGTATAGACCTTCAATCTGCCGGCGTTAACGGCGGCGAGCAGGTTAAAGCCTAGCTGTGATTTTGACTGAGCCGTGAAGGTAAAAGGGGACACCCTTGAGCCTAATGACTGCCTGAGGAATGAGCTTACCGGCTGACCGACCCCCGTGGCGTCCACCACTACCTTGCGGCAGTGCCACACATTCTTGAGAATATCAATTAACTGGGGATAGAGTTCGGTGTGTTTCTTTCCTGTCCACCAGTAGTGCTCTATAACCCTAATGAGGGGCTCTTTAATAACCTCACTACATGTTGAGAAATCCAGCTCGCCGATAGTAACCACGGTAGAATCCTGACGGGGCTTGAGGGCCCTCAAGCTGGCTCCTTCCCCCTCCTCAGCCTCCCCCGCCAGGTCAATACCAGCGATGTAGACCTTGCCGGGGTCAGGGTGGTGCTTTCGGGTATGCTCCCCATTTAGTTGAGCTCTCTGCTGGTGACTTAAATAACCCCCGCCGCTATGAATGGGTAGCAGTCGGTATTGGGTGAGGAAAAGGGGGTGGTTTTCCCCCAGGCGCTGACGCTCGGCGTCGACATATTTCAGGTAATCGGGGTTATGCTTAGCCACTTCCTGCCAGTCATAGCGAAAGTGGCGTCTCTGGCCGTCTTTCCTCTCCAGTTCAAGATTGGAATTTTTTATCTCCTCCAGCAGGGTAGAATCATCCCAGGTCGTGCCATAGTGAACCGTGGTAACATTGGTAGTTGCCCCCATCGGCTTAAACTCTTTATTATACTTCTCGTTGCTCACATCCTGGGACTCGTCTATTTCCAGCAGTATATGGGCGGTATTACCCACCACATTGGCTGACTCATCCGCCGATAGGAATATTGCCCGGGCATTACCCAGTCTGATGATATAGCCGAGTTCAGCTACCCAGATGCTATTAAAACCGGCATCGTTTAGCCTGTCCTTGAGGCGCATCATGGAGATGACGGTCTGCGGCTTAAAGGTAGGCGAGCACTTAATCAGGTTCTTGGGCTCAGCCATAAATAGGGTTAGAAGCAGAAGCTCAAGCTGGGCGGAGAGTTCATTCTTGCCTCCCTGACGGGCTATTTCTACGGAGAAGGTAAGCCCCTTCCGGCCAAAAACACTGTCTAGTATCGCCAGGGCTACCTCCCGCTGATAGGGTCTAAGTCTGCTTATTTTGGCCCTTGAAGATGTAGCATTATCGGGTGTCGGCTGATTATTTGTTGATGGTGGCACCGATGCCGATGCCGAGTGGCAGGGCGATATCTCTGAGGACATTACCTATTGCCTCCTTCAGCCCCTTCTTGTCCTTCTTGCTGATGTTATACCTTGTCCTGACCAGCCGGGCCAGGGTATTGGTTGCCTGCATAATGAGATTGATGTTGTCCGGGTCGTGGGCAATTAAGGATTTTATCTTTACCCTTAACAGGGCAATCTCATCGTCAATACCCTCCACGCCAGTAGCTAGCTCAAAGTCGAGCTTTTCTGCCTCGTCAAGAACCCTGGAGTAGAAGCCGTGCTTTCTAGCGTTTTGGTTGCCCTTGGGGGCGCCCCTTTTTCTCTCTATTTTGGCTGACATCTGGTTTATCTCCACCCTGCTTATTGTTCCCACAGTGTCTACTATTCAGCATCTGGGCTGAGGCAAGTATAATAGCGTGGGCGGCTAGGTCCCATCTCTGGTTTTCTATAGCTAACCTGAGTAGTCTCATAACTTTACCCTCGTCAGGGGATATCTAGGGTTTATGATAGCACATATGTTCTATTTAAGGCTATAGAGTTTTGTCTTTTTTCTAAAGTGGGTTACCGAAAAATAGAACCTAGGGGGAGGGGGTTAATAAATAGTCCCTGAATTGATATTATTGGGGGGGTCATTATAAAATGGACTGGGACGAAAATGAGTGTTGCTAAGCAACTATATGAGCTGCAGGAAGTTGATTTAGAGTTGGAGTCTAATGAGCAGACTCTCCGGCAGGTAATGAGTCAGCTTGGAGAAAGCCAGACGGTGGCCAAGGTTCGGAGCCAGCTCGCATCGCAAAGCCAGCGTCTAGAAGAATTAAAGCATGAGCAACATTCCCTGGAATGGGAAATAGATGACATCACAACTAAGCTAGCCACTCTGGAAGAGGAGCTGTATAGCGGCCGGATAAAAAGCCCTAAAGAGCTAGCTAATCTCCAGCATGAGGCTAGCGGGCTAAAGGTGAGGCGTGGTGAGCTGGAGGATAAGACACTGGAGATAATGGAGCAGGTTGAGATGGCTACAGCCAGCGTAGCTGGCACGAGTGGCCAGCTCAAAACATTGGAAGCTGAGTGGCAGAGCCAGCAACAAAAGCTAGCGACTGATATAGAGCAGCTAAAATCTGGGCTGGCCAGTCTCAAGCACAAGCGGGGACTGATGTCAGCCCAGGTTGATGCTAAAGTGGTTGAGTCTTACGATGAACTCAGGAAGCAGAAGGGGACAGCGGTGGCTAAAGTAGAGCAGGGGGTATGTCAGGGCTGCCGGATATCGCTATCTAATGCTGAACTACAGCGGGTAAGAAGTGGTAGCTTAATGCAGTGTAGCAGTTGTGGGCGCATCCTGTTTCTGGCTTGAGGGGGATAGGGTAACAAGACATGAAAGTAAAGAAAGTGATAATACATGCTGATGGGGCTTCGCGGGGTAACCCCGGGCCAGCCGCTATCGGAGCAACTATAGAGGGTGAGGCGGGGCAACGGCTGGCTTCCATTTCACAAAGAATTGGTCGGGCGACTAATAATCAAGCTGAATACCGGGCGCTCATCGTTGCCTTGAAAGAAGCCATTAAGCTAGGTACCAGCGAGGCTGATATATATTTAGACTCTGAACTGGTAGTGAGGCAGGTAAACGGTAAATACCGGGTGAAAAATACCGCTCTCAAGCCCTTATATCAGGAGGTGAAGAGGCTACAGGGCCTGCTGAGAGGCTCTGTAGTCAGTCATATACCGCGTCAGCAGAATACTGAGGCTGATACCCTAGCCAACGCCGCTCTGGAGTGACTACACCCGCTAGATGAGTTGTGGCAATCAGAAAAGGCCCAGGAGAGGCTTCTCCTTATCAAATTATTGGGGGGGAGGGGGTAGGGTTCATAATTGGCTTTAACGCCTTCTATATACAGCAGAAAAGATTGACTTTAACGGTGTCTATATATAGTATAAAGACAGGTCAAGTAAACCGGGTGACCGCTCGTCTAAAGACGGGAGGAAAGTCCGAGCTCCACCGGGCAGGATGCTGGGTAATGCCCAGGAGGGGTGACCCTACGGAAAGTGCCACAGAAACATACCGCCCCGCTTCAAGTGGGGTAAGGGTGAAATGGTGAGGTAAGAGCTCACCAGCGGCTGGGTGACCAGTCGGCTGGGTAAACCCCATCCGGAGCAAGACCAAACAGAGGGACATAAGGACGCCCGGCCTGTCCCCGGGTAGGTCGCTTGACC
>JADFUW010000003.1 GCA_015222205.1 Chloroflexota bacterium
CCCAATCACCCCTATCCCCCCCAGATTCTAACAGCTCCCTCAGCATTTCCTGCCAGTCGTGACTAGCCAGTGGGGCTGGCACCGCCCGGACAAGAAAGGTTCTGTCACCAAAAGGCTCAATTAAAAAACCAAACTCAGCGAGCTTTTCACCCTGAGCCCTCAGAATTTCCCCCTGCTTGGGGCTGACCTCAAATGGCATCGGCTCCAGCAGCTGCTGAACCTCTATCTCACGATGCAACCACTGGTCTCTAATCTTCTCAAAGAGGATACGCTCATGGGCAGCATGCTGGTCAATAAGATACAGCCCATCGGGCCCCTCAGCGATAATATAGCTACTGAGGAGCTGACCCACCACTCGTAGAACAGGTAGAGATAGTGCTGGAGCCTGAGCTGCTGCTAGCGGGGGAAAGGCAGGGTTACCACCTCTTTTATCTAACGCCGGTAACGGTAGCCAGGATGCTGAGGCTACCCATGGTGTGGTAGCCAACTCCTCAATTTGAGGCACCGGCACCAGTTCAATTAAGGTCTGCCGAACTGCCTTCTGGACAGCTCCAAAAATGGCGTGTTCATCTCGGAATTTTACCTCAGCCTTGGTCGGGTGAATATTAACATCCACCTCACCGGGGGGTAGTGAAATGTTAATAACAGCCACCGGATGTTTCCCCGCCATCAAGAGTCCGTGATAAGCCTCCTCCACCGCCCAGGCCAACAGACGGTGGCTCATCCAGCGACGATTAACAAAGAGACTAATGTAATCCCGACTGGACCGGCTTAACCTTGGCGAACCCACCATGCCCGTTACCACAGGTGATGAAGGAGCTATCCCGCTTTCCCAACCCTGAGCCTTAATCTCCAGCATATTCTGCGCCACCTCAAGACCATAAACCCGAGTTACGCTATCTATTAACTGACCACTACCCGGTGTCCTCAATGTCACCCGGTCATCAATAGATAAGACGAACCTAACCTCAGGAAACGCCAGGGCATACCGACTGACGACATTAGCGATATGGCTGTTTTCCGTAACGGATGACTTGAGAAACTTGAGCCTGGCTGGTATCTTACGAAAGAGATTCTTAACCGTAACCGTGGTCCCCTGAGAACGCCCGTGACGGCCCCGGTTAGCAATTACCCCATCCTTCAAACCAAGATAAGTGCCCGCCGACTCGCCGGCGGCACAGGTAACCAGGTCTACCTCAGCTACGGCGGCGATACTGGATAGCGCCTCGCCACGAAAGCCAAGGCTTAAGATGGACACTAAATCCTCTAGACTAGCTATCTTGCTGGTAGCATACCGGTTAAAAGTCAGCTCCGCCTCTCCAGAGGGAATCCCCGAGCCGTTATCTATCACCCGTATCAGGCTTACCCCACCCCTCCTAACCTCAACCGAAATCTGGGTGGCACCAGCGTCTAAGGAGTTCTCCACCAGCTCCTTTACCACCGAGGCTGGCCTCTCCACCACCTCGCCGGCAGCAATCCGGGATACTACTTTGGGGTCTAAAACCTTAATTGGCATCTTAAATCCTGAATAATATTTGACAAACTTCTTTTTATGCCACCTTCTCCAGCTTGGCAAAACTTAATAAAAGCTTCTTTACCCCGGCCCCCCGGAAAGCGACTATCACCTCACTATCACCATTTACCGGCTGGCAGCTTACCACCACCCCATCACCAAATATGCCATGGCGGACATGATTACCCGCCTTAAGCCCTTGAACGGGTAAACTATCATCAGTAGGCAGGCTAGGTGCCGATGACCTGTTCCAGGAATAAACCGCCGATGCTATCTGGCCTTCTTCCCCCGGCCATAGGCTACTACCCGAAATCAGCTGACGGGGTATATCGTCCAGAAAGCGCGATGGTCTATTTATCGTGCTACTCCCCATCAGGCTGCGACGAAAGGCACGGACCAGATACACCCGCCACTTGGCTCTGGTGATGCCGACGTAACACAGCCGCCGCTCTTCCTCCATCTGCGCCGGGTCATCAAACGACCTAAAATGGGGCAGGATTCCATCCTCCATACCCACGATAAACACCACCGGAAACTCCAGACCCTTGGCTTGGTGCAGGGTAATCAGGGTTACCGTATCCACCGTCTCATCCAACCCGTCCACATCGGATATCAGGGTCACCCCCTCCAAAAAGGTGGTTAATCCATCTCGGGGTTTTAAATCCCGATACTGCTGAGCCACGGTACGAAGCTCCAGAATATTATCCCAGCGCTCCTCCCCATCTGGTTGGCCCAATATATACTCACGATACCCAGAGCTCTCTACCACCAAATCAAACAGAGCAACCAGATTAAGCTCCCGGCTCTGGGTAATAAATCCTTCCATTAAGTTTAAAAAGCCAACCAGTTTTCCAGTGATATAAGGACTAAACAGTGGCTTCTCATCATCTTTTAGCTCACTTATACGGCACAGTGCCTCATACTGAGATACCCCCATAGACTTTGCCCAGTTAGATAGCTTAGCTAGGGTTTGCTGGCCAATACCACGGCCGGGGACATTGATTATGCGAAGCAGGCTAACACTATCATCAGGATTCTGGGTAAGCCGGAGATAGGCGATAATATCCTTGACCTCTCGCCTTTCATAGAATCGGGTGCCAGCCACCAGCTTATATGGCGTCCCAAAACGAACAAAGGCTTCCTCAAGAGCCCTTGATTGGGCATTAGTCCGATACATTACTGCACAACCCCCTAACCTAACCCCTCGCTGTTCCACCAGGCGCTCTATCTCGTTAACTACGAACTGGGCTTCCTCCTGCTCGGTATAGGTCTCAACCACCGTGGTTAGTTCACCCGTTTCATTGTTCGTCCACAAGCCCTTGGCTTTACGCTCCTGGTTAGCTGATATAAGACACGATGCCGCTTCCAGGATATTCTTGGTCGAGCGATAGTTCTGTTCCAGTAGCACCACCTTAGCCTCAGGGTAATCCTTTTCAAAGCTAAGAATATTACGCAGGTCAGCAGACCGCCAGGAGTAGATTGACTGGTCGGGGTCACCGACAACACATATATTACGATGTCCGTCCCCTATTTGCTTTATCAGTTCATACTGAACCAGGTTAGTATCCTGAAATTCATCTACCTGGATATGCCGGTATCTCGTCTGATATCGGGATAAAATCTCAGGGCTACCCCTAAATAGCAGCACTGTTTTCATTAGTAAATCGTCAAAGTCCAGGGCATTACTTTCGGTAAGTAGCTGCTGGTAGCGTTCGTAGACCCGCCCCACCACCTCATCAAAATAGCTGCGGCCTTGCTGGATATAATCGGCGGGGACTACAGTTCGGCTCTTAGCCGCCCCCATAGCTGAGGCGATAGCCCGCGGGGCATACTGCTTCGGGTCAAGACCTACCTCCTTAAGGCTACGCTTGATTAAGCTGAGCTGGTCCTCATCGTCATAGATGACAAATCTGGGGTCAACGCCTACTGCCTTGCCATCCCGGCGCAGGATACGAACACAAATAGCATGAAAGGTGCCCAGGGTTAAATCCTTTACCGAACTGCTAACAAGCTGGTAGAGCCTGGCCTCCATTTCCCGGGCTGCTTTATTGGTAAAGGTAACCGCCATAATATGACGCGGGCTAATCCCACAAACCTTAATCAGATAGGCAACCCGATGGGTGATAACCCTGGTTTTACCACTACCGGGACCAGCCAAAATGAGCACCGGGCCCCCAGTTGCCTCTACCGCCTCCCGCTGCTCCGGATTAAGCTCAGCTAGAATATCCATGCTAGTTTATTATAACACTGGCTTAGGGGAGCATTAAAGAAAGATTCATCACGAGTCCGATGAGTCCGTTCAACGCCACCATGTAATAGTAGGGTGTTTCCTCAAACTTAATTTTTACTCCATTTCTACATTTAACAACCATTTTCTATTGAACTCCTTGTGAAACTGACCCACTACCCAACGAGTCCATTTTTTCCATCTTACCTCATTATTGACAAAGTATTTGGATTATGATAGTATCTCAAGTGTGGAGATAGTACCTTAACAACTGGATAGCGGAAGTAAGGTTCACAAGAAAATTGATATTTGTTTGGAGAGTTTGATCCCGGCTCAGGATTAACGCTGGCGGTGTGCCTTATGCATGCAAGTCGTACGGTCTCGATTTATCGGGATAGTGGCAAACGGGTGAGTAACGCGTAAGTAACCTATCCCTAAGTAGGGAATAACTCTGAGAAATTGGAGCTAATACCTTATGTGGTGGTGCTGGTGAAGCAGCATCACTAAAGCCTTTGGGCGCTTGGGGAGGGGCTTGCGTCCGATTAGCTAGTTGGTAGGGTAATGGCTTACCAAGGCGATGATCGGTAGCTGGTCTGAGAGGACGGTCAGCCACACTGGGACTTAGATACGGCCCAGACTCCTACGGGAGGCAGCAGCAAGGAATTTTGGGCAATGGGCGAAAGCCTGACCCAGCGACACCGCGTGGGGGAAGAAGGCCCTTGGGTTGTAAACCCCTTTTCTCAGGGAAGAATAATGACGGTACCTGAGGAATAAGTCTCGGCTAACTACGTGCCAGCAGCCGCGGTAATACGTAGGAGGCAAGCGTTATTC
>JADFUW010000008.1 GCA_015222205.1 Chloroflexota bacterium
CAGTATGCTTGCATTAGGTTTACCTCCTCGTTGGTATGTTTGGTATGAACAGTAAACTATTCCCTCCCACGATGTCAATAGTTGTAGATACTTAATTTTGGGGTCACAGCAGCTTATTTAGTGCAATTAGGAATAAAAAAGGGGCTATCCCTGGTATCAGTAGGATAGCCCCTCAAATCGAAATTTAGCCCCTTCCCAGACTTGCTACAGGTTTTGGTGCCTTATTGAGAAGAAAAAAGTAGCCCACTCTCCTAGCCACACTATTTTGACACCCCTACTAGCCAATGCTATGATGAATTTACTGAAGAAATTAGCTAGGAGGTTCTTAAACCGGTATTTAAGAGTGGGGTGATGATATATGGATAGCACGCAAACACTATACCTAGTACTTTTTATTGTCTGTCTCTTACTATCAGCCTTCTTTTCCAGCTCAGAAACAGCCTTCACCGCCCTACAGAGGGTAAAGATTGAGCACATGGTGCATACTCAGGTACCCGGGGCAGGGCGGGTATCCAGAATGACGCAGCACCCGGAGAGACTCTTATCTACCATCCTGACGGGCAACAATCTGGTCAACACCGCTGCGGCAGCCCTGGGCACAGTTTTAGCCGTCTCTATCTGGAAGGAGTGGGGTATTCTCATTGCTACTATAGGAGTAAGCATTATCCTCCTGGTATTTTGTGAAACCACTCCCAAAGTCATTGCTGTCCACAATGCTGAGAAGATGTCTATAAGACTGGCACGACCTGTACAGATAGCATCCTTGGTATTTACCCCCGTTGTGCTAGCGCTAAGCACTGTAGCCTCAAAATTCAGAAAACTGGCCGGCGGGGAACCAGTGTCCAAGTCTCTGGTCAGCGAGGAAGAGATTCGCACCATGATATCAGTGGGGCACAAGGAGGGGACAGTAGAGGAGACTGAGGCTGAGATGCTACACAAGGTTTTTGACTTCGGTGACCGCCCAGTTCATGAAGTTATGGTACCCCGTCCGGAGGTGGTAGCTATAGAGCAAGGCTCAACCGTAGCCGATTTTCTAACCCTATATGCCCAGTCCCCCCTATCCCGCTTCCCGGTATACCAGGAAAATATGGATAATGTGGTCGGTATCCTCTCCATAAAGGATATGCTTATGGCCCTAGCTAAAGGCACTATTGATAACCAGAGCCTCGTTGATGACCTCATCCGCCCGGCTTACTTCACCCCCGAGAGCAAGCATATTAACGAACTCTTTGCCGAGATGCGGGATAATAACTACCGAATGGCGGTAATTGTCGATGAGTATGGTGGCACCGCCGGCGTAGTCAGCCTTAGCCGACTGGTGGAAGAGATTGTCGGCCAAGTCGGCGATGAGCTGGCTAGCATAGAGAAGGAATACGAAGCCATCAACGAGTATACCTTTCAGATTGACGGCAGCATGAATATTCAGGAAGCCAACGAAGAGATGGAACTGGAGCTACCCGAGGGTGAATATGAAACCGTAGCTGGCTTCATTCTTGACCTGCTGGGACACATACCTAAACGGGGCGAACAGTTAAGGTATAAGGGCCTGAAGCTAGTGATAACCAAGATGCGAGGACTAAAAATAGAAGAAATCCTGCTGACCAAGGAAAAGAAGACAGAGCATGCACCGCCTGAGGGTTAGGTTCAAACGGGGACAGGAGGTAAAGTTTATCTCCCACCTCGATATGGTTCGCCTGTGGCAAAGAGCACTCCACCGGGCGGGGATGCCTCTAGCCTACTCCGAGGGATTTAGTCCCCATCCCCGGATATCCCTAGCTGCACCCCTAGCCATAGGGGTAACCAGCGAAGCTGAGCTAATGGACATCTCCTTAAGCAAACACGTTTCCCCACACTTCTTCATCGCCGCCCTAAGTCAGCAACTGCCACCGGGCATTAAAATACTGCAAGCGTATCCCATAGCCATAAACCAGCCCTCTCTACAATCGCAGAGCCGTTTTGCCGAATATAGGGTCACTGTAGAAACAGAAAAAGAAGCCAATGATATCAAGTCAGCTATCAACAACCTGCTCTCGGCAAAGCATCTGCCGTGGCAACACCAGAGGGATACGGGCACCCGAAGCTACGACCTGAGAGCACTAATTAGCGACCTGTGGCTAGTGGATTGCCAGCATCCATACTGCACTATAGGTATGAGGTTACGCTGTGACTCAAGTGGTTCGGGAAGGCCGGAGCAGGTTACCCTGGCCTTAGGTTTTAACTACCACCCACAGTCAATACGCCGCACCAGACTCATCCTGCAAACGAGCTAAATAGACCAGATACCAATTAGATAATAACCAGGGAAGAGCGAGAAAGGCTATATACCAAGAAATGCTAACCAGGGAAGAGCAAAAAAAACCGCTGGGGCAGCGAGTATTAGGCTTTATCCGGGAACACCGCCTGGTATTAAGCCAGTCCTGCCTGCTGGTAGCCGTATCCGGTGGCTCAGATTCAGTCTGTCTGCTCCACATCCTGGCTAATCTCAAGGAGGAGCTGGGTATAGAGCTACATGTAGCCCATCTTAACCACCAACTACGCGGTGCTGAGTCTGAGGCTGATGCCCAGTATGTAGCTAATCTTGTTCACCGCCTCAGTGTCCCAGCCACCATAGAAAAGCGCGAGGTAAAAGCCTATCAAGCCCAGAAACACCTCTCGTTAGAAGAAGCTGCCCGTGAAGTGCGATACACCTTCCTGGCTCAAGTAGCCGAGTCCGTTGGAGCTACTCAGGTGGCTGTCGGTCATACCAGGGACGACAATGTAGAGACGATACTGATGCACCTGGTCAGGGGAACCGGCACCAGGGGGCTTCAGGGACTTAAGCCTTATACTGAGTGGCAACCAGATACGAAAAGCCTCATTATAATAAGACCTTTACTCGGGGTAAGCCGGGAGGAAACAGCCAGCTATTGTCAAACCCATAAACTTATGCCCCGGATTGATTCCTCCAACCTGTCGCTGTCACCGCTAAGGAATAGAATTCGCCTCAAGCTTTTGCCACTACTTAAGGGCTACAATCCCCAGGTAACCAAAGCCATATTGCGAACGGCGCACATTGCCGGTGATGACTTTGCTTTTCTGGAGAAAGAGGGCATCCGGTTATGGGACGAGATTGTCCAAAGGCAAGAAAATATGATTACCTTGGATAAGGAAGGGTTCCTAAGGTTACCCTCAGCCCTCAAGCGACACCTCTTACGAATGGCTATAGAAAAGTTACTGGGTAATCTTAAGGACATTGAGACGCGTCATATTGAAGAAATAATAAACGTCTTAAGCAAGCCCGCTGGAAAGAAGCTCAGTCTACCCCGGGGGTTAACCTTTGCCATAGAATACGACCGCTATCTAATAGGGCAAGACCCATCGGCCTTATCTCCCTTCCCTACCCTGGCGGGCGAGTGGCTACTAAAGCTACCGGGTAAAACGAAGCTACCCGGCTGGCGGGTAGAGGCAAGTATTATAGACCAAGAACAGATGGCAGAAAAGGGGAAGGGAATAGGGTTACCAAATAATCTCTTTACTGCCTATTTTGACCGTGATAAGACTGGGGATAAGCTGGTGGTGCGAGGTCGTAAGGCTGGTGACCGATTCCAGCCCCTGGGGATGAGCCAGCCCAAGAAGCTGGGCGAGTTTATGGTTGATGCTAAAATCCCGCGCACCTGGCGCCAGCAAGTCCCACTGGTCTGCTCCCCCCAGCATATTCTATGGGTCGTTGGCTGGCGAATAGATGAGAGGGTTAAGGTTACGGATGATACTAAGCAAATTCTACGCCTGAAGTTTGAGGGAATAAAAGGGTAGGATATACCAATTCCTTTTTCTACCACATTCGGGACACTACCAAGTTCTAAACTCCGCATCCATCAAGGTTCCTCCCTGTATTCCAGATGGTATTGACAACCGCACAGATTAGGATTAACATCCCAACACCTGAAATAACCAGTGAGAAAAAGGTTAGGGGGTGAACAATGAAAAGAATAGCGGTCAAGACCTTAGTTATCCTGGGCGTAATGGCTCTTCTTCTTCCAGCGGTTGGTTGCACCGGGCCACAGGGGGCAACGGGGGTACCGGGGCCAGCCGGACCACAGGGACCAGTCGGACCACAGGGCCCACCAGGGCCTCAGGGACTAGAGGGCCCACCCGGGCCAGAGGGACCCCAGGGGCCAGCCGGGGCAACACGCCAGATAATTATCGGTGAGGAGTATGACTTAGCCACTCTCACCAGTTACCGAACCCGTGACTACGATGACCCTGACGATGGCCTAGCCGGCTTCACATATGTCTACGACATCAATTTCAACTGGGATACGCAGTTTAATGTTATCTGGCGAGCCTCCCGCAGGCAGCCCGTGGTAATACTGGGTGCTTCCTTCCCCCCCTACGAAATCGTTACCATCACCATCTGCAGTGATGACGATGAAAACCGTGTCTGGGAAGAAGTAGAGGTCAATGACTTTGGTGCTTTTCTCATAGAAGCGGACATACCAAGCTGGATCAGTACGAGGACTACAATAGCGGTGAAAGCGTGGCTTGATGCTGATGACGATGGTATTCTTGAGGAGGAAAGGGGCGAACTTCAGGCCTGCTGGCCACTATACATTCGCTAGCCGCGGCCTGAATCTAGCATTGCCCAGGGCAGTCTTTGGTTGGTATCCCATCTCTGGTGGGCATAAAAGTCAATATCTAGCTGGCATTTGCTTGCAGCCTGGCGCCAGCCAGCGAGTGACATGTCTTCCATATTGGCCAGCACCTCAGCTACTTTAGCATCGCCCCGGGCTAAGACCGCCTGAATCTCACTCCAGGCCGGGCTTTCAACCTTGAGTTTGATACCTCTGGGCGGCAGGCTCTTTTTAAGTAGTGATAAGCGGCGATTCAGGGTGGAAAGCGGTGCCATCGGTAGCCACTGAAACGGGGTGCCTGCCTTGGGGACAAAGGGGGCAATATTGAGCGTAAGGCGGGTGCCGCTTTGCCTACGGTCAAGAATACCCTTACAGCTGAGGGCAAGCCTAGTAATCCCCTCTATATCCTCATCAGCCTCTGAAGGCAAACCAATCATGAAGTAGAGCTTGAGCTGTTTTATCCCCAGATCAGCAACCTTATCTATGGCTTCCAAGGCATCATCTTCGGAGATACCCTTCTTAATAAGCTGGCGCAGGCGCTGGGAACCAGCCTCCGGAGCCAGGGAAATAGTCCGTGCCCCGCTTCTAGCCAGCTCCCTCAATACTACACGGGAAAGCGGCTTTACCCTCAGCGAGCTCATAGAAAGCTCCGCCCCCATTTGCCGTAGCTTAATCATTAGCTCCTCTATTTGCGGGTGGTCGGCAACGGCCGGCCCCACTAACCCCAACCGCTTTCTATATTTAAGCCCCTTTTCCGCCTCGGCGATTAGACTTTCTATAGAACGAAAACGCATTGGCCTAAAGGCACTGCTCACCAGACAGAAGCGGCACCCCCAGTTACAGCCCCGCTCCACCTCAATCAGGTATAAATCACCCAGCTCGGTGTCTCGGGTAATTATGGTGGAGGTGGTGGGAGAGTCATCCAAATTCGCCACCCACTGACGAACCACCGGGGCCCCAGAGTAATACTGCGGTGCATAAATACCGGGTAGTAAGGCCAGTGCCTCCAGTAGCTCGTCTCGCTTGCTGTTAATGCCCTCAGACAATATAGAAAGCATAGACGGTAGCATTGGCTCCGCCTCACCAATACACAGCAAATCAAAGAATGGAGACAGGGGCAGAGGATTAGCCGTGATGCATGGGCCACCAGCTATAATTAGCGGATACCTGTCATCGCGCTCAGCGGCATATAGGGGTATGCCACTGGCTTTAAGAACCTGGATTACATTAAGGTAATCAACCTCGTAGGTGACGGAAAAGGCAAGGACAGCAAAATCGGTAAGCGGTCGCTGAGACTCCAGGCTCAAGGGGGGTATTTTCTGAATCTGGTTATCTCTTTCCCAGAAGGCTCGCTCACAGACGACATTACTATAATTATTTAGTCGGCTATAGATGACATGAATCCCCAGACTGGACATGCCGACATAGTAAGAATTAGGGTAGATAAGGCCGATGGGGATTCTACCTCCCCAATCTTTGATAATAGCGCCCTGTTCCCGGGAGAGCCGCCGCCTAGCTTTCTTGATTTCATCCCAACCCATGACTTCTCGTTCTTATTTCCAGCAACCCTTGAGAAACTGACTGTTTATAGTTATCACCTTATCAGCTACCATCCTTAGCCGGTAGGAAGTCCGCTCTTTACCAAACAGGGCAACCTCTACATGCTTCCCGTTGTCCTTAACTGACTGGAGGGCACCCACAAAATCATTATCGCCAGCCACCAGAACTGCCACATCATAATTATTCTTAAAGCTGTGAGTTATCATGTCAGTAGCTAACTGGATATCAACCCCCTTTTCGTAAGGCGGGCTATTAGGCCAGTTATGGTAAACGAGACGCCCTAAACGCAGCTCACTGTAAGGTATGGTATTCACCCCAGCGAAGAATGCCTGCTGGTCCCGGTACCGCTCCGGTTCCTGCTTAAGGCCTACCTTAGCATTATAGTAATAGATTCTTACCATCCGTCGTTTATTTAAGAGCCTATTACACAGCTTGCCGATGTCTATATCAGTCCTCTTAAAAAAGCCTTTAAGCGAATGGTAGAGATTACTACCATCAATGAATATCATTACCCTCTCTGTTCCGTCCCCCATATATCACCTCCCCCATAAACTATTTTGCATTATGTATACTAAACTCATTATACAGTCTCCGGGATAAAATTGCGACTGGGAGTTTCATAAGGTAATGTTAAAAAGGGAGGGCTATCAAAAATAGGGGCACAACTGGCAGGTAACATAGCCCCTTGACGCAGGCAATCAAATTCTATTTTCGCTCTGCCTATTCTGGTGTGTGGAAGCCCATCGTTGGCTTGGCAGGCTCGGCGGCTTCAGTCAGCTTACCAAACTTGTCTTCGTATTTCTTCATGTTTTCTGTAAGCGCCGAAACCATCCTTTTCATGTGGCCCGGACTGGTAATAACCCGTGCCGTTACGGAACCAACCGGGGGCATTACCATCATGAAATCCAGGATAAACTCTTCCCTAGTATGGGCAACGAACAGGTTGTTAGCATATACCCCGCCCCTGAGATTTTCCGGAAAAGCAATCTTCACCTCTTTTTTGGCAGGCTGTTCACTCATATCTAACACCTCCCGAACTTCTCTTGCTTTAGATTTACCAAGTCAATTATATAGTCTCCGAAATAGAATTGCGAATAGAGGTGGTGTGGTGTAAACAAGAGAGAGACTAAGTGATAGATTTAGGTAAGGGACTCAGTAACTACAGTATGGAAGAGTCTTACAACTTCTCTGTCGTTACGTATTCTCCTCTCTCTTCGAGAAGGCTGAGTTGGGCTTCCGTATTCCTTACCTCGTAGCGCTGTGACCTTAACCTATACTTTTCTTCGATCCGACCTTTACTTAACCTATCGAGAATCATTTTATAGTATTTCTCATCGATTTCAGCAGAAATATATCGTCTGTTGAGGATTTTGCATACTTCTATTTCGGAACCACTTCCACCAAAAAGAATCAGGACAATGTCGTTTGCCATGGTGCAGCTTTTTATCAGTAGCTCTGACAGCTTTTGTGGAATCTGACAAGCATGAAGTGTTTTCTCTTTGCTTACGTTTTTTACCAGATTGAAATAAAACCAATCATAAGGCATTCTTCCCTTTGACCCGTTTGCCAGATTTCTCAGAATCCGTCTATCTGTTGGGTTCTGGTAGGAAACAGCTACGTTGTCTTTGTAGAACCTGTTGCTTTTTGTCTTGCGACAATGGAGAACACTTCTGTGGGCGGTGGTAAAGCGCTTAGAAGTGTGCCCAACATTTGTATTATATACCCAAACGTAATCCGAGACTTCACAGCACGCCTCGTCCAAGTATTTTACCCTTAAATAGGCATTTTGCTTCGGATAATTTATTAGGAACATATTTCCTGTGTCCTTTAGAACCCTCAAAGACTCTCTTGCCAAGTCCATGTACCATTCAATATACTCATCAAAAGTTTTAGTGTAAGATTTATCGCCGTATTTTACCCCAACGTTGTAATCTGGGTCACTATAAACCATATCAACACTGCCGTCAGGTAACTCTTTAAGAAGATCGAACACATTTCTTGGAAACACTTTGTCTAGGAACCTATCAATATTCATCATGCTTAGCCCTTAATACGGTATCCATGTCATACCTGCTTTCTTCATAAAGCTCTTTAACCTGTCAGGGTTTTTTACTTTCTCCATAGCCTCCCTAAGTCTATTCTCATCACTCTCATTCGCCACGTATAGCATGAAGTTATATAGAAATGCGCGCCCTTCAACATCCCAATAAACAATGTCTTCCATAATAAACAGCCATTTCAGAATTTTCAAAAGGACATCAATTTGTGCACCAGTTTGAAATGATGCCTATTTCTCTATATCAGATACGGAGAAGTACCTCACGCATAGCTTCCACAGGGTGGATCCTGTCTCGTACTACGCGGCGAAGCAGGTGCATTGCTATGGCACCGCCGTTGGTTGCTGCTTCATAGTCAGTGAGAAAGCCTTTTCGGACTAGCGTTTTTCTAAGTTGGGGAAGAGGCTTCCCTTCTCTAATGAAATCGCGTTCCCAGGTAATATCTTCTTGCGCAAATATGAACTCAAGCACATGAAGAGTATATTCAATTGAATAGCCAGGGAGATGACTTAGTTGACCTAGCGAACCGGAACTAATTAACCTACTCAAAACATCCGCGGCTTTAGCAGAGCCACGGTATATTTCCTCTATCCCTTTAAGAATGAGTAAAGTCTGGTCTTCATTTCTACATAGTTTCCCATATAGGTCTATAGCAAAGTGCGCATAAGACGGCGTTAGCCGCGTGCGTGTTTCAGGGTAAAATACACTGACCCGAAAGTCACCTGGCCCCTTCCTATTAGATATTTTGAAAACCCATTTCCCGTCAGAGAGACGCCGAGCTTCTAATATTTTATTGTCTGGAACTCCGCGCAGTTCAGGTCTTTGCTCCATTTGTTTCCTCCAAGCGTTTCCACTTCATACTGTTTTTGAACTTTGAAGCGTCTTTGCTATCATTGGGCTTGCGGAAGACAAAGAGATGCTCGTGATATATAAGAAGGAAGTCGTGATTGTAACTCTCTTTCCATCGTCCCCGCATGGTTTGGGTATGCCACTGCCGTTTTATTACATCTTCCCTTAATATAAATCCTTCACTTAGAAAGACTTCTAATACTCTAAAGGCTATGGGCACATAGTGCCTGTGCTTATGTGTATCACCAATGAGAATACAACAATGTTTCCCAGGTTTTAGCACCCTGAAGCATTCTTTTGCCACAGCTCTCATCTCGTTAATAAACTCATCAATGCTATGAACTCGAGACAGGTCTCCATTCTCCCGCTCTTTGGAGTACGGTATTATGTTAGCGTATGGAGGGTGGGTAGCTATCAGGTCAACGTTTTCATCAGGAATTAGGTCTAGTTTTCTTGCATCTCCAAGAGAGAGCTTTTGCGTCGTGGTCGGACATTCTTTGGCAGGGGCGTAGGTGAAGTCAAGGCGATTGTAGGCTACCATCAAAGCGCCTAAATTTATATCAACTCCTATGCCGTTTCTTCCCAAAAGCTTACATTCTACCAGCGTTGTTCCAGAGCCAACCATCTGGTCTAATACCACATCGCCGGGTTGTGAATAGTGAAGGATAATATTTCTGGGGATTTGGGGTGCCCAGTTCCCGCGGTAATTTCCCATGTGTGTTGCCCAGTTTCCCCGATGTTCAAAAGACCATACAGTAGTCTTTTCAAGAGCAAAATCCTTTGGTTCATAAAGCTTGATCTGACTACCCTCGACTAGCTTCACTCGGGTGCCATCTACCGTAATTTCCTTACGGTCCTTAATGAATTCCCTATATTCCTGCTCTGTTATCTCTCTCATAGCTCTGCTTTATCTCCCCCTAATAAGGAAGTAGTTCATTATTCACCTTGTTGCTGGATAAATCAAGTTAGTTTCTATTCAATTTCTAGCACTTCGTATACCCGCAGCTGGGGCAGACGAAGCAGCCTTCCTGATAGACGAGCAGGTTACCACAGTCAGGGCACTGCCCCGCCAGGTTCTTAACCAATCCGTAGTCCTCAATCTTGGGCTTACCCTCATAACCGGTAGTATGCTTTTCCAGCACGCTGGCAATGGCATCAGCGCAGGAGAGGATAGACTTGCCTTTTTCCCAGGCAATAGAGGGGCAACGGATGCCACGGAGCTGCCTTATTATTGAGGCGACGTCCACCCCAGACCTTAAGGCCAGAGAAATAAGACGGCAGATAGCCTCCAACTGAGCTGAGGCACAACCCCCAGCCTTGCCTAAGGTAGAGAAGACCTCACATATTCCCTGCTCATCAGAGTTCACGGTTACATAAAGATTGCCGCAGCCAGTAGTTACCTTCTCGGTTACCCCGGAGGTTGTCTTCGACCTCTTCCTGGGACTAAGCACCGCACCGGCAACCTTCTCTGTCTTACCGGTGGTGAGTACCTGCCCTTCACGGCTGCCATCCCGATAGATAGTTATCCCCTTAAGCCCCTCTTCGTAAGCCAGCATATACACCTTAGCTACATCTTCCGGGGTAGCCTCATTGGGAAAGTTAACCGTCTTGGAAACAGCATTATGCGTAAACCTCTGAAAAGCCGACTGCATTTTGACATGCCAGTCAGTCTTGATGTCATGGGCGGTAACAAATACGCGTTTAATATTGTCTGGAATGCCCTCTATATCGTGGAGTTTAGCCCCGTCGGCTAGCTTCTGCATAAGCTCTTCAGAGTAGAAGCCTCCATCCTTAGCCACCTTCTCAAAATACGGGTTTACCTCGATAAGCTGGTCACCATCCAGAATATGGCGCCGGTAGCTCAGGGCAAAAAGGGGCTCGATACCGCTGGAACAGCCAGCTATGATACTCAAGGTACCAGTGGGGGCGATAGTAGTACACGAGGCATTTCTTAGCTTAGGCCCCTCCGGAACATCATAGATGCTGCCCTCAAAGGCAGGGAAGGCCCCCCGCTCCCGGGCTAATTCCTGCGAGGCTTTGGCTGACTCATCGGTGACAAACTGCATGATATCAGAGGCGACCCGTAATGCCTCTTCTGAATCATAAGGGATGCCCAGCCTGATTAACATATCGGCAAAGCCCATCACCCCCAGCCCTATCTTCCGCGACTTTCTAGTCATTTCTGCTATTTCAGGTAAAGGAAAATTATTAACCTCAATAACATTATCCAGAAACCGGACGGCTATTCTTATTGTCTCCGCCAGCCTGGGATAATCAACCTCAGCATTCCCATTCTGGGTCTGCACCATCCGGGATAAATTAATAGAGCCCAGATTACACGATTCATAGGGGAGGAGGGGCTGTTCCCCACAGGGGTTGGTGCTTTCAATACTGCCCAGCTTGGGGGTTGGGTTATCGTTATTTATTCGGTCAAGAAAGACAATACCCGGGTCGCCCGTTTTCCAGGCCATAGCCACCATCTTGTCAAATACCTCTCTGGCATTGAGCTTACCCGCTACCTCTTTAGTGTATGGATTTAGCAGGTTATAGTCAGCCCCCGCCTTAACCGCCTCCATAAACTCAGTGGTTACCGCCACAGAGATATTAAAGTTGGTAAGCATGGTAGGGTCTTCCTTAGCCGTTATAAACCTCATAATATCAGGGTGGTCAACACTGAGGATGCCCATATTGGCCCCACGGCGCATCCCCCCCTGCTTGATAACATCAGTAGCCACATCAAAGGCTCTGATAAAAGAGACCGGGCCACTGGCAACACCCCCAGTAGAGCCAACCCTATCACTCTCGGGTCTCAGTCTGGAGAAGGAAAACCCAGTTCCACCACCACTCTTGTGAATAAGGGCGGTATTCTTTACGGCATCAAAGATGGACTCCATGGAGTCCTCCACGGGAAGGACAAAGCAGGCTGACAGTTGCCCCAACTCGCGCCCGGCATTCATCAGGGTGGGGGAGTTAGGCAGGAATTCCAGGTTCACCATCAAGCGGTAAAATTCCTCTTCTATAAATTTGACATCTGTCCCAGGGTCGTACACCAGCTCCGCTGAAGCAATAGCCTGAGCCACACGACGGAACATCCCCTCAGGTGTCTCCACAACCTGACCCTTAGCATCCTTTTCCAGGTACCTTCTTTCCAGAACACGGAGGGCATTTTCAGTAAGATTGACCCCGCTAGTGGTCTCAGCCTTGGACTTAACCGTGATAGTCTTCATCTTGGGTTTAACCTCCTCTTTCTGAAGCTCTTCACGCTGCGGCTCCAATTCTTTACTCGCCAGGATTTCTTCCACTATAGCCTGAATCTCAGGCCCGCTGGGTAGACGCTTCTTTGGGCGCTGAGACTTATTAAATACTAGGTCCTCCATTCCAGGGAGGGGCTGTTCTACTTCAGACAGGGGCTTTGACTTTTCCAGGCGCTCAATTACCTGACCCGCCAGCTGCTCAATCAGTACTCTATCTGCCATACCCATTGACTCAGCCGCAGCAAAGACAGCCCGGACAATGCGGGTGTGGTCAAGAGGTCTTCCACTCTTATCTCTTTCACCATAATTATTTGACATGATGCCCTCCTGACTTGTTACTTCTTGCATCTCTACTTCCTCCGATGGCTCTTGGCTAGTCCCACTGGTGGCTCGTCTGGAATCAGTGGCAGTTGACTCGTTATTAGTTGAGACACCTTAGCCTCAGTACCGAGCAGGGTGTCTATTTCTTGCTTTAGGGCGGTAATATCCCTAAACTCCCGATAGACACTGGCAAAGCGGATATAGGCAATGTAATCCAGGCTCTTTAACCGTTCCATCACCATATCACCAATAACACTGCCGGGTATCTCCGACTTACCCAGGCGATAAAGCTCGGCTTCTATATCGTTAACCAGCTTATCAATGGCACCGGTAGGCAGTGGCCGCTTTTCACAGGCCTTACGAATACCAGACAGCAGCTTATCCCGGCTAAACTCCTCACGCCTCTTATCCTTCTTAATCACGAAAAGGCTAGCTGGTTGCAGCCGCTCATAGGTAGTAAAACGAGCCCCACAGCCTAAACACTGACGCCGACGGCGGATGCCATCATTCACATCACGAGAATCAATAACCCTGAAGTCAGCATAACCACAATAAGGACAATTCATACAGTTCCACATTATATAGTATAGTAAAATTAAATTACCACAATATATAGTGTTTGTCAAGTGTTAGCAACAGCCAACATGTCTAGCTAATGTAGGCTACTATTGCACCCACAAAATAAGGATGCTAGAATGACAAAATAAGGGGTTTGACGATGTTGAAAAAAGTTGGCTTTATTGGTCTCGGCATCATGGGCATGCCTATGGCCCGAAACCTACTCAAGGCTGGTTTTGAGGTCATAGCCTATAATCGCACTATGTCCAAGGCTGAGGCACTGGTGAAAGAGGGTGCCAGGAAAGCCAACTCACCCAGAGAGCTAGCCACGGAGTGTCCGGTAGTCATTACTATAGTTTCCGATACGCCAGACGTGGAGGCAGTGATTCTGGGTAAAGGCGGTGTTATTGAAGGCATCAAACCCGGCTCAGTAGTCATTGATATGAGCACTATTTCTCCCCGGGTAACGCGAACTATCGCCGCTTGCCTCAAGGAAAAGAAGGTCTACATGCTCGATGCCCCGGTGAGTGGTGGAGAGCAAGGGGCCATAAATGGCACCCTATCTATCATGATAGGTGGCGAGGCTGAGATATTTAAGCGTTGCCGGCCCATCTTTAAGACCATGGGCAAAAATATTACCCATGTAGGTCCCAATGGTATGGGACAGACAGTAAAGCTGATGAACCAGATTCTGGTAGTCGGTAACCTCAGTGCGGTGGCTGAGGCGCTGATATTTGGCCAGAAAGCAGGTGTTGACCTAGAGAAAGCCATCGCCGCTGTTAAAGATGGTGCCGCCGGCTCATGGCAGCTTGAGAACCTGGGGCCACGTATTCTCAAAAGGGATTTCAGACCCGGGTTCATGGTTGACCTGATACAGAAGGACCTTAATCTAGTTATGGAAACAGCTAGAGCCTCAAAGACGCCTTTACCGGTAACCAGTCTCCTCCACCAGATGTATTACTCACTTCAAGGCTCCGGCGAGGGCAGGTGTGGCACCCAGGCACTGGTTAAAGCACTGGAACGTATAGCTGGTATAGAAGTAAAATCTACCACCCAGCATAACCATAACGGATATCGCATTTTAGAGACAAGAAACTCCTAAATCAGAAATGATGGGGGTAAGAATATGGATAACCAACCTACAGAGGTTACTATTAACGGGGTAAAGCTCCATATAATTCAGGGGGACATTACCCTGCAGACCACCGATGCCATAGTTAACGCTGCTAATTCTAGCCTTATGGGTGGTGGCGGTGTGGATGGGGCTATCCACAGGGCTGGGGGTTCTGCCATTCTGGATGAGTGTAAGCAGATCGTGTCCCGACAGGGGCGACTGCCTACCGGTAAGGCAGTAATGACCACCGGCGGCAATCTTAAGGCAAAATATGTCATCCATACCGTCGGCCCTGTCTGGCACGGCGGCAATCAAGGAGAACCAGAGCTACTAGCCAGTGCCTACCGGGAAAGCCTGAAGCAGGCAACAGGGAAGAAGCTAGGCAGTATCTCCTTCCCCTCGATAAGCACCGGTATCTATGGCTATCCGGTTAACCAAGGGGCCCAAGTAGCCATCGGAAGCGTTATTGCCTTTCTGCGCCAGGGCACTACCTCTCTTCGGCAGGTGGTGTTCGTGCTGTTTGATGCCAAAACCTTTGCTGCTTACGCATCAGCCCTCCGAGAGATAGCCTAAATGTACCAACTTCATCAAAAGAGGCACCAACGGATAGGCAGGCGGCTGATACTCCTATTCTCAAGGTCCATATTCCTGCTGTTAACCCGTCGGCAGATTAAGGGGAAGGAAAATGTTCCTGAGCAGGGACCCTTATTAATCGTCTGTAATCATATCAGCTACACTGACCAATATCTGGTTGCTGTTACCATCAATCGTAAAATGGTATGGATGGCCAAGGAAGAGTTATTTCGCTCCCCACTAATAAGGGTCTTGGTCGAAGCCTTTGGCGCCTTTCCCGTGCACCGGGGGGGTACGGCCAGGAAAGCACTAGACCAAGCCCACCAAGTTCTGGATAGTGGTCTGGCTCTATCCATGTTTCCTGAGGGAACGAGGAGTAAGAACGGCCAGCTACAACCAGCCTTCCCCGGCTCAGCACTAATTGCCTTACATGATAGGGTGCCGATTCTTCCGATAGGTATTACTGGTATGGAAAATGTCAAGAAGGGTCTACTCTGGTATATCCTCCATCGCCCACGGGTAACAGCCAATATTGGCCGCCCTTTCTATTTACCAGCTACTACCGACAAGCCTAATAAGAAAAAACTGAGAGAGCTGGCTGACTACATCATGGAGCGCATCGCCAAGCTCCTCCCCCCCGAATATCGGGGATATTACGCTAGCAAGGAAGATAATGTCCCTAAAGATTGAAAAAGCAGCGGGGATAGGGTTCTGTTTCGGCGCCAAGCAGGCCATCGATATTGTGGAAAAGATTGCCCGTGAGCGCGGCGAAGTAGAAACATTGGGGGCGATAGTACATAACCAGCCGGTGCTGCAAAAGCTAGCTGAAATCGGGGTCAGGATAGCCAGTAGCGTGGATGATATAAAAGGCAGTGTCGTCGCCATTGGTGCCCACGGGGTGAGCCCACAAATAGAGGAGGCAATTCGGGCTCGGCATATTGACATAATCAACACCACTTGTCCCTTTGTTCACCGAGCCCAGGTTGCCGCTCGGAGATTAGCGGAGACAGGATTTTGGGTTATTGTATACGGCGATGCTAATCACCCCGAGGTTAAGGGGGTTTTGGGCTGGGCTAATGAAAAGGGAGCAGCTACCCTGGATGAGAAGTCTATCGCCAAGTTTAAGCCATTACCACGCCGGCTAGGTGTTCTATCCCAGACAACTCAAATACCAGCTCATTTTACCGAGTTTACGAAGAGGCTTATTGACTGCGCCCTAACCAAGGACTCTGAGCTGCGCATTGTTGATACTATATGCCACGACATCAGACAGCGGCAGGCATCAGCCCTTGAGCTAGCCAGCAGGGTGGGGTTAATGCTGGTAATCGGGGGGCATAACAGCGCCAACACCAATCGCCTTGCCCAGTTATGCTCTACGGTTACCCCAACCTACCTCATTGAAATGGCTGGCGAGATTCAAACCTCCTGGCTTCAAGATAAGCGCCATATAGGGATAACTGCTGGGGCATCTACTGCAGAACAAACCATAAATGAGGTAGTAACCAAGCTAAAAGCTGTGGCTTAAATCCAAGCCTTATAAGCAAACACTGACTTGCTCGCTGGTTTAACTATGATAGGCACGCCCGATAGAATTCTTCAGCCCGTTACTCATCGCTAATTCGGCTGCCTTCCACAGATAAATAGCCGAAGGGCACGCTCAGCAACGTCAGCAATGAGCTCCTCCGCCATTTCGATGGACTGACTAAAGCTGATAGGACCGGGGGCAATACTGAAAACGGCATCTATTCCCTGTTCGTAGACTGCCTGGTAGCCATCGCCTATTTCACCAGCGATGGCAATAACCGGTAAGCCAAACTCCTTGGCCTTCTGCGCAACCCCTACCGGCGTCTTGCCGCATGCCGTTTGGCTATCAATCCTACCCTCACCGGTAAAGACTAGGTCAGCCTCCCTCAGGTGCTCAACAAGACCGGTCGCCTGGATAACAACGTCCACACCGGGTAGTACCTTAGCCCCGAGAAAAGCAATAAGCCCCGCCCCCAAGCCACCAGCCGCCCCGGCTCCAGGAAGACTACTGATGTCAATACCCAAGTCCCTTTTGATAACATCGGCGTAGTGAGCCAATGCCGCATCAAGCTGGGTCACCATTTCTGGAGTAGCCCCCTTTTGAGGACCATAAACAGCAGAAGCCCCCTGAGGACCGCAGAGGGGATTAGTAACATCACAGGCTAGTAGAACATCGCAACCAGCTAGGCGCTGGTCTATCATTGTAATATCAACATGCCCTAGCTCAGCCAGTGCTGCCCCACCCCAAGCGATGGATGCCCCTTTAGCATCGAGCAAATTGACACCCAAGGCTTGAGCCATGCCAGCACCACCATCATTGGTAGCACTACCACCAATACCAATAATAAATTTTCGACAACCCTTCTCAAGAGCACTGTAGATTAACTCTCCAGTGCCATAGGTAGTAGCCAGCAGCGGATTACGCTTCGCGGGAGGGACTAAGCTAAGACCAGAAGCCACCGCCATCTCAATAACAGCGGTAACCCCGTCACTCAGAAGCCCCCAGTGAGCCATGACACGCCCTCCCATCGGGTCAGTTACCTCTACCGGTATCATGTCTCCCCCAATGGCATCAACGAGGGCTTGCATCGTTCCCTCCCCACCATCAGCCATCGGCACTATAGCCGTCACCATACTAGGAAACACACGCCTAATCCCATTATAGATAGCCTCGGATACCTGAAGGGCACTAAGAGCCCCCTTGAAGCCTTGAGGAGCGATAACAACCCTCACGATATCACCATTTCGATAAAGTTCGCCCCCACTTTTCTGATTTGAGCCCTAATAGATAAGCCAGTTTAAGCAGCCTTTATTACCAGACAGGTTACTGTCCTGATAACACCATCAATAGGATGAATTTTACCCGTAATTAGGTCACCGACATCATTCAAGCTTTCCCCCTCTACTATAGCAATGATATCGTATGGCCCAGTTACAACATCAACCGATTCTACTCCTTTCTGCCGACTTAGAAGAGTAACAACATCCTTGCTTTTGGCCCCTTCTGTTTCAATGAGAACAAAAGCCCTCGTTGCCATTTAGTTCACCTCCCATCAACCTATTTATTAGCCTGTAATCATCCCAAACACAATTCATCACTGTGAAGAGACTAACCAAGCCAAGTTTATTATAGCCCATCCGTCCTGACTGTCAACATTGTATCTTACAGGAATGATTCTGCCCATCTAACGAGAAACTTTGACACGGCGTTATTTGTTGCCTATAATTAGCCTAGCCATAATTATGCGGAGGATTCAGCTTGGCAGAGAGGGATAAACCCCACATAGTAAGTCAGGAGCAAGTGCTGGGCCTTGAAGAGATTAAGCGACAGCTTGACATGATGGACCAGCGTTTGGATAACATCGACTCAATAGTTAGCGCCGTTGTCGAACGAGTAATGAATCAGCCAGTTGTTCTTAATATAACCTGCCCCCACTGTGGCAACAATGTAGAGATTGCCATCATAGGCAGTAAGAAGCCCAAAAAATAGCACCGCGTAGCCCAATAATTAAGACCCTGATTGTTTAAGCACCAATGATATATAGTGATTTGATTTTTGAGATAGAAGTGCTATAATAGGACAGCAAATTTTGGTTAAGAGGAGCCATAGGTTGAAAATACTCTTAGTTTATCCGCAGTACCCAGACACCTTCTGGAGCTTTAAATACGCCTTGAAATTCACCCCCAGAAAAGCACTAAATACCCCGCTAGGGGTGTTAACTGTAGCCGCTCTGCTCCCTGCTGACTGGGAGAAGCGGGCTATCGACATGAATGTAACCAAACTAACCGATAAGGACATCAAGTGGGCTGACTATGTGTTTATCAGTGCCATGGTGGTACAGCAAAAATCAACCAGGGAGGTGGTTAACCGATGTAAGAAACTCACTACCAAAGTCGTTGCCGGTGGTCCCCTCTTTACCACCGGGTACGAGATATTTGATTTCAGTGGTATAGACCATGTTATACTCAATGAGGCCGAGATTACCCTACCCCTTTTCCTGGAAGACCTGAAGAACGGCTGCCCCCAGCATATCTATAAGACTGATGAACGAGCCGACATAACCCAAACCCCCACCCCCCTATTCTCGCTGGTTAACCCGAATAAATATGCTTCAGTAACCGTTCAATATTCGCGGGGCTGCCCCTATGACTGTGAGTTTTGCGATATTATTATCCTGGACGGGCATAAGCCACGAACCAAAACTAAGGAGCAGATGCTGGCTGAGCTAGACGCAATATACAATCTGGGCTATCGGGGGAGCGTGTTTATTGTTGATGATAACTTCATCGGCAATAAGAGAAAATTAAAGACCGATATCCTGCCGGCCATGATTGGGTGGATGGAGGAGAAAGAATACCCGTTTACGTTTCTTACCGAAGCCTCTATAAACATGGCTGATGATGAGAAGCTAATGCAACTCATGTCCGACGCCGGGTTTAACAATGTATTTGTTGGTATCGAAACCCCGAATGAAGAGAGTCTGAACGAGTGCAACAAGTTCACCAATGAAAACCGTGATTTAGTAGCCGACGTTAAGAAACTCCAAAACTTTGGTTTTCAGGTAATGGGCGGATTTATTGTCGGTTTTGACAGCGACCCAATCTCAATCTTTAAGAGCCAGATCAATTTTATTCAAAAGAGTGGTATCGTTACCGCTATGGTCGGCCTGCTAATGGCCCCCGCTGAGACAAAGCTATGGTATCGCCTGAAGAAGGAGAACCGCATGCTGCCGGGCGGCACCGGTGATAACACCGATGGTACGACCAACTTCGTTCCCAAGATGAACTTTAATGTGCTCGTTAATGGCTATAAGCAAATCCTGCGCACAATCTACGCCCCCAAGAACTACTACGAACGGATTCATACATTCCTGAAGGAGTATAAGCCCAATAAAAAAGCGGTACCCAAGGTCAAATTTGAGGCCTATCAAATCAAGGCACTCATTAAATCGACATTCATCCTGGGTATTAGGGACAGAGCCAGGGTGCATTACTGGAGGTTGATTCTTTCGACCCTGCTGAAATATCCAAGGTTTATTGGCTTAGCTATAACCCTTGCCGTGCAGGGTTTTCATTTCCGCAAGGTCTATGAGAAGGTTAAAGAAATTAAGGTTGATGAGGCCTCGTTGACCCGACAACTAGAGGTCCTAAGCAAACTAGGCGATTTAACCACTAAAGGTATTGAACCAACTCGGTCAGGCTATGAATCCGCGGGCAGTCACTAACTTCAGGCGCTAGGTCAAAGCGGTCAACAAGTATGGGAGTAATACCCACCCCCCTAGCCCCAACTACATCCGTTTGATATTGGTCACCGATATAAAGTGCTTCTTGGGCGCTTACCCCGGCCCTCTTCAAGGCAGCTAGAAAAATAGGTGGCGCCGGCTTATCCACCCCGACTTCCTTAGCGGTAACCACGAAGTCCAGATGTGATTCCAGGCCAATGCCACCCATGAAGAAGTTCGTAATCAAACCCAAAGTCAAGCCTCTCTGTTTTAATATCTTCACGGTTGGTAGCACATCCTCGTAAAGCACCCAGGGTATGCTTCTAACCCGCAGGCTTACTCGCCGGGTAATCTCCAACATTACCTCTCTTGACAGCTTCACCCCGGCCTCGGCTAACAATACTTCCCACCAGTGGATAAAGGGCGTTTCATCTGCTCCTTCATGCCACCTTGGTGGAGCACCCGCCGGCACCTGACTTTCCGCCTCATAGACACTCTTCATTAATCTCTGTAGCGGTAGCTCAACACCCAATCCCTGGGCAACTTGATGAATATTTTCATGCCGGTCAGGCTCAGGATGAGCTATGGTACCTAGGCAGTCGAGAAACACTGCTTTAATCACACTAAGTCTTCCCTAACCATCCTCAACACCCAGACCCCTAAGATATTCAACTGCATTCTGGACGGTTATCATCTTATCCATATCCCCGTCCGGTATCTCAACCTGGCGAGATGAATTACTAAACTCCTCTTCTAAAGACATCACAAGCTCCACCATCTCTATAGAATCAGCCCCCAAATCCCGAGTAAAGCTAGCCGCGGGCACTACCATCTCCGCCTCCACCCCCAGCCGCTCCACAACCAGTTTTTTTAGCCGTTCAAAAATGGTGACCACTTTTCTAATCCCTTCCTAAAGCCTCTACTAACTCACAAGGATACTAACTGAACTTAAAAACCATTCATTTACTAGCAAGGGCACTAACCGAGCCTAAAACTCCGTTGACAAACCGGGGTGAACTATCACTACCAAACCTCTTAGCCAGCTCAACGGCTTCATTTATAGCTACCTTAACCGGCACCTTCTTATCAAGTAGAATCTCGAATATCGCCAGCCTCAGGATATTCCTGTCAACGGTGGGTATCTGTTCTATCGGCCAGGCTGGAGCGAAGTGCCGAATATTCTGGTCAATCTCTTCCTTACTATGGATAACACCGCTAACCAGCTCACGAGCGAAGGCACTGCTTTCCTCAGCCAGTCCCTCGCTAGCCAAGAGACGGCTCACAGCTAGTTCTGCTTCATGCCCTACCGAATCAGCCTCATAAAGTGCCTGGAAAGCCAGTATCCTTGCTTTTCGCCGTGCCCCCGCCATAGATTACCCCCAACCTACATTAAATTTGCCAAAGAATAGGAGCAGAAGCCCACATTTTGAATTGAGTTTAGCAGATGCGCCGATATAAGGCAATGGAGGTTGTTTAGCAACCCATCCCCCTGCCCCTTTCCCTTTCCTGCTACTTCAGACACTACAGTTCTAAAAAATTGGTAGGTAAAGTGAGGTTAAGTCATCTTGACATTCGCCATATGGCAGATTATAATATTATCGGATACGAGCGTTATAGGCGAGTAGAAATCGGGGGGGCGCTGAGCTGCCACCTGTAGCTGGGCACTTAGATGGCAGGGAGCCAACAGTGAAACCGACCTCAAAAAGGTCGGTTTTTTATTTTTTGAAAGGGGGTGTGGCTTTCTGAAGGTAAAAGTGAATATATGCATAAGCTGCTATGCCCCAGGTCGAGGGGCGATAATAAAATCTTAAAAGAAAGGAGATAATAAAGAGTGAAAAAGTTAATTCCAATAGCAGTGGTAGTAGTATTGTTGCTGGCGCTGATTGGCGGACCGGCAGTCGCTGCCAAGACGACCGTAACATACAACCCTGTCACGCCGTCTCAACTCGTGGCGTGCAAACTGGTGGACAATGCTCTGGCTAAGATACCCCACGGTGATGGCGTCAGTCCTGTAACGGACGCCGAAGTTGGACCCGGAGGCTGGCGATATAACAGCCGTGGCCAGAGCTTCGTTACCTTTGCCTACAATCTGGATACTAGCGGTACTGGTTATACCGTGATGGCCGGGCGAAGCAACGTGGCAGGTAACGCTGGTATCATCAACGATTACCCAGCGTTCTTGGATCTGCCCCAGTCCCCAGAGAGTGGTGCGATCGTCTTTTCGGGTAAGCGGGGTGAGATCGTCCTTACCGGTGATACTTCCATCCCTCCGTTGTTTGCACTACCAGGAAAGGGAGCGGGCCAAGTCAGGATCAACTTGCATGACCCCGACGGCGATGGGACTTTCGAAGGTTGTGCCAAGAGTCCTATGCTGAAAAACTATGGGTACGTTGTTCCTGAGGGTGGCGACTTCGTTCAGATAGAATACTTTAAGGCATATGCTGTGGTTGACTCGGCTGGTACCGTTACTTTCTATGAATGGACCGAGATAAGCACCTTTAATAATACTGTGCCTAGTTCCAACTAAAGAGTGCGGCGCTGAGCTGAGGTTTCAGACCAGCCACACATTAAGCGAGGGAGTCCCTTCTGAGGACTCCCTCATTGTTAGTATAGCTGTTTCATCCAGCAGGTAAGATGGAGGGCGGCTATATTCACAGCCAGGAAATTGCCATGTCTCAGCCTATGCCCTTATCTGTAATCCCCCCTTCCCTTATAAGGGAAGGGGGTCAGGGGGATAGGTTAACTAAGTTCTTAATCGCCGACGCATCACCAATATTAATAGTTTTAACATCGGTATTTATTCTTTTAATTAGTCCGCTAAGCACTTGCCCGGGGCCTATCTCAATAAAGGTAGTAACACCATCGCTTACCATATACTCAACACAGCGTTGCCACTGGACACCCTGACACAACTGCCTAAGAAGCTCCATCTTTATCTCGCGAGCACTGGTCATTGGCTCGGCCGTAGTGTTAGCCACCACAGGAATACACGGCTCGCGAAAGGAAATAGTATTAAGAATCTCCGCCATACCGGAAACAGCCGACTGCATCAGTGGCGTATGGAAGGCGCCGCTTACCGATAAAGAAATAGTGCGCTTAGCACCCCTAGCCTTAGCTAACTCTGCGGCTTTAGCTAGGCTTTCCTTCGCCCCGCTGATTACCAGCTGACTCGGGCAGTTGACATTAGCCAGCCAGGTTCCGGTCTCTTCACACACCTCAGCCAGTGATACTTCGTTAAGCCCGATTACGGCTGCCATACCACCGGGTTTAGCCAGCCCAGCCTCATACATCAACCGTCCTCTCTCTCGAGCCAGATAGACAACAGTGGTAAAATCAAGCACCCCGGCTACCACCAGTGCTATATACTCACCCAGGCTATGCCCGGTAACAAAAGCCGCCGGTGGTAACCCATTACTATCCACATCCTGGACAGCCTGTAAGCACGCTTGATTGACTGTTGCCAGCGCTGGTTGAGCATTTATCGTCAGGCGGAGCTCATCCTCTGGACCCTCAAAGCACAATCGCGAGAGGGGAAATCCCAAAACCTCGTCAGCCTGCTCAAAGACCGCTTTAGCCGCAGGGAAACTATCATAAAGATCACGCCCCATGCCTACCTTCTGAGAACCCTGCCCCGGAAAGACATAGGCTACCTTCATAACTTAACCTTAGCTAACCCCCCTAAAATCATTAAGTCGGGTGATTATTGCCTCAGCCTCAGCTACAATCTCCTCAATAATAGCCTTAACCGGCTTAACATCTTTTATCATCCCTGAAATTTGACCGGCCAGGAGCGTGCCGCCCTCAAGGTCACCCTCAATCAAGCCCAAGCGCACCTTACCAACACCAAACTCCATAATTTCCTCTATAGAGACACCAGATTTTTCCTTCTCCAGAAACTCTCGTGTTAGCTTATTCTCCAGAGAGCGCATAGGGTATCCGGTAATCTGACCGGAAATTACTGTGGAACGGTCACTGGCATCTAGAATTGCCTGTTTATAATCAGGGTGGGCAATGCACTCTTCACTACACACGAACCGAGTCCCCATCTGAATCCCCTGGGCACCAAGCACCAGCGCCGCCACCAAACCCCGCCCATCAGCAAAACCCCCCGCCGCCACTACCGGTAGCTTAACACTATCCACTACCTGAGGCACTAACGCCATGGTCGTTATTTGACCTATCTCCCCTCCCGACTCCATACCCTCAGCCACGAAGGCATCCACGCCAGCTCGCTCCAGACGCCTGGCCAGGGCAACGCTAGCTACCACCGGCATTACCTTTATCCCCGCCTCCTTAAATCTAGGGATATAAGGACCGGGATTACCAGCACCAGTAGTAACCACCGCCACCTTCTCTTCCAGAACTACATCAATAACCTGCTCCGCAAAGGGGGATATTAGTAGAATATTTACCCCAAACGGTCTATCCGTTTGCTTTCGGGTCAGGTGTATCTGCTCTCTTAACCAATCTGGTTCACAGGCACCAGCACCAACAATACCCAGCCCGCCAGCATTAGACACGGCAGCAGCCAGCTCAGCCGTGGCTACATGAGCCATCCCCCCCTGAATAATGGGATACTCAATGCCAAAAAGGTCACAAATATCAGTCTTGAGCATAAAATAAATCCCCCTTAGCTAGTTTTCTCTTTCGGGCTTTTAATCTTAACAACTTCCCTACCGTCATAGGTACCACAGGTAGGGCAAACTTGGTGAGGCAGTTTAGGGCTATTACACTGCGAGCAGGAGACCAACTGAGGCACACTCAACAGCCTGAGATGGTTACGCCTTTTACCCTGACGTGCCTTAGCATATTTCCGTTTCGGTAAAGCTCCCATAATTATTTCGTTCCTTTCTGTTTGGTTACCAGCCCATCACCGGTCTGAAGCAACCTACTAAGTTTAGACCAGCGAGGGTCTATCTCTTTAGATAAGCAATCACAAGGCCCCTGGTTAAGGTCATGGCCACAAGTCGGGCATAAACCAGCACAATCCTCACGGCAGAGTGGCTTCATAGGTATAGCCAGTAGCGCATACTGGCGTACTGCCTCGGTTAAATCAAGGGTATGCTGTTCATCAATAGTAAAATACCCCGGCTCATCCGGTAAGGATAGTAAAGCTCCACTATTAACATCTATAATCGGAAAGTACTCCTCCACGATATTTAGTGTTAGCGGAGAGCTAAACAAGTTCAGGCAACGACTACAGGTAACCTTAACCTCAGTATGTAGTTTAGCCTTAACCAGAATACCACGGTCAGTACGCACCAGCGAGACCTCACCCTGAACCAAGCTATCGCCGCCGGAGATACTGATAGTATCACTTATACTGTAACTGCGCATTGACCCTATAGCCGACTTAAGCAGCCCGGACACATTTACCCGCATTACACCCCACCCCACGATTCATCCCCACAGCCTGCTGCGAGGGTATTCTCATCAGATTTCATAAAGACAGTCTATTATAAGCCAAGCCACATAGCTACTGTCAAGCAGGCTAAACTCAGGCGCGGGAGATAGAGGCTGTTTAGCCGCCCGTTGTTAATCCCCCTTAATCCCCCTTTACAAAGGGGGAAACCAGGCATCTCCCTTTGGTAAAGGGAGACCGAGAGGGATTTCTAGAAGAGGGAAGAAAAAGAAAGAGGAGGTTTGCTCAGCTTTTTAAACTTTCTAAAGCGATAGAGTCTGAATTATGCCTAGCTATTCCCTAGGGACAAGTTATGTCATATAATACTTGGTAACAGACTTGTTGAGGGGGAGATTATGAGTACGGAGAATACGGAGCCTGAACAATTACCTGATATGATTGATTTTTGTCTAAACGTACCATTATACAAAACCTTTTATTTTGATAAGGACTATAAATTACATCAAGAAAAACTACGTGAAATATTTTACTTTGCGGATGGACACCTCGATTGTTTCTGTAGAGAATGTAATAAAGAAAGTGTATTCCATCCAGAACACAAGTCAGATGATCAGCATTTTATTGTTCGTTATCGGAATAGTGAGTTTCAACATGTTTTTACATGCACACGGAATAAGAATCATAAGTTATTTTTCCTCTTTCTTTTTCATGATTGGTCTATAACCAAAATTGGCCAACATCCTTCACTGGCTGATCTTGCATCTGTTGAGATTCAGAAATATAGAAAGGTATTAGGCAATGAAAGTTACGCTGAATTTAATCGTGCGGTTGGATTAGTTACACATGGTGTTGGCATAGGAGCATTTGTATATCTACGCCGGATATTTGAAAATTTGATTGAAGAGGCCCATCAAGGTGAAATGACTACTAGTGGGTGGGATGATGGCCTTTATAAGAAAGCTCACATAGAGGAAAGGATCACCCTATTGAAAAACTCTCTCCCGAATTTCCTTGTAGAAAATAGATCTCTATATTCTATTCTCAGTAAAGGTATTCACGAACTAACTGAATCCGAGTGCCTAGGTGCGTTTCCAATAACCAAACTTGGTATAGAATTAATACTTGATGAAAAGCTTGAGAAGCTTGAACGTGATAAGAAGATAAAAGAGGCTTCCAAGGGTATTGGCGATTTAGCTAAAAAGTTGAAATCTTAAAATATAAAACGAACACAACTTAGGGGATAAGCCGCAGATGCCCCGAGGGCGGGCTTGGGTGGGAAGAGATGCACACGGGCAGTGGTGGGAGGCGGGGAGAAAACAAAAAAGAGGGGTGTAAAAACCCCTCTTTTGCTTTGCTACAACTTCCACGTCCGCTTAAGCTCTACCTTGATAACTTCTTTGCTGCTCGCCAAGCCTTTCGCTCCGCACCCAAAAGGCGTTGCTTGATATAACTCTTGTTACCGAATTTCTTCATAGCCTCTTTTTCAAAAGGTGCTAATTCCCCTTTCCCCATTTTTTGTTTACCCCCTCAAATACTCAAGCCTAATATCAATTCTGAAGCAGGCCAAGCCCTCGACCATTAGTACGGCTTAGCTAAAAACATTACTGCTCTTACACACGCCGCC
>JADFUW010000009.1 GCA_015222205.1 Chloroflexota bacterium
TGGTAGCGCATACCGGATTCGAACCGGTGATCTCCTCCTTGAGAGGGAGGTGTCCTAAACCCCTAGACGAATGCGCCACAAGCATAACAGATGATAAAAGTTCACAAAAGAGCTGTTTGATAAGTTCCTTGAATCCCGTCCTCAACGTATCAGTCAAAGGACTGTTGAAAGCTATCATTACACCCTCACTGATTTTATCGGTTATCCCTTGACTACTGAGGGAATAGCCCAATACCTCAATAGTTTATCATGTCATAATGGCAAGCTCAAGTTCTATTCGTGCCTCAGAGCCTTGTTTGGCTGGCTGTTCAATAGTGATCACATTACCGATAACCCAATGAAGAAGGTCGCTCCACCGAGAACAATGAAGAAACTGTTACCCGCCGTTAACAAAGAACAGCTTGAAGTTCTATAAGGCACCGTTATCTTAAACACCTGAAATGCAAGATAATAACTAAATCCCTCCGAGAAGAATCACCCCACAATGCCTTAAAAACTTAGAAAAATTACTCGTGAAGTAGGACAATTCCCAACATTATGGTAAGTGCTGGGCGACCAAAGAAATCCCAGAATACGAAGCCCACGTGGGGAGAATTTGCTCCTGTTACTTATGGGCTATGTCTTTTCTAATTCATCTAGGAGCTTTCGGAGCTTTTCTTCTATGTTTTGGGAAGTAGCTGGATGGCGTCGACGTCTGGCGACAAAGACTATAGCTACTGCTGCCAGCACGCTACCAAGAATAATGGCAATAATTGTAGAAGTCCCTAGCCCATCACCACTCGTAACACTACTTGGTGTGCTCCCGGTGACGACAAACTGAACTTTGTGTCCATCGATAGACACCTCATAAGTACCTGGCTTTGTTTTGGTCACATCAAATACTACTGTTTGAGAAGAGCCTGGGGAAACATCTATAACTTGGCTATCCTCTAATTTCCCATTGATATTGAGGATGGTCTCATAGCTCCCCTTTGTGTCACTGCCGTTGGTGACGTTTATCGAAATTCTTACCCCCTCATGGGGTAGAACCTGCCCAGGTTCTACCTTAATGCAGGATGTCACAAGCCCAGTGGGTTTTACTTCAGCTACTCTTCCCGGTACATCAGTGACATGAATGTAGCTCTGTTTTTCCTCTATGTCCATGCCCCTCGCACCAGTGACCTTAAGACTGACCGCATACCTTCCTATATAATCATACGTATGGGTAGGATTCTGCTTATTGCTGGCTGCACCATCGCCAAAATCCCAATGCCAATTGTTAATGTCACCCGTAGATTCATCAGTGAAGTGGACATTTAGTGGACCTTCACCTGTTATTGGTTGGGCTGAGAAATTAGCAATCGGATTTCCAACATTGGACAGCCAATTAAAAATATTCCGCATGAGAACACTGTTGTCGCAGTTATTGTACGAGTTCAGATGAAGCGAATACTGGTCGGATACAACTACAACTTGACCGCTCACATGCCATGCAGCAACTAATGTGCGACCAGCCGTGTCTCTTATTAAGGATAATGCCGGGGAACTGCCGATACTGAACTCGCATCCCCGTGAAGCTTGGTCATATTGTGACACTCCTTTAGTGATGTCGTGGTTTGTGATGTCTGTATAGATACCGGACAATGTTGGCATAGTTGACTGCTGGATGCCGTAGGGGGCTAGTAGGGTATTAACTGATGACATAGCACTTTCATCTAGCCCATCGGACAGGAGTAAGAAGCCATGCCCAGCAGCGATAAAATTTCTAATATTGCTTATCTCTAAATCGGATAGTGGGATGCCTGGCCTTACCATCACCAGAATATGACTCCCACTTAAATCTGCTTCTGTAATATTCCCGTCGTTATCTTCATTGAAGCTGAAACCTTGTGAAGTGAGGTCCGTGGTCATATCATAATAGCCCAACATATTGGATGCCCCGGTCTGATGGCCTGTATCGAATAGAACACCAATGGCTGCTGATACGGGCTGCGTTACTGGCGACATTGTCCCCAAAGCCAAGACCAATACCGCAATAACCGTTACGGTAACGAATTTTGTTATTTGCACCATATGTATCCTGTAGCCCATGAATTAAAAGTGTTATGTTTATGATATTACATGTCTTTGGGTCTCTGTCAATATACCCATGATACGAAGGCTCTTGCTAATGAAAAGCCTTTGATTTCCTATGGATTAACCCAAATACAACAATTATTACTTAAAACATCCGTATTTAAGTTAAAGAATGATTAAAAAAGGAAGCTCCTCAGTGAAAAACAGGCTTAGCACCCAAAGCTTGGCTGGGGAAGAAGGATTCGAACCTTCCCTTACGGATCCAGAGTCCGCCGTCCTACCGCTAGACGATTCCCCAAAGTGTTAAAATTATAGCATCTGGTTAGACTGGGAGCAACCGCAGATGGCTCAACACCCCCACTCCCCCCTTCCCAAGCGGCTTAGGGACCTAGTTTCGCACAGAAAATGCTTAATATCAGGCAACGAAGAATACAAATAGGTTCCAGGACACGATTCCTGAGTATAAGACCACAAAGCACAAACTGCTTATCAATGCCATCTTAGGTCGTGTCTTGTATATATCCCATAAGATAAAGGCACATAAGAGTGCCCCTACCAGTTTTATAATCAAGAAACTGCGCTCACCTACCCAATTTTGTAAGAACGGGTTCCCCTCTCGCGCCAGGCCGTGTGCCACAAGGAAGTGACTTATCAGTCCATCTAGGACTACAAGGGCAACTAGAGCACACAGGAGATACTTCATTCTCCAGTGAATTCTAGGAAAGTACTTCTTGATAGCCTTCGAGTAGTTCTTCTTTTTAACCATCTGACACCCCCTGTTATACCCGATGCCTAACACCCCTGTCAATACAAGCTTTTAAGGCCCTGATAATGCCTGAGACCATCTTCAAACTTCACCAACCGAAGCACTATTTGACACAACAGGCCCGACAATTTATGCTAAATAAATCAGCAGTTAGCTAAAAGAAAGGAAGCTATAGTTTGGCTGATTTAGCTACTCTTCAAGAAATTCTGGGTGTTGGCTTTAACGACCCCTCACTGCTGGAGCAGGCTCTGGTCCACAGTTCCTATATTAATGAGAACCCTGTCTCAGCCCCAACCCCTAACGAAAGGCTCGAATTTCTCGGCGATGCTGTTTTAGGCCTAGTAATCGCCGAAAAGCTGTACCAGGACCTGCCAAACACCAACGAGGGCAAGATGACCAAGCTCCGTGCCGCCCTGGTTTGCCGAGATACCCTAGCACGAGTAGCCAGAACCATTAAACTTAGCGACTACCTCTATCTGGGTAAGGGTGAGGAAAGAAGTGGCGGCCGAAATAAGACGACTAATCTAGCCGGAGCCCTAGAAGCCGTGATAGCAGCTATTTTCCTTGACCAAGGCTCGGCTACTACCAGAGGCTTTGTCCTGAGGCTATTTAACCAAGAGCTTAAGAAAGTAACTAGTCAGGGCACCAAGGCTGACTATAAATCACAGCTCCAAGAGCTTATCCAAGCCAAGGGACAGCCAATACCTGTCTATCACGTAACAGATACAAAAGGACCAGACCATGACCGAAGATTCACCGTTGAGGTAAGAGTCGGTGATACTGTTCTAGGATGGGGGTCGGGTAAAAGTAAGAAGTTGGCCGAGACTGAGGCAGCTCGCTCAGCGCTTGAAAGGCTTCAAACCAACTTTACATCATAGCCTCTCTTTGCTAAACTTTATTCATAAAATACTTCCCGGCAAATACTCAAATAGAGGTGTCACTATGGGGAGACGAGATTACCGACATAGAGAACCAAAGAAAACCAAAAAGGACACCAAGAAAATATCGGCTGATACTACTATATTACCAGCCTCAACCACGGTGGAAGTAATTAAAAAGGGAAAGAAGGAACCAGAGACAGGGGAGTAAGAGAGATAGCCGCCAGTAGCAATGAGTGACTTAGCCTCAGTTCAGATAGCCGTATATGGCCTCGTTCAGGGTGTCTTCTTCCGCTACTTTACCGAACAAAAGGCGAGACAGCTAGGTTTGACCGGCTATGTGCGTAACCTACCCCAGGAGGGAACAGTGGAGGTCCGGGCTGAGGGAGAAAGAAATAAGTTAGAAACACTAATCAACTACCTCAAGGTAGGACCACCAACGGCAAAAGTGACTGACGTAACAACTAAGTGGTCAGAATATACTGGAGGCTACTTCGCCTTTCATATAAGACATTAGCTTGGTGAGGTTTTTAGGTCTCAAAGCCTACCTTAGCCACTCTAATCAGGTCAAGATACTCTGTCTCAAGCCCCAGCAGCTCTGAAGCCTCACTATCTACCTCATAAGGCTCACCAACAAATACCTTGCCACAATCCATAACCTCGCCCCGAGTGGGGTCGTCCCAACTAATGAACTTCTGGCGAGCTTCAATAATCCCCAGGTCAAAGGGTAAAGTAAAATAGAGGTCGGCTATCACCTTGTCTATTCCCAGACTATACAAATCATGCCAGCCCCCCTCTGCCCCACCACCATATTTACTGCTCGGTAGCAATGTAAGCAGGTTCATCAGGCTAAGGCTACCCCTTCCCCGAACAACCTTTAATGGAGCCACGGTTATCAAGTAATCGCTAGACAGGATAACATTAGGCACCCAGAAGGTCGGTACCGCCAGGGGCTTAGGCAAGGGATTATCCACCTCCACCCAGATACAATCCTTCACATCCAGTGCTAGTACTCGGGGAAAGTCATAACCCAGGGCCTTATATATCGGTTGAACCGGTCTCCCACTAGGGGTACCCTCAAGCAGAAGGATATCAGCATCGCTAACCTGTCTAATCCCCTCTATTATCACCGATAGTATCTGCCGGCTGGTAGTTACGGGATAGGGCACCGGGTAGCCAGCGCTGGGCTTAATCAGGACACGCCGCGCCCGAGATACCACCGGCGGTGGCTCAAAAACAAATTCAGAAGCCTTAAATATCACGCTTTAAACCCTCCCCAATCTAACATCATCACCTGAACCGTCTCCCCAGCCGCTACCCTTGTCTTATCCTCTGGAATAATTGCCAGCCCATTGGCCAAGCTCATAGAGGTTAGAATCCCTGAGCCTTGAGGACCAGTCAGTCGGGCGAAATACTGCCCACCGCGCTTCTTCACTACCGCCCGGGCAAAAATACGCCGTGAGTCACTATTAACCACCGTATCCTCTATCACCGCGTCAACAGTAGGCCGGCTCAAACTCTTCTTACCCATCATCTTAAGGATAGCCGGGCGAACAAAGAGCTCAAAGGTAAGCATAGAACTAACCGGGTTACCCGGTAAACCAAGATGAGGTATGTTTCTCACTGTACCAGCCCTACCGACCCCCCTAATCGTGCCAAAGGCTAATGGCTTCCCCGGTTTCATCCGAACTGTCCAGAAGGCAATTTCGCCCTGTTTAGCCAAAACATCCTTGACGACATCATAGTCCCCAACGGAGACACCACCACTGGTTATCAGCATATCAGCATCCAGACCCCGGCTAAGACCAGCTACTAACGAATCTTCATTATCTCGGGCTATCCCCAGTATTTTAGGGATACCACCATAGTGCTTAACCAGAGCCGCCACACTATAGCTATTACTGTTATATATCTTTCCGACGGGCAGAGGCTCACCAAGACTAACCAGCTCATCACCGGTGGCCAGAATAGCCACCCGAGGGCGGCGAATGACCTTCACCGTGCTTCGCCCCAAAGAAGCCAAAACACCAACCTCTGAGGGACTAATTACTACCCCTTTACTTAATACTACCTTTCCCTGGGCAATATCTTCACCGGCCCGACGAATGTTACAGCCAGCCGCCACCTCTTCTAGAATACCTATCTCCGCCGCCGACTTCAGCCGCGAAGCCTCGTCTGTATCCTCAAACCTTGCTACACTATCCGCCCCCTTAGGCAGCGGGGCTCCAGTCATAATGCGAACAGCCGTACCCGGTTCTACCTCGCGACCGGAAATAGAACCCGCCGCCACCGTGTCAATAACCCGCAGAAATCGAGGTGACTTTTCATTAGCACCACGAGTATCACCAGAGTTAACGGCATAGCCATCCATGGCTGAATTGTCTAATGGGGGAACGCTAATACTAGAATATACATCCTCAGCCAGAACCTGCCCCAGACAGTCTAAAATAGGGCTCTCTTCCTCGCCGAGAACCTCGACATAACCAAGAATTTTAGCTAAAGCCTCTTCAACACTTATCATGACTCATCCCCCGATAAGTCCCCTGGCCCTTGCCAAATCCGAGCTAGTATTAATATTAAAAAAACTCAGATGCTCAGGGTCAAACCCGTCTATCTCCTCAGCTTCTACATACCTTACCCTAACCAGAGTAAAAAGTTCTCTGACGCCCAGACTGCCTTGCTTAATCAGGCGTTCTATAGGAGCCAAGCAAGCCTTTGAGTAAACGGCGTGAAGCGGCTCAATCATATTACCGAGTCGCGGAACTACTAGGTCAAAGTCAGTCGAAACCCCCGTCATATAACTTAATAAAGCCTGGTTCAAGAAGGGCATATCACAAGCCACAACCAGATTATAGAATGAATCCGATACCTTCAAGCCAGTATAAATACCACCTAGGGGACCCCTACTAGGATAAATATCGCCCACTACCCTTAACTTTAAATAACCATCAAGCTGGGGGTAAGATCGCTCTGAAGCAGTAACTATGAGAATACTACTGTTAAATAAGCTAAGTTGGAATACTACCTGCTCAAGCAAACTTTTTTGACCAATAGTCTCTAACGCCTTATCCTGCCCCAAACGTAAGCCCTTGCCACCAGTAAGAACAATGCAGCTTATGTCCAAAATATACTTCTCAGTTCCTAAATCCCTCAATATACTATTTTACCACAGCAGTCAATAGCCTCTCTTAAAGAGGGAAAAATTAAAAAGAGGGACTTCGCCCCTCTCAGACATGCTATTATATTAACCCGACATCTAAGCTGATAAAGAATGAGGAGGGGTGACATAAGCAATCCCCTCCTCATTTGTGCTGACTATCCTAAACAGAATTGCGATCCCTAACTTTAGCGTAGCACTCACTACAATACACGGGGCGCCCTTCTCTAGGCTCAAAAGGCACCTGGCACTCCTTGCCACACTCAGCACAGACAGCGTCATGCATTTCCCTCTGCCGACCATAACTACCCCAGCCACCACGCTCCTCACGGCGCTGCTGCTTCCTGGCCTGTCGGCACTCAGGGCAACGCTTGGGTTCATTGGTAAGCCCCCGGCCAGCAAAGAACTCCTGCTCGGCAGCACTAAAGGTGAATTCTACACCGCACTCCACACACGTTAGGGTCTTGTCCACATAGCTCATGGATGACCTCCCTTCTTTGGTACTCGGTCGCAGTTTGGTCATCCATGGTCAGGTAACTTCTGAGTAACAACATAGATGGGCAATTGCAAACTTCCAACCGGCTTTACTAGTGTAATTATACACCATAGAACCGTGAGCTTGTCAAGCTAGAAGGGAAGACCGATACTGTTAATGCTCGCTGAAGTGCTGAAACATTGAATACGCCCCGGGGGAAATGAAGAAGAACGGTGCACAGGTTTTAGAACTATAATTTGGGTAGTTGGTATTAGAGCTTGAATCCAGCCAGAACCTCTTCGGCTACCTTCTCCGCTTTACCCTTACCTACCAGAAGCTCAACCAGCTTGATGGCGAATTCCATAGCTGTCCCCGGTCCCTGACTGGTAACAACCTTGCCATCAACAACAACCCTATCGCTGCTATACTGAGCCCCACTCAAGGTAGCTTCCATTCCAGGGAATATGGTAACCCTCTTGCCCCGAATTACGCCGGCTTTAGCCAGTACTGACGGGGCGCCGCATATTGCGGTAACATACTTGCCCTCGTCACTCATCTCCCTGACCACCTGCAATACTTTTTTACTCTCCCCTAGGTTGATAAAGCCCGGGCTGCCACCGGGAAGGGTAATAGCATCAAAATCACGGCTACTTACTTTATCTATTGAGGTATCAGGTGTTACCCCAACACCATGGGCTCCATTAATAACATTTCCCTCCAACCCGGCCACAGTAACACCTATCCCGGCTCGTCTCAGAACATCTACAATAGTAGAAAACTCGATCTCCTCAAACCCCTCAGCTAGCGGAACTATAACCTTCATAACTAAACCTCCTCTAATTATTACTTGGCTAGAGACAGGACAAGGTTCACCAGTGTACGCACTGGCACCCCGGTAGCCCCTTTAACCAGGAAGCCCTGCTCCTTTTCACTCAGAAAAGTACCGGCAATATCCAAGTGAACCCAGGGGGTATCACCAACAAATTCAGCCAGGAACTGAGCGGCGGTAATCGCCCCACCATACCTACCACCACTATTCTTAATATCGGCGACATCACTCTTGTTCTGTTCCTTATACGGCTCATACATCGGCATCTGCCAAATAAGCTCCCCCGCTTCAGCCCCGGCGGCAATTACCTTATCTATAAGCTCCTGATTATTACCAAAAGCACCACTACAAACATCACCCAGAGCTATATGGCAGGCACCAGTTAGAGTAGCCACATCGACTATGAGTTTAACCCCCAGTTTCTTAGCATAGCCTAAAGCGTCAGCTAAAATAAGCCGCCCCTCGGCATCAGTGGAGACAATCTCAATGGTCTTCCCCCCCATCGCGGTGAGGATGTCACCCGGCTTTATCGCATTGCCATCAGGCAGGTTTTCCGTAGCCGGAATAACCGCCACAACATTAATCCTGGGCTTAGATTGAGCAATCGCCCCCATCGCCGCCATAACCGCCGCCCCCCCGGCCATATCCCCTTTCATCTCACCCATCTTCTCTGACGGCTTTATCGAGATACCGCCGGAATCAAA